>DJUV01000092.1 GCA_002440625.1 Rhodobacteraceae bacterium UBA6273 | reverse complement strand
GAGTTATCGGGGGTCACAGCACTCGCGTAAAGTTCAACATCCGAGTATGCTTGGTGATCGTCGGCCATGTCTCTTGCCCTTACTCTTCTTGCCGCTCTGCGACAACATGGTTCTGATGGGTTCTCTGACGGAGCCTGCTCTGTTCAAACGGTTTTGCTTTGGACTGATTCAATGGGGGCTGCGTTTGTGTCGAACAAGGAAAATAAACTTAGATTCAGTTATCGTACGTTTCAATTGCTCCATAACTGCCCATCCCCTTTGCCATCCAACTCGCCATAACACTGAGGCTGTGCCCCTTTCCATATCCCTCACCCACTCCTGAGGCGCTCCAACCGCCAATGCGATCAATAACGTCTGGCGGGGTTCCTACGTCGCGCATCCGGTCACGAAACGAATGCCGGAAGCTGTGGATGACCTTGCCCTTACCTTCAAACAAGTTCTGCTCTCGGAGCCACTTATTCAATGCGGCCGATGCACTTGCAGCGTTGAGCTTTCCGCTCTTCGCAAAAACGGGCAATAGATAGGAACTCGATGCTTGGGTCATAGCTCGGCCCGCTGCCCATAGTGCCTCTCCGACAAGAGGGATGACACGTTCCGAGGCAGCCGTTTTCAAGCGTCTGCCCTCATGCCGCTGCACGACGATATGCGGCATCTCCGTTTCAAGAACCACATCCTCTGGCCGCAAACCGAGTATCTCAGAGAGCCGCGCACCTGTGTCGGACACCATAGAGATTGCCCACCGTCGTTGATCGTCAACTTGGCGACACCGAGCTTGGATGTTCCTAATATCGGTAAGGGAAAATGGTGGGCGTTCTTCGACCGGGTCGCCTTTGTTCGGGATAACGAGTTCAGAGAAGACGTTCTGGCGCTGAATTTCAAACTCTCGAAGTGCCGTAGCAAACACCGGACTCAGTTGAGCGACATAGCGCTTGATTGTCGCACACTTTGCGTTCCGCTCTACAAGGGCAGACACGAAGGCGTTTGCATGTTCACGCCGATACTGGTCAACAGGTAAGTCTCCGGCGATGCCTAAGAACAATCGGAAGGCGTTGTCGAACTGTTGCCGCGACTTCTCCCCCCTCGCCCCGAGGCCCAGCGCAAAATGCTTGTCCCTTGCATCGGTCAAGTTTGGAGCAACCTTCTCCCCATAGAATAGCTTAGTCGCCAAGGCGTAGTCAGGCGACAGTGCCTCCAAAACGATATGCCCTTCGTCATCCTGCGACTGATGGCGAAGTTCATTCAGAAAGTCGTCCGGCTCTAGCCCTAAGCGTTCATACTCCTTGTGCTGCCCCGGCTTGAGACCGTAGGCATCAAGAACTGTGCTAGCGGCCAGACGTGTCTCCCTCCCCACAACGGGCTGGCCCGAACGGCAGGCCCCCCAGAACGCATCCTGTTCTAGGGCCTTGTGATGAGCGAGTTTTGCAGCCTGCCGTGCGTCGGAGGTCTTCAGAGAGACGAAGATTTGCGTCGGCTTCTTGGGATAGTGACGTCTGACATCTGCTGGGATTCTACGCCGGAAGTACCAAGTGTTATCCCTGAGTTCGAGGTACTTTGCCTTCACCCTGTAGGCCCCGGATTCGCATATGACTACCGCCATGTGTAACCTCTTGTGTCACCCCCAGCAACACAAGCGAGCCATCAAGCATCTGAATTTATTTAGCAATTTCAGAGGATAGTGGCGCACCCAACAGGATTCGAACCTGTGACCTCTGCCTTCGGAGGGCAGCACTCTATCCAGCTGAGCTATGGGTGCCTGAGCCGGTCTATACCGGGACCATGGGGGCTTCGCAAGCGGACAGTGGCCCGCCCCGTCAGGTGAAAAGCTCGTGGCAAAGCTCTAGGCCCGAGATCAGCGCGTCCACCTCGGCTTCGGTGTTGTAAAGCCCGAAGGAGGCGCGGCAGGTCGCCGTCACCCCGTAATGCGCCAGAAGCGGCATGGCGCAGTGGGTGCCGGCGCGGACGGCGATGCCCCGCTGGTCAAGGACGGTCGAGATGTCATGCGCATGGGCCGGCCCGTCGAGCGTGAAGGAGAAGATCGCCCCCTTGCCCGGCGCGTCGCCCTGCAGGTTCAGCCAGTTGAGGCCGCGCAGCCTTTCACGGGCATAGTCGCGCAAGGCGGCCTCATGGCCCGCGACATTCTCCATGCCAAGCGCCATCAGGTATTCGAGCGCCACGCCCATGCCGATCTGCTGGACGATGCCCGGCGTCCCGGCCTCGAACTTCATCGGCGGATCGGCATAGGTCACGGCATCGCGCGTGACCTCGCGGATCATGTCGCCGCCGCCCATGAACGGGCGCATCTCACGCATCCTGTCCTTCGCAATCCAGATCGCGCCGGACCCCGAGGGGCCGTAAAGCTTGTGGCCGGTGATGGCGTAGAAATCGCAGCCGATCTCGGCGATCGACACCGGGCGGTGGACGGAGCCCTGCGAGCCATCGACCAGCACCGGAACACCCTTCGCCCTTGCCCCCCGGCAGATCGCCGCGACATCAACGAGCGTGCCGGTGACGTTCGACATATGCGTCACGGCGACAAGCTTCGTCTTCGGCCCGATGGCGTCGATCACCTTCTGGGGATCAAGCGCACCGTCCGCCTCAGGCTCCACCCATTTCAGGACCACGCCCTGCCTCTCGCGCAGGAAGTGCCAGGGCACGATGTTGGCGTGATGCTCAAGGATGCTCAGGACGATCTCGTCGCCGGCCTGAAGGCGCGGTGCGGCCCAGCCGTAGGAGACAAGGTTGATGCCCTCTGTCGTGCCGGTGGTGAAGACGATCTCCTCGGGGTCAGGTGCGCCGAGGAAGCGCGCGACGATACCGCGCACCGCCTCATACTTCTCGGTCGCGATAGTCGAGAGGAAGTGGAGGCCCCGGTGGACGTTGGCATACTCCTCCTCATAGGCCCTGGTCATCGCGTCGATGACCACGCGCGGCTTCTGGGCCGAGGCGCCATTGTCGAGATAGACCAAGGGCTTGCCGTTGACCTTGCGTGCAAGGATCGGGAAGTCGCCCCGGATTTTCGCCACGTCATACATGTTCAGACCCCTGCCGTTTCCGGCGATATGCCCAGCACGGCCAGCACGACCGCCGCGAGGACGACCACCACCACAAACCCGACGATGAGCGCGAGCACCACCTGCCCGAGGTTCGTCAGGCCATGCAGCGCCGCCGTGAAATGGACCATCAGCCAGACAAAGAGCACCAGCGAGGTGATGGAGACGAGGAGCGACAAGGGCGGCAGGACCAGCATCGCGGCGATCTGCACCGCCTGCGCCACCACCATCACGAACTCGATCCAGACCACGAGGGTCAGCGCGTCGGCATAGGCCCCCCTGCCGCCAAGAGGGCGGCCCGCGCCTGTCATCACCACGGCGAGGATGAGGATGGAGATCACCTGCAGCGGCAGCCCGAGCCAGGGATTCGCCAATACCGAAAAAATCGACGGCTCCGCCTCCGGCACCATCCAGAGCGCTATGTCGAGGCTGACGACCGCGAGCACCGCGACCAGAAGGACCGCGATCCAGCGCGCCTCGCCCGGAACATCCAGCGCGAGAAGCCGCCGTGCGGCTTCCTGCGGGTCGCGCAGGGTTCTGAGAAGAAGGGATTGGCTGTCTTCAGCAGGCGTCATCGCGCGGCCCCGAATTCGGCGACCCTGAGGCCGGTGATCCAGAACCAGAGGAACACCGCGAAGACCGCCACCCCCGTCAGGGTCAGCGCCGCACCCGGACCGGAGAAGGCCGCGACCAACCCCTGAAAGAGCATCAGCGGCGTGATGGCGAGAAGCGCCCAGAACAGGACGATGCGCGCGGCGAAATAGCTGCCCTTGCCGCCGAAGGCGCGCAAGGCAAGATGCGACAGCCCGGCAAGGCCGTAAAAGACCGGCACCGCCGCCAGCACGGCAAGGAAGGCCGCGAACATGCGCTGCGCCAGGGGCACATCGGGTTCAAGGAAGGCCGCGCGCGACATGCCGGGCCATTGCGCGATGTGAATCACGAAGACGGCGGCCAGAAGATAGGCCAAGGCCCGCGCCTCGTGCCGCTCGCCCTCAAGGACCGAGCGCATCACCCGCGCGGGCGACCGGTAGGTCGCCACTATATCGTCGGTAACGGCCATTCAGTGCTTCCTGCGCGCGAGCCAGTCTTCGATCCGCGCCTCGATATCGGCGGCGAACTCCGCGTTCTCGATCTCGGCAATGGCATCGGCGACGAAAGAGAGGACCAGAAGCGCCTCGGCATCGGCACGCGGCACACCGCGCGAGCGGAGGTAGAACAGTGCCGTCTCGTCGATCGCCCCGGTGGTGGACCCGTGGGAGCATTTCACGTCGTCGGCGTAGATCTCAAGCTCGGGCTTCGCAAGGAACTGGCTGTCCTCATCCAAGAGGAGCGACTGGCTGATCTGGTAGCCATCGGTTCGCTGCGCGCCCGGACGGACAAGAATCTTGCCCTGGAAGATGCCATGCGCGCCGTTCTTCAAGACCTTCTTGAAGACCTGCCGGCTCTCGCAATCCTCGGCCCCGTGGTCGATGAAGATGGTGTCGTCGTGGTGGAACTGCCCGTCGACCCCATCACCAAGGGCGGTGCCGGCGATATGGGCGACGGCCCCGTCCCCCGCGATGCGGATCACCGCCTCGTTCCGGGTCATCCGGCCGTTCGCCGTCAGCGTGAAGGACTTGAAGAGCGCGCCTTCGGCAACACGGGCGAAAAGATGGGTGATCATCGCGCGGTCAAGCGCCCTGCCCTGCGGCCTGAGATGGTGGAAGCGCGCGCCTTCGCCAACCTCGACCTCCATCACCACGTTCGACCGTGCGCCGGGCGTGCCCGTCTCAAGAAGCGTCAGCTCCGCCCCCTTTTCCAGCCGCACGACATGATGGAGCACGGCGTCGGAATTGGTCGCGCTCTGCCGGTAGGAGATGTGAAGCGGCCGCGCGGCCCTGCCGGTGACGCGGATCAGAAGGCCCTCCGTCGCCGTGGCGGTGTTGAGCGCCGCGAAGGGCCGCACGACAGGATGCTGCCCCTCGGCCTCAAGCGCACCGTAAAGCGCCTTGGCCCAGTGGATGTCGGCGCGGTCGGCCTCGGAGAGGCGCGCGATCTCCACTCCGGCAATCGCCGGATCGTCGGAAGCCGCGGCATCGAAGATGCCATCCACGAAGACAAGCCGCAGCTTGTCGCGGCCCTCGAAAATCGGCTTGTCGACGCGGAATGCATCGCCAAGCTGCGGCTCGACCGCGGCGAAAAGCGCCGGATCGGTCCAGCGCCAGTATTCATCGCGCCGCCCCGGCAACCCCATCTCGCGGAACCGCGCCAGAGCCGCCGCCCGGGCAGTTGCCGTGAACCCGCCCTTCGGCAGGTCCAGCGCCGCGATCCTTGCCTCGGTCGCCTCAAGCCGCGCCGCGTCGTTGCGTTTCGGAGCCGCCATCACGCCTTCTCCTTCAGGATATCGGCATAGCCGTTCTCCTCGACCTCAAGCGCCAGTTCCGGGCCGCCGGTCTTGATGATCCGGCCATCGGCCATGATATGCACCACGTCCGGTTTGATATGGTCGAGCAGCCGCTGGTAGTGGGTGATAACCAGAAACGCCCGGCCCTTGTCGCGAAGTGCGTTCACGCCGTCGGCCACGAGTTTCATCGCATCGACGTCAAGACCGGAGTCGGTCTCGTCAAGAATGCACATCTTCGGCTCAAGAACTGCCATCTGCAGGATTTCGTTGCGCTTCTTCTCGCCACCGGAGAAGCCCACGTTGACCGGACGTTTCAGCATCTCGGCGTCGATCT
>DJUV01000094.1 GCA_002440625.1 Rhodobacteraceae bacterium UBA6273 | reverse complement strand
ACATCCTTGTAGTCGATCTTCGGCGCATTGTCGCCCGAGAAGGGGCAGACCTTGCGGCGGCGGAAAAATGGTTTGTTCGCCATGGTTTAGGTTCCTTTCCTCAGGTCTTTGATCAACGGCGTTCGCGGCGGTCGCCACGATCCCCGCGGTCGCCGCGGTCACCACGATCACCGCGGTCGCCACGATCCCCACGGTCGCCGCGCTCACCACGCTCGTCGCGCTTCTGCATCTGCACCGAGGGGCCTTCCTCGTGCTTTTCGACCTTGAGCGACATGACGCGCATCACGTCGTCATGGAGGCGAGCCAGACGCTCCATCTCCGCCACGGCGGCCGAGGGCGCGTCCGTGCGCAGATAGGCGTAGTGACCCTTGCGGTTCTTGTTGATCTTGTAGGCCATCGTCTTGACGCCCCAGTACTCGCTTTCGACGACCTTGCCGCCGTTGTCCGCGAGGACGGTGCCGAAATGTTCGATGAGGCCTTCGGCCTGCGCGTTGGAAAGGTCCTGACGCGCGATGAGGACATGCTCATAAAGCGGCATGTATGCTCCTTTTTCGTCTCAGGCGGCTTCATAGGCGGGCGACACCTTCCGCTGCCCGCCACGAGAGGCACTGCCGGTTCCCGTGATTGCGGAAGGATGCGGCCTTATAGAGGAAAGCGCGGGGGATGCAAGCGCAGGCCTGCCTCCCCCTTTCATCTTGCCGGAAATACCTCGGGGTCGTTCATTGGTGCGCCATTGGTTCGAGAACCAATGAACGACGGGGCTGGCCCCCGCTTCGCTTGTCGCAGGGCTTCGCTGCGGGTAGAGGTGGAAAAAAATTCCGAGGGGGATGATCCATGACGCGCGCATTCGTATTTCCGGGCCAGGGGGCGCAGACCGTGGGCATGGGCCGGGCGCTGGCCGAGGCCTATCCGGCGGCGAAGGCCGTCTTCGACGAGGTTGACGCGGCACTTGGCGAGAAACTTTCGGCGCTGATCTGGGAAGGCGATCAGGAGGTGCTGACGCTGACCGAGAATGCCCAGCCGGCGCTGATGGCGACTTCCCTCGCGGCGATGCGGGCGCTGGAGGCGGAGGGGATCGCGGTCACCTCGGCGGCCTTTGTCGCCGGGCATTCGCTTGGCGAATATTCCGCCCTTTGCGCGGCGGGTGCCCTCAGCCTTGCCGATACGGCGCGGCTTCTGCGGCTCAGGGGGCAGGCGATGCAGGCGGCGGTGCCGGTTGGCGTCGGCGCGATGGCGGCGCTCCTCGGCCTCGACTTCGCTGCCGCCGATGCGGTGGCGAAGGAAGCGGCGCAAGGCGAGGTCTGTCAGGCGGCGAATGACAACGATCCGGCGCAGGTCGTGGTCTCAGGCCACAAGGGCGCGGTCGAGCGGGCGGTCGAGATCGCCAAGGCGAAGGGCGCCAAGCGGGCGATCCTTCTGCCGGTCTCCGCCCCTTTCCACTGCGCGCTGATGGAACCTGCCGCGCGGGCGATGGCGGCGGCGCTGGCGGATGTGGCGATCAAGGCGCCGGTGGTGCCGGTGGTTGCCAATGTCCGCGCGGAGGCGGTGAGCGATCCTGCGCTGATCCGCGAGCTTCTGGTGGCGCAGGTCACCGGCTCTGTGCGCTGGCGCGAATCCGTGGAATGGATGGTGGCGAAGGGTGTGACCGAGTTCTGGGAGATCGGCGCGGGCAAGGCGCTTTCGGGCATGATCCGGCGCATCGCGAAAGAGGCGGAGACGCGGGCGGTGGGCGCGCCCGAGGATGTGGCTGCGGCCAAAGGCTGACGTGGTTTTCGGTGGAGAGGCCGGGGAGGGCCAGCCCTCCCGGACCCCGCCCGGAGTATTTTTGGACAGAAAGTGAGGGACGGACGAATGTTCGATCTGACGGGGAAGGCGGCGCTCATCACCGGCGCTTCGGGCGGTATCGGCGGCGCGGTGGCGCGGGCGCTTCACGGCGCGGGAGCGACGGTCGGGCTTTCGGGCACCCGCGAAGGGCCGCTTCAGGAGCTTGCGGCGGAGCTTGGGAGCCGGGCGCATGTGCTCCCGTGCAACCTTTCCGACGCGGCGGCGGTCGAGGCCTTGCCGAAGCAGGCGGTTGCGGCGATGGGGTCGGTCGACATTCTGGTCAACAATGCCGGCATCACCCGCGACAACCTCTTCATGCGGATGTCGGATGAAGAGTGGCAATCGGTCATCGACGTCAACCTGACCTCGACCTTCCGGCTCTGCCGCGGTGTCCTCAGGGGCATGATGAAGGCGCGCTGGGGGCGGATCGTCAACGTGACCTCGGTGGTGGGGACGACCGGCAATCCGGGGCAGGGCAATTATGCCGCCGCCAAGGCCGGGCTGACCGGCATGTCGAAATCGCTGGCCTATGAGGTGGCGAGCCGGGGTATTACGGTCAACTGCATCGCGCCGGGATTCATCACCACGGCGATGACGGAGAAGCTGACCGAGGATCAGAAGGGCAAGATCCTGACTCAGGTTCCGGCGGGGCGGATGGGAACCGCTGAGGAAATCGGGGCGGCGGCATTATATCTCGCCAGCCCGGAGGCGTCCTACGTGACCGGCGCCACGCTTCATGTAAACGGCGGCATGGCGATGGTCTGAAGGCCGCGGCGCGCGCGATTGCGAAAGCGTTTGCACCGTGTTTAGACTGTGATATAGCCGACGCTGACCGGCCGGGGGGCCTTCGGGCCCACATCGGTGGCCTGCCGTAAAGGCAGGCATTCAACCGCTCGGAACGAGCAGGATAGCAGAGCGGGGCAGACCCGCGAACATGAGGAATTGACATGGCCGATATCGCCGCACGCGTTAAGAAAATCGTCATCGAGCATCTCGGCGTCGAAGAAGACAAGGTCAACGAGAACGCTTCGTTCATCGACGATCTCGGTGCCGACAGCCTCGACACGGTCGAGCTGGTCATGGCTTTCGAGGAAGAGTTCGGGATCGAGATCCCGGATGACGCCGCCGAAAAGATCCAGACCGTCGGCGATGCGGTGAAGTTCATCTCTGCCGGCGCCTGATAGCGCCGCAGGACTGAGTTGCGATGCGGCGTCCTTCGGGGCGCCGTTTCCATTTTCGGGGGGTGCGATGGTCCCGGTCATCGAGACGGAACGGCTGATTCTGCGGGGCTTCGAGCGGGCAGATTTTCCGGCCTACGTGGCGCTCTGGCAGGAGCCGGAGGTGGTCCGCTTCATCGGCGGCACGCCGCGCAGTGAAAACGAAAGCTGGGGGCGGTTCCTTGGCATTGTCGGGCACTGGACGATGGAAGGCTTCGGCCAATGGGCCATCGCCCGGCGCGAGGACGGTGTAGTGATCGGCCAGACCGGGTTCTTTCGCGCGATGCGGGGGATCGGCGAGGATTTTGATGCGGCGCCCGAGACTGGTTGGGTGCTGTCGGCGCCGGCACATGGTCGGGGGCTTGGTGGCGAGGCGGTGGCGGCTGCGCATCGCTGGTTCGGCGCGCAGCCCTTCGGCGGGGTCAGCCACGCGATGATCGAAGTCGGGCATGAAGCTTCCTTTGCGGTGGCGCGGCGGCTCGGCTATCAGGCGCTGCGCGAGACCGAGTATTCCGGCGACCGGGTCATGCTTTTGCGGCGTGACCGGCCTTCCTGAAGGGTTGTGCCAGTCGGGCGAAAAGCCCAGATGGCAAAGGGAACCCGAAGCTTCGGCGCGGGTTTCATGATGAATGTCGAAGCGAACGAAAACCGAAGGAGCAGAAGATGCCGGTCAGGGGTCTGAAGGACAATGCCATCAAGACGTCGATTGAAACGCTCAATGCGTGCCTTTCGGATCTTATCGCGCTCAGCCTGGCGCTGAAGCAGGCGCACTGGACGGTCAAGGGGCGCAATTTCATTGCGATTCATGAGCTTTTCGACGCCGTGAACGACCGCGTCAACGAAGGCATCGACACTGTGGCCGAGCGCATTCAGGTGCTGGGCGGGGTCGCTCTCGGGACCCTTGAGGTCGTATCGGGGGCGGCGAAGATGAAGCCCTATCCGACCAATGTCGTCGAGGATGTGAAGCACGTCGAGGAGGTCTCCAAACGCCTCGCAGATGTCGGCGAGCGGGTGCGGAAATCCATCGAGGTCGTATCGGAGGCGGGCGACGAGGGGACGGTCGATGTGTTCGTCGGCCTGTCACGCCAGCTCGACAAGGATCTGTGGTTCGTCGAGAGCCATCTCGGCAAGTGATCCTGGGACCCGGCGCGTTGTCGCACGAGGTGGCGCGGCGGCAGGTCACGGGCGTTGCAGAGGTGCGCCCCCCCGTGTATCACCGGACGGCAGAAAAACTGGCCGGAGAGTTGGGCATGAGGCGGGTCGTCATCACGGGTCTGGGAATGGTAACGCCGCTTGCCTGCGGGGTCGAGGAGACGTGGAAGCGGCTTCTGGACGGGCAATCGGGTGCGGGACCGATCACGCGGTTCGATACGGCGAACGTGGTCACGACCTATGCCTGCGAGATCCCTTTCGGCGACGGTACGGACGGGACCTTCAACCCGGACGACTGGATGGAGCCGAAGGACCGCCGCAAGGTGGATGACTTCATCCTTTACGGCATGACGGCGGCGGTTCAGGCGGTCAGGGACTCCGGCTGGGAGCCGCAGTCCGAAGAGGACCGCTGCCGGACCGGGGTGATGATCGGTTCGGGGATCGGCGGGCTGACCTCGATCGCGGAAACGGCGGTTCTCATCAAGGAAAAGGGACCGAAGCGGGTTTCTCCCTTCTTCATTCCGGGAAGCCTCATCAACCTCATCTCGGGGCAGGTCTCGATCCGTTTCGGCTTCAAGGGGCCGAACCATGCGGTGGTGACGGCCTGTTCGACGGGCGCCCATGCCATCGGCGATGCGGCGCGGCTGATCCAGTGGGGCGATGCCGACGTGATGGTGGCAGGTGGCGCCGAGGCGCCGATCAGCGAGATCGGGATTGCCGGGTTCAATGCCTGCAAGGCGCTGTCGACGAAGCGGCCGGATGAGCCTGCGAAGGCTTCCCGTCCCTATGACGCGGACCGCGACGGGTTCGTCATGGGCGAGGGCGCCGGCGTGGTGGTGCTTGAGGAATACGAGCATGCCAAGGCGCGGGGGGCCAAGATCTACGCCGAGGTGCTGGGCTATGGCCTTTCGGGCGACGCCTATCACATCACCGCGCCGTCCGAGGATGGCGATGGCGGCTTCCGGTCCATGTCGGCGGCGCTCAAGCGGGCCGGGATTGAGCCTGCCGATGTGGATTACATCAATGCGCATGGCACCTCGACCATGGCTGACACCATTGAACTCGGCGCGGTGGAGCGGCTGATGGGCGATGCGGCGTCGAAGGCGACGATGTCCTCGACGAAATCCTCTATCGGGCATCTTCTCGGGGCGGCGGGCGCCGTTGAGGCGATCTTCTGTGTGCTGGCGCTGCGCGACCAGATTGCTCCGCCGACGATCAACCTGGACAATCCCGCGGTGGCGCCGAAGCTTGACCTTGCGCCGAACAAGGCGGTGAAGCGCAAGATCGACGTTGCGCTGTCGAACTCCTTCGGCTTTGGCGGGACCAATGCCTCGCTGGTGCTTGGCAAGGTCAAAGCCTGATGTGGCGGAGCGTCGCCTCGAACTTCCTGACCATCTCCATCGTGCTTCTGGCGGGAGTGGCGGGGGTGATTGCCTGGGGCAAGTCGCAGTATGCAGGGCCGGGGCCCTTGGCGGAGGCGATCTGTCTCAAGGTGCCGGCGGGATCAACCTTCCGGTCGGTGGCCGATGATCTTGCCGGCAGGGGGGCGATCACCTCGGCCTATATCCTGAAGGTCGGGGCGGAGTATGAGGGCAAGGCGGACGATCTGAAGGCCGGGTCGTTCCTTGTGCCATCGCGCGCGTCGATGACCGAGATCGTCGATGCGGTGACGAAGGGCGGGCAGTCGACCTGCGGCACCGAGATCAACTACCAGATCGGGGTCAACGGGTCGAACATGGTGCTCAGGGAGCTTGACCCGGCGACATCCGACTATGTCGAGGTGGTGAAGTTCGATCCGGCCGCAGGGGCTGCGCCGCAGGAGTTCACCGATGCCGTCGATGATGCCGATGTGCGATTCCGGGTGACGCTGGCCGAGGGTGTGACGAGCTGGCAGGTGGTGGAGGCGCTTAAGCGGGCGGAGTTCATGGCGGGCGAGGCAGACGACATTCCGCCCGAGGGCATGTTGTCGCCTGACAGCTATGAGGTGACGAAGGGGGCGGCGCGGGGCGAACTTCTGGCCCAGATGCAGGCGCGTCAGGAGGCGATCCTGGCCGAGCTTTGGCCGGGCCAGGCAGAGGGTCTGCCCTATGCGACACCCGAAGAGGCGCTGACTATGGCCTCCATCGTCGAGAAGGAAACCGGCATCGCTTCTGAGCGACCCCTGGTGGCGAGCGTCTTCATCAACCGCCTGAGGGACGGCATGAAGCTTCAGACCGAC
Source organism: Rhodobacteraceae bacterium UBA6273 (assembly GCA_002440625.1). Lineage (GTDB taxonomy): Bacteria > Pseudomonadota > Alphaproteobacteria > Rhodobacterales > Rhodobacteraceae > Albidovulum. Next base: position 13,336 of record DJUV01000094.1, on the reverse strand, counting down.
CCGACCGTGATCTATGGCATCACCAAGGGGCAGGGCGTCCTTGGGCGCGGCCTGAGGCGCAGCGAGCTGAGGGGGCGGACGGCCTACAACACCTATGTCATCGACGGGCTGCCGCCGACGCCGATCGCCAATCCGGGGCGCGAGAGCATCGCGGCGGCGCTGCATCCCGAGACCTCGGACTTTCTCTACTTCGTCGCCAAGAGCCTTGTCCCGTCGGACGGGCATGTCTTTGCGGCGACGCTGGCCGAGCACAATCAGAACGTGGAGAAGCTCCGTGCGCTTGAGGCTGAGCAGGGCGGATCGGGCAACTGATCCCTCGCCTTTGGCGCAAGGCGACAGGTGACGGGCGGTCTGGTATTCTCTTTCGCGGCACGGGCGGCGGGAACGGTCCTGCCAGCGCCGGCCGGCGGGAGATTTTTCATGACGAGCCATAGTGGAAGCTGTTTTTGCGGTAACGTTGCGCTTGAGGTTTCGGGCGACCCCCTGGCGATGGGCTATTGCCACTGCGCATCCTGCCGGTCCTGGTCGGCAGGGCCGGTGAATGCCTTCACGCTCTGGAAGCCGGAGAACGTGAAGATCACCAAGGGTGCGGACCGGATCGGGCGGTTTGCCAAGACGGAAAACTCGGTGCGGACGTTCTGCAAGGACTGCGGCGGACATCTGATGAATGACCACCCGGTCTGGGGCATTACCGATGTCTATGCCGCAACCGTGCCCAGCGTGGCGTTCAAGCCGGGTGTGCATGTGAACTACGCCCAGACGGTCCTGCCGATGAAGGACAGGTTGCCGAAGTTCCGCGATTTTCCGGCAGACCTTGGCGGCAGCGGCGAGACGATGAGCGAATAGGCCTCAGCCCCGGCGGTCTGGCGGAGGTTAACAAGTGGTTACCGGATGGTCCGCCAACCATTTGACACAGAACGATTATTCTTGACTCTGCGCACGGCCGGGGATATACCTTCAGGCAAGCTAGAAGAAGTGGGAGAGCGGCCGGGGGGCGACCCTTGAGGCCGCTTTTTCGTTTCGCTCGTGCGGACCGGCATCAGAGGCGGGCCAGACTGCATGTTCACGAGGATTTCGGGGGAAGAGATCGACTCCAGCGCCGAGGTGCTGGCGGTCAGGGAACTTATGAATGACGTCGCAGAGGAATTGCGCGGGTCGCTTCATCGGCTGAGGGCCGGCGAGACGGGCGATGCCAGGGAGATGGCCAAGCAGATCCGCGACATGCGCGCGGCCTATCAGCTTGCGGTAGAGGAAAGGGCCAGGATTGCAAGACTCCGCAAAGACGACGCCGGCATCGTCTACGACTACGCGCTCGACTTCGATGCCGCGCGGGATGAAATCTGCCGCCGCCTGGCTTGCCTCCGCGACGCCGGAGACGGTCGATGAGTTTCTCGGCGGCCTGAGCGACGAGGCGCTGATGGCGCTGCCCTGGCTCTTCGAATTCTGGGCGCTGCCGCACCAGTTGCCGCCCGAGGGGGTCTGGAAGACATGGATCATCATGGGCGGGCGTGGCGCGGGCAAGACCCGTGCCGGGTCGGAATGGATCAGGGCCGAGGTCGAGGGCGCGCGGCCCCTTGACCCCGGCCGGTCGAAGCGGGTGGCGCTGGTCGGCGAGACGCTGGAGCAGGTGCAGAAGGTGATGATCTTCGGCGACAGCGGGATCATGGCGTGTTCGCCGCCCGACCGGAAGCCGGTGTGGGAGGCAACGAAACGGCGGCTCGTCTGGCCGAACGGGGCAATCGCGGAGGTTTATTCCGCGCATGACCCGGACAGTCTTCGGGGCCCTCAGTTCGATGCGGCCTGGGCGGACGAGCTGGCGAAATGGCCGAAGGCGGGCGAGGCCTGGGACATGCTCCAGTTCGCGCTGCGGCTGGGCCGCGATCCGCGCCAGGTGGTGACGACGACGCCGAAGAATGTGGGCGCGCTGAAGGCGATCCTGAAGAACCCCTCGACCGTGGTGACGCAGGCGCCGACCGAGGCGAACCGCGCCTATCTTGCGGCATCCTTCCTTGAGGAGGTGCGGGCGCGCTATGCCGGCACACGGACCGGGCGGCAGGAGTTGGACGGGCTGCTGATCGAGGATGCGGAAGGTGCGCTCTGGACCACCGCGATGCTGGAGGCGGCGCGGTCTGCGGCGCCGGAGCGGCTGAGCCGGGTGGTTGTGGCGGTCGATCCGCCGGTCACGGGCCATGAGGGTTCGGACGAATGCGGCATCGTCGTCGTGGGTGCCCTGACCGAGGGGCCGCCGTCCGAATGGCGGGCCTGGGTCCTTGAGGATGCGACGGTGAGCGCGGCGCGGCCTGATGCCTGGGCGCGGGCGGCGATCGCCGCGATGGGGCGGCATGGCGCCGACCGGCTGGTGGCCGAGGTCAACCAGGGCGGGCTGATGGTGGAAAGCGTGATCCGGCAGGTCGATCCGACGGTGCCGTTCCGCGCTGTCCACGCCTCGCGCGGGAAGGTGGCGCGGGCCGAGCCGGTGGCGGCGCTTTATGAACAGGGGCGGGTGGCGCACCTACGTGGCCTCGGGCCGCTGGAGGACCAGATGTGCCGGATGACGATCCACGGCTATGACGGCAAGGGCTCGCCGGACCGGGTCGATGCGCTGGTCTGGGCGCTGACCGAGCTGATCGTGGAACCGGCGGCGCGCATCCTGCGGCCGCAGATCCGGGGGCTGTGACCGGAAAGGGGGGCCTTCAGCCCCCCGGCGCTGACGCGCCTCCCCCCGAAGGTATTTTTGGCAAGATGAATGAGGGGGCTTCAGGCGCCCTTTGCCGTCGTGGCCAGGCGAGGAGAAATTCGATGGCATGGAACATCTTCAGGCGCGCCGAGACCGGGGCGCCGGAGCAGAAGGCTTCGGCCACCGGGCGGGTTATCGCCTGGGGGTCATCGGGCCGGGTGGCCTGGAGTCCGCGCGACACCGCGAGCCTGACGCGGACCGGATTTTCCGGCAATCCGGTGGGGTTCAGGGCGGTGAAGCTGGTTGCGGAAGCGGCCGCGGCGCTGCCCCTGGTGTGCCAGGACCGCGAGCGGCGCTACGACGTGCATCCCTTGATCGAGCTGATGCGGCGGCCCAATCCGGCGCAAGGGCGGGCGGAGTTGTTCGAGGCGCTTTACGGCCAGATGCTGCTGAGCGGTAACGGCTATATCGAAGCGGTGGGTGGTTCGGGCCTGCCGGCGGAGCTGCATGTCCTGCGATCGGACCGGATGTCTCTGGTGCCGGGCGCAGATGGCTGGCCGGTGGCCTATGACTACACGGTCGGCGGGCGCAAGCACCGTTTCGACATGGCGGGGCCGGTCGATCCGATCTGCCACATCCGAAGTTTCCACCCGCAGGACGACCATTATGGCCTTTCGCCGATGCAGGCGGCGGCGGTGGCGGTCGATGTCCATAACTCGGCCTCCGCCTGGTCGAAGGCGCTGCTCGACAACGCGGCGCGGCCATCGGGGGCCATTGTCTACAAGGGCGCGGACGGGCAGGGGGCGCTCAGCCCCGACCAGTATGACCGGCTGATCCATGAGATGGAGATGCACCATCAGGGTGCCCGCAATGCCGGGCGGCCGATGCTTCTGGAAGGCGGGCTGGACTGGAAGCCGATGGGGTTCAGCCCGTCGGACATGGAGTTCCAGAAGACCAAGGAAGCCGCGGCGCGCGAGATCGCGGTGGCCTTCGGGGTGCCGCCGATGCTGATGGGCATTCCGGGGGATGCGACCTATGCCAATTATCAGGAGGCCAACCGCGCCTTCTACCGGCTGACGGTGCTGCCGCTGGCCACGCGGGTGACGGCGGCGGTGGCATATTGGCTCTCGACGCATCTTGGGGAGCAGGTGGAGCTTCGGCCCGACCTTGACCAGGTGCCGGCGCTTGCCGCCGAACGCGATCAGCAGTGGAAACGGGTCGGCGAGGCGCTGTTCCTGACCGATGCGGAGAAGCGGGCGATCCTCGGGTTGCCGCCGCTTTCGGACGGGGCGTGAGCATGGCGGCGGCGGGGTCGCGCTATCTGAAGGAGCCGTTCGAATGCGCCCACGAGCACCGCTTTGACGCGACCGAAAGGATCATGGCGCTGCAGTTCGGGACGGTTGAGAAGCGGCTGGAACGGATCGAGGCGATGATCATCGGAGTGGAAAAACGGCTCTGGATGACGGTTTTCGGGGTCGTCGGCGTGATCCTGAGCCAGGCGGTGCAGTCGCTGCTCGAATTCGGGCCGAAATAGGATGGAGCGGATGATGATGGACTACGGGCTGGAGACCAAGTTCTGCCGGCTGGGCGAGGATATCGCCGTGACCGACGGCTGCCGGATCGAGGGCTATGCCTCGTTCTTCGGGCTGACGGATCAGGGCGGCGATGTGGTGATGCCGGGGGCCTATGGCAAGTCGATTGAGCGGCTGCGGCGCGAGGGGCGGGCGGTCAGGATGCTGTGGCAGCACGATCCGGCCCAACCCATCGGCGTCTGGGACGAGATTGCCGAGGACGGGCGGGGCCTGCGGGTCAAGGGCCGCATCCTGACCGAGGTCGAGAAGGGCCGCGAGGCGGCGGCGCTGGTCGCGGCGGGGGCGATCGACGGGCTGTCGATCGGCTACCGGACGATCACGGCGGAGAAGGACGCCAAGGGCCAGCGGCTCTTGCGCGAGGTGGAGCTGTGGGAGGTGTCGCTTGTCACCTTCCCGATGCTGCCCGAAGCGCGGGTCGGGGCCAAAAGTGCGGCGCCCGAGGCGGTGCTGGGTGAACTGGCGGCGCTTTTCGAGGAAGCGCGGCGGAACTTGGCGGGGCGTCGCTGACGCCCCCGGAACGCAACCCCTGACATGAGGTGATGGGTATGAAGACGACCGAGACCAAGGCTCGGGCCGGGGAAGGCGTGTCCGGCGCCCCGGCCGAGGAAGTGAAGTCCGCGCTTCAGGGTTTCCTGAGCGAGTTCAAGGGCTTTCAGGACGAAATGACTACCAGGCTCAAACAACAGGAAGACCGACTGACCATGCTGGATCGCAAATCTGTCACCGCCGGGCGTCCGGCGCTTTCCACCGCCGTCGACCTTGACGTGCCGCACAAGAAGGCGTTTGGCGCCTATCTTCGGACCGGCGACGACGACGCCCTTCGGGGGCTGGTGCTGGAGGGCAAGGCTCTCAACACCCAGGTCAATGCCGATGGCGGGTTCCTCGTCGATCCGCAGACCTCGGACCGCATCCGCGGCGTGCTGAAGTCGACCGCGTCGATCCGCAGCATCGCCAACGTGGTCAATGTCGAGGCGACCTCGTTCGATGTCCTCGTGGATCAGACCGATCTCGGCTCCGGCTGGGCGTCGGAGACGGCGGCGCTGACCGAGACGGGCACGCCGCAGATTGACCGCATCTCGATCCCGCTCCACGAGCTGTCGGCGATGCCGAAGGCGAGCCAGCGGCTTCTGGACGACAGCGCCTTCGACGTCGAGGGCTGGCTGGCCGAGCGTATCGCCGACAAGTTCGCCCGTGCCGAAGCGGGGGCCTTCGTGAGCGGTGACGGGATCGACAAGCCGAAGGGCTTCCTTGCCCACAACAAGATCGCCAACAACATCTGGGCCTGGGGTTCGCTCGGCTATGTGGCGACCGGCGCGGCGGGCGACTTTGCCGCCACCAATGCCTCGGACGCGATCATCGACCTCGTCTACGCGCTGAACGCCGAATACCGGGCCAATGCGGCTTTCGTGATGAATTCGAAGACCGCGGGTGCCGTGCGCAAGATGAAGGATGCCGATGGCCGCTTCCTCTGGTCTGACGGCCTGCAGGCGGGCGAACCGGCGCGGCTGATGGGCTATGCGGTGCTGGTCGCCGAGGACATGCCCGACATCGGCGCGGATGCCTATGCAATCGCCTTCGGCGACTTCCACAACGGCTACACCGTTGCGGAACGTCCCGATCTTAGAGTGCTGCGCGACCCCTTCTCGGCCAAGCCGCATGTCCTCTTCTACGCATCGAAGCGCGTGGGCGGCGATGTGAGCGATTTCGCAGCGATCAAGCTTCTGAAGTTCGCCGCCTCGTAACGGCGGCGCGCAGGCCGGGGCCGCGGGGTTCCGGCCGGTCGGGCGCGGGCCGTCTTACACTTCCCGTGTTGTCTAGCTGCTCCCTCCGTCCGAGCAATGCGGGTCTGGCCCGCGCCCGTTCCTTCAGGGGAGGGCGCGAAATTTTGGAGTTTTCCATGATGCTGAGCGAAGTGACGCCGGTGCCGCAGGCGGCGCTGCCGGTGGCAGAGTTCAAGGACCATCTGCGGCTCGGCACCGGTTTTGCCGATGACGGCGTGCAGGATGTGCTGGCGGAAAGCTATCTGCGCGCCGCGATTGCGGCGGTCGAAGGGCGGACCGGCAAGGCGCTGATCGCGCGGGCGTTTCTGCTGACGCTGCCCGATTGGCGCTGGCCGGACAGTCAGACCCTGCCGGTGGCGCCGGTGGCGGCGCTGACCTCGGTCACGATGCTGGACCGCGACGGGTTGTCGGACCTGATCCCGCCGGCGCGATACCGGCTGGTGGCAGACATGCAGCGGCCCCGGATCGCGGCGGCGGGGACGGTGTTGCCGGGGGTGCCGCTGGGCGGGCGCGTCGAGATCCGGTTTTCCGCCGGGTTCGGGCCTTCCTGGGGTGACGTGCCCGCCGACCTGGCGCAGGCGGTGTTCCTGCTGGCCGCGACCTATCACGAAGAGCGCCATGACGCGGGCGAGGCGCGGGGGATACCCTTCGGCGTGACCGCGCTCATTGAGCGCTGGCGTACGGTGCGGGTGCTCGGCGGAGGTGCCGCATGACGGCGCCGCGGTTGAACAGGCGGCTGATCCTGGAAGAGGCGCAGCGCACGCCGGATGGTGCTGGCGGCTCCACGTTGACCTGGGTGGTGCGGGGCGTGCTCTGGGCCGCGATCCAGCAGAGTGCTGCGCGGGAGCGGGCGGCGGAGTTCGCGACGATCTCGTCGGTCGCCTGCCGGATCACAGTGCGCGGGGCGCCCGAGGGTGCGCCATCCCGGCCGAAGCCGGAACAGCGTTTTCGCGACGGGCAGAGGACCTACCGGATCACGGGCGTCAGCGAGGCTGATGCGGAGGGGCGGTATCTGGTCTGCTCGGCGGTCGAGGAGGTGGTGGCATGAGCTATTCGGTCGGGGCCGCCCTTCAGGCTGCGGTCTATCAGAGGCTTGCGGCCGATACCGCACTCGATGCGCTGGTCGCGGGCGCCATCTACGACTCCGTCCCCCCCGGGCCGGTGGCGGGCACCTATGTCTCGCTCGGGCCGGAAGACGTGCGCGATGCGTCCGACCAGATCGGGCGCGGCGCGGTGCATGAGTTCACCGTGTCGGTGGTGACGGATCAGGCCGGGTTTCAGAGCGCCAAGACGGTGGCGGCGGCTGTGTCCGACGCTTTGTCAGATGCCGATCTGGTGCTGGCGCGGGGGAGACTCGTCGGTCTCTGGTTCCTGTCGGCGCGGGCGCGACGGGTCGAGAAGGCGGATATCCGGCGCATCGACCTGACCTTCAGGGCGCGCGTGGAGGAGTGAGGCGGTAATCGTCTTGCTGCATAAATCGAACAATTCATGGCTGCATAAGTCAGTTTGCCGCCATCTGGATGCACAAATCGGAGAATTCTCATGGCTGCGCAGAATGGCAAGGACCTTCTCGTCAAGCTTGACCTGAACGGGGGCGGGCAGTTCACCACAATAGCGGGGCTGCGCGCGACGCGGATCAGCTTCAACGCCGAAACGGTCGATGTCACCAACCTCGAAAGCCAGGGCGGATGGCGCGAGCTTCTGGGCGGCGCGGGGGTGCGCTCGGCCTCTGTCTCTGGTTCCGGCGTCTTTGCCGACAGCGCAACGGATGAGAGGGCGCGACAGATCTTCTTTGCCGGGACGGTTGAGCAGTTTCAGGTGATCATCCCGGATTTCGGCATCGTCGAAGGCCCGTTCCAGATCACGTCTATCGAATACGCGGGCAGCTACAACGGCGAGGCGACTTATGAGCTGTCGCTTGCCTCGGCTGGCGCCCTGAGCTTCACGGCGATCTGATGGCGAACCCCTGGGCCGGTGAAGTGGAGATCGCGCTGAACGGTGTGCCGCATCAGGCGCGGCTGACACTGGGGGCGCTGGCGGAGCTTGAGGCGACGCTTGGGGCCGGGACGCTGGTGGAACTGGTCGAACGTTTCGAGGCAGGCCGGTTTTCGACGCGCGATGTTCTGATGCTGGTGGTTGCTGGACTCAGGGGTGGTGGCTGGAAGGGGCAGGCGGCGGATCTGGTTGCGGTGGAGATCGGCGGCGGGCCGGTCGGCGCGGCGCAGGCGGCGGCGCAGCTTCTGGCGCGGGCCTTCACGGTGCCGGAGACGCGATGAGCGCCTTCGACTGGCCGGGGCTGATGCGGGCCGGGATCGGCGGCCTTGGCCTCGGGCCAGAGGAGTTCTGGCGGCTGACGCCGGCGGAACTGGTGCTGATGCTGGGCGATCCGACCGCTGTGGCGCCGCTGGGCCGGGCGCGGCTGGGGGAACTGGTGCGCGCCTGGCCGGACAAGATCAAGGAGGACGGAGATGGCACTGACGGACGGGCTGGACAGCCTCGCGCAGCAGACGGCGGCGCTTGAGCAATCGCTGGGCGGTGCGCAGGCGATGGCGGCGGCTTTCGATGCGGAACTGGGCCGGATGCGCGAAAGCATGGTCTTTACCGGGCGCGAGGTTTCAACGCTGTCGACAAGCTTCGGCGGCGGGCTGAGGCGGGCTTTCGACGGGCTGGTCTTTGACGGGATGAAGCTGTCGGACGCGCTGAAGACGGTGGCGCAGACGATGGCGAACAGCGTCTACAACGTCGCGATGCGCCCGGTGCAGCAGGCTTTGGGCGGCGCGGTGGCGAAAGGTGTCAACGGCCTTCTGAGTGGGCTTTTCCCCTTCGAGAAGGGTGGCAGCTTTGCGCAAGGCAGGGTGATGCCCTTTGCCAAGGGTGGTGTGGTGTCGTCGCCGACGCATTTCCCGATGCGCAACGGGCGCGGCCTTATGGGCGAGGCCGGGCCGGAGGCGATCATGCCACTGGCGCGGGGTGCGGATGGCCGGCTTGGCGTGCAGGCGGGTGGCGGCGGGCGGGCGGTCAGCATCGTGATGAACGTGACCACGCCGGACGTGCAGGGCTTTGCCCGCAGCCAGAGCCAGATCGCGGCGCAAATGGCGCGGGCGCTGGCGCGCGGCGACAGGAACAGGTGAGGGCAGGGCATGGCATTTCACGACGTAAGGTTCCCGGCCAAGCTGAGCTTCGGCTCGGTCGGCGGGCCGGAGCGGCGCACCGAGATCGTGCAGCTGACCAATGGTTTCGAGGAACGCAACACGCCCTGGGCGCAGTCGCGCCGGCGCTATGACGCGGGGCTTAGCCTGCGCAGTCTTGACGATATCGGCGAGCTGATCGCGTTCTTCGAGGCACGCCGGGGCCAGCTCCACGGGTTCCGGTGGAAGGACTGGGCTGACTACAAATCCTGCGCCGCCTCGGTGACAATCACCTACGAGGATCAGGAGCTTGGTGCAGGGGATGGTGTAACGAGGTCGTTTCAGCTCTCGAAGACCTATGCCTCGGGCACCGCGTCGGAGCGTCGGGTCATCGCCAAGCCGGTTCAGGGGACGGTGCGCGTGGGGCTGCAGGGCGACGAGCTGGCCGAGACGGTGCACTACACGGTGGACTATGAAAGCGGCGCGATCCTGTTTCTCAGCGCACCGGCGCTGGGTGAGCGCGTGACTGCCGGGTTCGAGTTCGACGTACCGGTTCGGTTCGATACGGACCGCATCCAGGTCTCTGTCGCCTCATTTCAGGCCGGGGAAGTGCCGCAGGTGCCCGTGGTCGAGGTGCGGCTATGAGCTATCCTGATGATCTGAAAGCCCATCTCGCCGGTGGTGCGACGACACTTGCGCGGGCCTTCGCGGTGACGCGCAAGGACGGGGTGGTGCTCGGCTTCACCGACCATGACCGCGACCTCAGCTTCGAGGGCATCACCTTTCGCGCCGACAGCGGGCTGACGGCGAAAGCGCTTCAGCAGTCGACCGGGCTTGCGGTGGACAATTCCGAGGCCTTCGGGGCGCTGAGGTCCGATGCGATCGTCGAGGAGGATATTCTCGCCGGCCGCTATGACGGCGCCGAGGTGCGGTCATGGTTGGTGAACTGGGTCGAGCCTGCGATGCGGGTGCTCCAGTTCAGGGGGACGCTTGGGGAGATCACGCGGACAGGCGGGGCGTTCACGGCTGAGCTCAGGGGGCTGAGCGAGGCGCTCAATCAGCCGGTGGGCATGATCTATCATTCGCGCTGCTCGGCTTTGCTGGGCGACAAGCGCTGCCGTTTCGATCTGGATCAGCCAGGCTACACGGAAGAGCGTCCGGTCGAGGCGGTGGAAGATGGCCGGGTGTTCCGGTTCGCGTCTTTCGCCGGCTACGAGGAGCGCTGGTTCGAGAAGGGGCGGTTTCGTGTCTTGACCGGCGTTGCGGCGGGTCTCGTCGGATCGGTCAAGAACGACCGGCTGCATGGGGCGTCAGGTCGTGAAGTGGAGCTTTGGCAATCGCTGGGTGCGGTGCCTGCGACCGGTGACATGGTGCGGATCGAGGCGGGCTGTGACCGGCGGGCAGAAACCTGTCGTCTGAAGTTCGCCAACTTCCTCAACTTCCGCGGCTTTCCGCATATCCCCGGCGAGGACTGGGTGATGTCTTATCCGACCAGTGCCGGTCGGAACGACGGCGGGAGCCTTTCGCGATGACCGCGCGTGGGATCGGGGCGGTCGAGGTTGCGCGGGACTGGATCGGCACGCCTTACCGGCATCAGGCGGCGGCGAAGGGGGCGGGGACCGATTGCCTTGGGCTGGTCCGCGGCATCTGGCGCGAGCTTTACGGAACGGAGCCGGAGGCGGTTCCGGCCTACACCGCCGACTGGAGCGAGCCGGAAGGGGTGGAGCGGCTGTGGCAGGCCGCCCTCAGGCATCTTGTTCCGGTAGCGCGGGAGGCGGAGCTGTCGCCCGGTCAGGTCCTTCTTTTCCGTATGCGCGACGATGCCGTGGCCAAGCATCTTGGCATCGTCGCGGAAACCGCGCCGGTGGCGACGTTCATTCACGCTTACAGCGGGCATTCGGTCGTCGAAAGCCCGCTGTCGGCGCCCTGGCTGCGACGGGTCGCGGCACGGTTCGAATTTCCCTGAAGGAGCCTTCTGATGGCGACAATTGTGCTTTCGGCCGTCGGAGCCTCGCTCGGCGCGGGTTTCGGGGGATCGGTCCTTGGGCTGTCCGGGGCGGTGATCGGGCGGGCCGTGGGGGCGACCCTTGGCCGCGTCATCGACCAGCGCCTGATGGGCGGCGGCTCGCGGGCGGTCGAGACCGGAAAGGTCGACCGTTTCCGCCTGACCGGCGCCAGCGAGGGCGCCCCGATCGGCCAGGTCTGGGGCCGGATGCGTGTCTCGGGCCAGATCATCTGGGCGTCTCGTTTCCTTGACCGTGCGACGACGAGCGGCGGCGGCAAGGGCGCGCCGTCGCAGCCGAAGGTGACGGAGCACAGCTATTTCGTCAGCCTCGCCGTGGCGCTTTGCGAGGGCGAGATCGCCAGCATCGGCCGCGTCTGGGCAGACGGGACGGAGATTTCGATGAAGGACGTGCAGATGCGCGTCTACAGGGGCGGCGAGGACCAGCTGCCCGATGCGAAGATCGAGGCGGTGGAGGGGGTGGGTCTGGCCCCGGCCTATCGCGGGCTCGCCTATGTCGTCTTCGAGGATCTGCCGCTTGCGCCCTATGGCAACCGCGTGCCGCAGTTCAGCTTCGAGGTGTTCCGCCCCGCACAGGGCGAGGGGATCGACGAGATACCGGACCTGACCCATGCCGTCGAAGGGGTGGCGCTGATACCGGGCACGGGAGAATACACGCTGGCGACAACGCCGGTTCACTATAGCTATGGGCTTGGCCGCAACGTGTCGGCGAACGTCCATTCTCCGGGCGGAGTTACCGATCTTGCCCGTTCTCTCGACGCACTGGGAGAGGAGTTGCCAAACTGCGGTTCGGTATCGCTCGTGGTATCGTGGTTCGGCGACGATCTGCGCTGCGGGCAGTGCGCGTTGCGCCCGAAGGTCGAGGATAACTCGTTTGACGGCGTGGGCATGCCGTGGCGTTCGGGCGGCATCGGACGGTCGCAGGCGTTGGAGATTGCGCGCGACGAAGGCAAGCCGGTTTATGGGGGTACGCCCGCAGATGCGGCAGTGGTCGAGGCGATCCGCAGTTTGCGCGCGCGCGGCAAGTCGGTGGTGTTCTATCCTTTCATTCTGATGGAACTGCTCGCCGGGAACGGCCGAAGCGACCCCTGGACCGGAGCGGCGGATCAGCCAGTGCTTCCCTGGCGCGGTCGGATCACGCAATCGGTCGCGGCGGGGCAGCCGGGGAGCGTGGATGGGACGGCGGCTGCCGAGGCCGAGGTGGCGGCGTTCTTCGGTCTTGCCGCACCGGCCCATTTTGCGGTGGCGGCGGGTCGCGTCAATTATTCCGGCCCTGCGGAATGGTCATATCGGCGCTTCATCCTGCATTATGCGCATCTCTGCGCGCTCGCGGGCGGCGTTGGTGCCTTCTGCATCGGCTCAGAAATGCGCGGGTTGACGCAGATCCGGGGGGCGGGGGGCACCTTTCCCGCCGTGGCGGCGATGCGGCAGCTTGCGGCGGACGTACGCGCGATCCTCGGGCCTTCGGTCAAGATCGGCTATGCGGCGGACTGGTCGGAATATGCAGGCTATCAGGATGGCGCAGGCAACCTCCACTACCATCTCGATCCGCTCTGGGCCGATGCCAATGTCGATTTCATCGGCATCGACAACTACATGCCGACCGCCGACTGGCGGGACGGTGCGGGCCATGCCGATGCGGGCTGGGGGTCGATCTACAACCTCGACTACCTCAAGGCCAATATCGGCGGCGGCGAGGGGTACGACTGGTATTATGGCAGCGATCAGGAGCGGGCGGCGCAGATCAGGACGCCGATCACCGATGGAGCCTATGGCGAGGATTGGGTCTGGCGGATCAAGGACATCAAAAGCTGGTGGGAAAATCCGCATCACGACCGGATCGGCGGTCTGAAGGGGCCACAGACGGATTGGGTGCCGGGGTCGAAGCCGGTCTGGTTCACCGAGTATGGCTGCGCTGCCATCGACAAGGGGGCGAACCAGCCGAACCAGTTCCTTGACCCGAAATCTGTCGAATCCGGCCTGCCTTATCAGTCGAACGGGCGGCGCGATGACCTGATGCAGATGCAGTACCTGCGCGCAACGGTCGACTACTGGCGCGATCCGGCGAACAATCCGGTGTCCGAGGTCTACGGCGGGCCGATGGTGGACATGAGCCGCGCCCATGTCTGGGCCTG
>DJUV01000161.1 GCA_002440625.1 Rhodobacteraceae bacterium UBA6273 | reverse complement strand
CCAGGTCCGCGCCCCCTGCCCTATCGCCGTCTTCGGCACCGACGATTTCAAGCCGCGCGTTGCGATAACCTTCCCGCGCGATCCAGAGCTCCGCTGCGGCGACGGACTCCGCCAGATGCAGCAGTTCGGTGTTCCCGCCGAAGTCCAGAAGCACGCGCACCTGGCCGGGCTTCGGTTCCTCGGCCACCTCGAAGATCAGACGGCTGTCTGCCGAATGACTGCGCATGATGGTGACCAGGATCACCCCGTCCGAGGAGAAATTCCCCTCATGGAGCGTGAAGGAGGCCGGAGCGGTCCAGGTCGGATAGACCCTGGGCGGTTCCTTCTTCACGAGACGACCCACGCCGTTCGAGCGCTCCCAGGCCGCGAGCTTCTTGGTGAAACGCGCCGGCGGCTTGGGACTGCCGTCGGTGTAGCGAATGAGCGCCCCCAGAGGGGCGGTATCGATGATAGTTGTTGCATACATGATTCCTCATCCCGAATGCGAATGTTCGCATTCATCATATTGATATTGCTGTATTTTGCGAGATTCTGGGGCGGGTTTCCCCGCCCCCGGATGGCTCAGATCACTCCGCCGCCATCATCGACGCGGCGCTCACCGGCAGATCAGCCGTCAGGAAGGCCGGAAGATCGACATCCTCGGGCTGGCCCGCGTCCTCCCCCTGCCCTTCTGCGATCGCTTCGCCGTCGAGTGCTGCCAGATCCGCGCGCCGCAGGACCTCGGGCAACCAGCCGCTGCCCTGGAGGAGCCGCCCGGCCTCGGTGGCCATCTCGCCCTTCTTCAGGTGGTCGAGAAGCTGCGCAGTCCCCTCCCCTTTCGCCTCGCGCACGGCCTCGAGGATCCGGGCCTTGGGCACACGGTTGAGATAGCCATCGACCGTCGGCTCCCAGCCCGCCTCGACCATGTCAAGATCGACCGCCCGCGCCACCAGATCGGCATGGGCCATGCGGCGGGTCAGACCGCTGGCGGAGATGCCCGCCCCATAGGGGTTCACCTTCTCATGGAGCGCGTTGATGCCGAAGCTGAGGCAATGCGCCAGGAGCGCCAAACGGCTACCCTGGTCGAGCACGGTCAAATAGTCCCAGAGCGCGGCATCATCGCCGAGAGGCAGATCAGCCTCCCAGGCCGCGTGACGCTCATCGACGAGCTTTGCGACGACGCTGTCCTTCAGATCGGGCGCCTGAACGGACATGTAGACATGGCGCACGGAGGCTTCGAGACAGCTGCCCGAAGCAGAGGAGGTGCGGAAGGTATCCGTCACCAGCTTCAGAAGCAGGAGCGTCAGCGCCACGTCCGGCGACCGCCCGATGGCCTCACGCAGCGCGAGGGTCCGGTGGGCCGTCAGTTCCATGACCAGCCGCTCGGGCAACGGCTTCAGCGCACCGTCATCTTCCTCATCAGACGCATCCGCGCCGATCGGCTGACCACCCGAAGTGATGACGGTGCCCCCGGCGGAGGTCGCCGATGGTTTCCAGCTGGAAACACCGACATCACCCCCCTGCCCCGTGACGTCCGCGCCATCACCATCCTGGACCGCGGTCTCCTCGCGCGGCTCGTCCTCGGGCCGGACATAGCCACGATAGACCGCGAGGCTGCCATCACGATCCAGCGTGACGAAGACGCCCGCGCGCCCGACCTCCGCGGGGTCGTAGATCAGCGGCCGCTGCTCGAGCGCTTCCATGGCCATCTCGAGCTGACCGAGCCGAGCGTCGATCTCCTCGGGGTATTCGTCCTGGCCGGAGTATTCCTCTTCCAGCGCACGATACTCGGCGAGGAGCGAAGCGTGGGCCGCGCTTTCCTCGTCGGTCATCGGCGCGGGATCACCGACGAGACGCCGCAGACCGTGGCTGTAGCCATAGGGCAGGTCGGTCGCGACCTCGATCCACTTCCAGCCTTCGGAAGTGAGCGCTTCGGCCTCCGCCTGAAGCTTCTCGGCCACCAGCCGATCGAGAAGGGCAGGGTCCTCGAGCCAGCCGCCGTCATCGCCCTGGAAGAGATCGCGCAGCACGACACCGCACGCCGCCTCATAGGCAGCGATACCGACGAAGACCGCGCGACGATCCGAGGCCCGGACCGAGGTCTCAGTCAGCATGCGCCGGATGGCATAGGGCTCCTTGTTCCACGAGTTCTTCACCGCATCCCAGACCTGCACCTGACGCCCGTGATCCGGGTTCACGGTGAATGCCATCAGCTGTTCCAGCGTCATGCCATCCTCGGCATAGACTTCGAGCAGGGCAGGGGCCACGGAGGCGAGCTTCAGGCGCTGCTTGACGATCTGCGGCGTCACAAAGAACGCCGCCGCGATCGCTTCTTCGCTCTGGCCTTTCTCGCGCATGGCCACGAAGGCACGGAACTGGTCGAGCGGATGCAAAGCAACGCGCTGCATGTTCTCCGCGAGGGAGTCGTCCTCGGCCAGAATGTCTGACGCGGCATCCCGCACGATGCAGGGTATCGGTGCGGCCTTGGCCAGCCGCTTTTGCTTCACCAGCAGCGACAGCGCCTGGAAGCGACGGCCACCGGCCGGGATCTCGAACGTGCCGGTCTCGACCCCATCCGCATCGAGCATTGGCCGGACGTTCAGGCTCTGCAGGAGCCCGCGGCGGGCGATGTCCTCGGCCAGTTCCGCGACCGACACACCCGCCTTGATGCGACGCACGTTGGACTGGCTCAGCACGAGCTTGTTGAAGGGGATGTTCCGCGACGGGGACAGGGTGATGTTCTGGACAGATTTCGCCATCAGATCTTCTCCACGACGGGCGCCGGAAGCCACTCTCCCGATCTCACTTCCCGTCACCCCTCAACCCACCAAACTTTTGCTCTCTTCAGCTACCGACGCATCGCCGCGTGACTTAACAGCTGTAAAGTCGCGCCGAACTTGATGATCGCTCCAAGAGACTTAACAGCTGTTATGCAGCATTTCGCCGGGACATCAGCGCCATGACCATCGGCCCACAGGAGAACTCGCCCGCCGCTGCCTTGGATGTCAGCGCACGGAGGTAGCCACCGGGCGATCGGATGTCCGCAAAGCGTTCCAGCATAGCGACGACAACGATCGATGCCTGCTCGGGGCCCATGAACCGTTGCGCTTCTTCCCAAGCGGACGCGCTGATCCCCATGGCGGGTCGTACATGGCAAGCCGCGTCGAAAAGCTGATGCCAATGGCGGATGTCGCCCTGGTAAAAGGTTTTGAGCGACGGGCAGCCAGCGATCACCAGATGGAGCGGGATCTTTGGCACGCGTCTTGTGTCCGCTTCTTCCACGTCAGCACCAGGTGCATCCGTTTCAACATCTGGCGCGTCGGCCGCCGCCCCGCCTTTTTCAAAGGCAGGTTCAAGATCTATAGATTCATCATTTGAATTATGATGGTGACGCTCAAAACTAGCATCATTGGTGTTCATTTCTTCTGTTTCAGGACCGTCAATGACGTTGCGAGCATGGTCGAGAAGGGCCTCGAGGTCTGCCCGATATGCCGCAAGCTCCTCGAGCATGAGCTTGCGGCGCAGGGCGCGCGCTGTCAGGACAGCCTTGTCGCGTAGTTGGTCCCAGAGGCCAAGACCTGGCTGGATCTCTTCTCCAAACTCCGCCAGGGCAGCAAGATCGCGCCGCATGAGGCTCACGACCTCCCGCAGCCGGCGCACACGGTCCTCGGCCTCACGCACGGCCTCTGCGGCCCGTGCCACCTCTTCGGACCGGCAGTAGAGCGGGGAGAGGTCGAAGCCGAAGGCTACGCGATCTTCGCCACGCTTGCGTACATACCGCTTCCCGTTGGGGCTATCGCGCCGCACGAGCAAGCCAGCATCTACTAACCGGGCCAGGTGACGGCGCATCGTGGAGCAGGGCATGCCATTCAGCCGCTCGCAGATCGTCTTGTTGGACGGGAAGACGACCATCTCGGCGTTCCCGCCAAGCGCATCATCGGGAAAGAAGCTGAGAAGCCCCTGCAGAACGGTCAGATCGCGCTCAGAAACGCCAAAGGCGGCCTGCGCCTTGGACAGCTCGCGAAGGAGCTCCCACTTGTTGACGGGCTTGCCCGGAACAGACGCATCAGGCCGCTCGACCACACGCAGATGGGCATGCGAGATCGGCCGCATAAACGGCGAAATCGGTGTGTACTCCATGATGTCATTCACGAAGGCAAAATTTCCCTGGCCCGCGAATCGCTTTGCGCTTGCGGGAAAGGGGCCAGATCGCTACATTCAGAGGTGCGAAAACTGAGTTTTGTAGCGGGCTGGTCCCGTGCGAAACCTAAGAAAGGTCTCGTGAAGCTTGCTTCTCGGGGCCTTTTTCTTTTCTGCCTGTCTCGTGCCTCCTTTTTGGTTGTTGCTCTTCCTCAGTCTTCCTTGCGCTTCCAGCGCTCGTGAAGCTCGGCGATCAGCTGCGGGGCCTTGCCCTCAAGCCAGCTGACAAAATCTCTGTCCTCAGCCTTCAGCTCGAGCTTGAACTGTCGGCCGCGGCGCCCTGTCGCGATGGTTGCAGCCCCGACACCCGGAATGGCCACAATAGGTGCCCCTCGGGGACTTGATGGGCGGGTCGGCCGCTCTGCCTGCACCACTGCGGCGAGGACGGCCAGGAACGCGGCGTCCGACTTTTCGTCAGGTCCACTGGAGTGAGAGGACCTGGTCTCTGCCGCTACTGCAGCGAGGTTCTCGCGGTCCACAGATGCATCGCCCAGTGACTTTTTGAGTTCCTCCCAACGAGGCCGGCCGATACCTGGCGCAGCACCTATCGCTAGGACGAGGCTCTCGCCAACCGCGCGGACGACGCTTAACAGCTGCGACACACCAGCTTCGGTAAGACCTAGAACCTCTGCCACGCCCTTGTTGGTGCGTTCCGCCTCTCCCAGGTGATCGCCATTGAGCAAGGCTGCCGCCACCAAGGCACGTTCGATGAAGCTCAGGTCGCGGCGTTCTTGGTTCTCGAGCAGCTGATCCCGAAGCGCCTGATCCCCGTCCATTTCGGTGACGATCGCACGGACCTTGATCCCGAGATCCCGGCAGGCTTCAAGCCGACGCCGCCCGTAGATCAGGCTGTAGCGATCCCCTTCGAGAGGTCGCACGAGGATCGGCACCCGTTGGCCACTTCTGGAGATCGATGCCTTCAGCCCCGCAATCTCGATTTGAAGACGGTCATCCAGCCTGCCCACGGTCTCGACATGGTCAGGCTCGATCTCGAATACGCCGCCCCGCAGCCGGCGCCCCTCAAGAGCGTCGGGGGCATTGCGCAAGGTCTGCAAGGGCAGTCCCAATTTAGGCTTTCTTGCCATTGCGTCCCCACGTGCTCTGGATGATCGCGGCGATCTCGTCATTGACGGCATTCATGGACTCGATGGCGCGGTCGAAGGTCTGGCGCGTGAAGTCCTTCTTGTCCGCCTCATACAAGGTCTGCTTGGTCAGCCCGGCATCCGATATCGCCGTCGACTCGACCATGTGGTTCGTCAGCACCGAACGCCCGAAGAGCCCACGAATGAAAGCGATGACCTCGGTCTGCGGGGCGTCGCCCACCTTGTAGCGGGTCGGCAGGAACCGCAGCCAATCGAACCGCAGGTTGGCGCCCGCGTCACGGATCACACCCAAGAGGTCGGCCGTCATCCGCAGGAACTGCGACATGGACATAAGGTCAAGCATCTGCGGATGGACGGTCACCAGGACGCCTGAGGACGCAGAGAGGGCAGACATGGTCAGGAAGCCCAGTTGCGGAGGGCAGTCGATCACGACGACATCGTAGTCGCTTTCGACGCTGTCGAGTGCATCACGGACTCTCGCGAAGAAAGCGCGGGCGCCGCCACGCTGGATCGCGGCGGGCGTCTCATGTTCGAACTCCATGAGCTCGAGATTGCCAGGAATCAGGTCCAGGCCGCGGATGTAGGTCTTCCTGATGACCTCAGAAACTGGGACAGGGTCGTCATAACGGACCGCGTCGTACAGCGTCCCGCCTTCCATGAGGTCCAGTTCAGGCTGGATCCCATGCAAGGCGGACAACGACGCCTGCGGATCCAGATCAATGGCCAGCACCCGATAACCCTTGAACGCAAGTCTCTGTGCAAGGTGTGCTGATGTGGTGGTCTTGCCGGACCCACCCTTGAAATTCACAACGGAAATAACCTGCAGCTCGTCGCCTTTGCGACGACCCGGCACATACGTTCCCGGCTTCTTGGCGTTGGCCTCGAGGCTTTGTCTGATCTCCCAGACATCGTCGAGGGTGTAGCGGCGATGGCTACCGGCCGTCGTCTCAACGTCGGTGATCTTGCCTTCCCGATGAAGTTTGCGAAGGTAGGTATGATCGACACCGAGCAACTCGGCCGCCTCACCGCTCGTCAAGCTGCGCATCACCTTCTTCGCGTCGGGTGGGAAGTGCGCTGCACGTTGTGCATGCAGGTTCGAAGCCAGGAGTTCGGCGTAGTGGCCAATGGCGACGTCTAGGTCTTTGTCTATCTCGGTCATGCCCCGCTCGATCCGTGGGCGCGATTTTTATGTGACCGCGCGTTATTTTTCGAGACTATTGCCTGACCGATCAGATTCGTGCAAGCACTTTCTAAATCTGGTGTCAGCCACTGCGTGACGTACAAGAGTAGCCCAAGCTGGCGGACAGGCTTGCCCATGCAGCCAGCATGATATACATTCCTGTTCGTATATCTACGCAGGAGGCCACGATGCAGGTCGCAAAATGGGGCAACTCGCTTGCCGTCCGTCTGCCCGCGGAGCTTGTCCGGGAACTTGGCCTCAAGGAAGGCGATCAGATCGACCTGGTCAAGGACGGCGGCCAAGTCAGAGTCCGTCGTCTGGCGCGCGCGGATGAGGTGCTGACGGGTCTGCGCCGCTTCCGGGGCAAGCTGCCCGCTGCAGAGCACCTGAGCCGCGACGCTGCGCATGAGCGCTGAGTTCGCGGACACGAATGTCGTTCTTTACCTGCTCGACGATGGCCCAAAGGCCGATCGCGCCGAGATTATCCTGGGGCAGGGGCCCCGGATCAGCGTTCAGGTCCTAAACGAGACGCTGGTGAACTGTCGCCGCAAGGCTGGCCTGAGTTGGGAGGAAGCAGGGGCGTTTCTCGAGGGCGTGCGCGCCTTGTGTCCCGTCGAAGACCTGACCCTTCAGACCCATGACGTCGGCCGCGCCCTGGCGGAACGCTACGGCTTCTCGATCTACGACGCGATGATCGTGGCCAGCGCTTTGGTTGCAGGCTGCACCACGCTGTGGAGCGAGGACATGCAAGATGGCTTGATGGTGGAAGGCCAACTTCGCATCATCAACCCCTTTGCTCGAGCGGACAGTTTCTGAGCTTGGCGTCTGCCAAAGTCTTGTAATCCTTTCATGTCATGGAGGATTCGCAAGGTTGTTAGTCTACTCAAGCAGACCCAACCTCTCCGCCCGCTCCAGCAGCATCTTTACGGATGACGGCTGCCAGCTTGTCCGCCCACGGGGTGTTCGCTCGCGCATGGCTTCCAGCCGGCTGCAGATCGCCTGAAGCGTGATGTCCGGATTCGCGCCCTTGATGGCGGCGACGATGGCGGGCAAGCGATCATCCGTCTCGCGCCGCCCGGCGCGGCCCAGCACCGTTTCGGGCAGGAAGCCGTCGCGGACATAGGCATTCACGGCGCGCAAAAGGCGGCTTTGCGTCCATTGGCGCTCGCGGGGCAGGGGGCCGTTGACGATGCGCAGCACGTCCTCCCACGCCATGTCGGGCCGCAGGCGGCGCACATGCGGCACCCAGTCCTGCGCGGTTTCATTGAGCCGCTCCATATAGCCGTCCTGTCGCGCAAGCCGCACCTTTCGCAGCGCCGCCGGATCCCGGGCGCGCAGGCCCGGATTGCCACCAACCCGGCCTTTGGTTCGTGCGCTGGCCAGACCGGCCTTGGTCCGTTCGCGGATCAGGGCGCGCTCAAACTCGGCGGCGGCACCCAGGACCTGGAGGGTGAACTTGCCCTGCGGCGACGATGTGTCGATCGGATCGATGAGCGATCGGAAGAAGGCGCCCTTCGCCTCCAGCCGCTCGATCACTTCCAGCAAATGCGACAGCGACCGCGCCAGACGGTCGATGCGCACAACGACCAGCGTGTCGCCCTTGGCGACCCGCTCGAGCACGCGGGCCAGCACGGGCCGTGCACGGTTGCCTCCCGAGGCCTGCTCTTCGTGGATCTCGACGCAGCCCGCGGATTTCAGGGCCTGCGACTGGGGCAGGGGGGTCTGATCCTCGGTAGATACGCGCGCATAGCCAATCAGGGGCATAAAATCCTGTCTTTTGCAGTTGCGGATACGACTACTAAACGACCGTTTCCTTGCAAAGTCAGTCACCTAGAAGATCGGTCGCCGGATTTTCGCTGATCTCGACATCGGCATAGTATTTCTGCGCCTGCACGGCAGAGCGGTGCAGCGATAGCTTCATCGCGGCCGCCAATGGAGCGCCGTCCAAGGCGGCTTGGGTCAGGAACCCTGCACGTAGGCCGTGCGGTGTCGCGAAGTCCGCCGGCAGACCCGCCAGCACTAACCGGTGTCTCAGGATCGTCCGCAGCGCATCCGAGGCAAGGCGACGGGGCAGGGGGCGGTCTGACAACGAAACCGGGCGGAACAGGGGGCCTTCGGTCAGCTTCGTGACCTCGATCCAATGCATCAGCGCGCGGGCGGCGCGGCCCTTCATCGGCAGGCGCGGGGCCTGATCCTTCTTTGTGGTCTTGGTCTCCAGGAGCCGGATCCAGAGCAGGCCCTTGGCGGCAAAATCGTCGCGTCCGATGTCCTCGACATTCAGTGCTGTGATCTCGGACCGACGTCGCCCGCCGCTGGCGAAAGCCAGCATCAGCATCGCGCGATCCCGGATACCGCGATGGCTGTCGTCGCAGGTGGCCAGCAGGGCTTCGAGGATGTCACGGGTCACCGGCCTCGGCGATTTCGGCGTCCTTGGCCGCGCATTGGCCCGGCGGGCCTTTTGGCGTGCCTGTTGCACGAGGGGTGACGAGAAGGGCGAGGGCAGGTTGCGCATCCGGTGAAAGGCCTGCCAACTGGCGATCCGGCGGTCTAGCGTGGCCGGGGCAGGGCAGGTCAGCTCTCGGCGCAACCCGATGGCGATCAACTCCATCGCCACGTCTTGAGCAGGCCCGGGCTTTTTCGTCAGGTCCCGCGCGTGATCAAGGATGAAGCGCAGCGCGACCTTCTCGTCTTCGGGCCAGGTCAGTGGCCGGCCAAAGGAGGCCGTCTTCCAAGCCGCGATATAGGCCAGATCCCGCTCCCATGCGCG
Source organism: Rhodobacteraceae bacterium UBA6273 (assembly GCA_002440625.1). Taxonomy (GTDB): domain Bacteria; phylum Pseudomonadota; class Alphaproteobacteria; order Rhodobacterales; family Rhodobacteraceae; genus Albidovulum. The sequence goes on along the minus strand of DJUV01000161.1, from coordinate 34,710 downwards.
CAGCGTGTTGGACGGCGTCCCCCGACGGTACAGATCGGACAGTGCCGCCTCATCCGCGTCGGAGAGTTGAGCATAGGCAGGCAAGGCGACCACGCTCATGCCTGTGCCTTGCAGAAGTAAGGCGCAATCGCTATATGTAAGGAGCGCGTATAAATCCCCTTGGAGGCTACCATGCAGGAATCGACCGTCACGACCAAGGGCCAGACCACCCTGCCGAAGGATGTGCGTGCGGCACTCAAACTCCACCCAGGTGACCGGGTTCGGTACATGATCCTCGATGGTGGGGAGGTCCGGCTGGTGCGGAGCCGGCCAGTGATGCAATTGGCAGGCTTGCTGAAGGACCGGACCGACAAGCGAGCGAGCCTTGAAGATATGGACGAGGCGATTGCCCAAGGCGCAGCGGGCCAATGACGTCCCAAACGTCTGCACCCATGACCGGGCTTGATACAAATGTTCTGGTCCGCTTCTTGGTGCAGGACGATGTCGCTCAGGCCAAGGCAGCCCAGGACCTGATGGCCACTTTCAGCGAAGCGGAGCCAGGGTTTATCTGTCGTGAAGTGTTGGTCGAGTTGGTCTGGGTTCTGGAACGCACCTATGCGTTGCCGCGACCAGACATCGCCCGGGCACTCGACGGCCTGATGGAGGCGCGTGAGTTGGTGATCGAGGCCGCAGACCGTGCCGCGATCGCCGTTGACCGCTATCGCAAGGGTGGCCCCGGTTTTGCCGACCAGATGATCGCGCTGGCGGGGCAGGGGGCCGGGTGCGGCAGGACGGTCACCTTTGACCGCAAAGCGGCCGGCCTTCCCGGGATGTCGTTGCTGGGGGCGGTATCCGATCATTGATCTGAGGGCTCTCCCGCTTGCTTCGTGGGTCATCTTGCGATGTTTTGGTCCTCGATTCAACACCCATGATAAGGCAGACTTATCGTGGGTAGTGGGGTATCGAAGAAAACACTTGGGTAATGTGCAAAATCAGCAATTATTGAGCGTTAACGTAGATTACGCCATATTTGTAAAGGCGTTTTGGATAGGCGCCTCTTACATCGATTGTCGACCTCAGCCATACCGCGCGACCGAAAATCGAAGCCGCCAGCGGCCCCCGCAGGAGCCGCTGGACAGCTGTTGATCAGTTCGCCGAATAGATCCGGATTTCGGGATCGCCCTGCAACAGTGGGCCCAGTTCGCGCACGACGTCGTTGGTGAAGATGTCGCTGCTCAGATAGGCTTGCGCATCAGCAACAGTGTCAAAGCCATGCAGGACCTGCACGTCCTCGTCGCGGATCAGAAGGGCCTTCGAGATGGTGCCCGGCACATCGTCAAGGAACGGTTGCTTGTATTTCTCATACACGGCGCCGGCTGCGGCGCGGTTTTCGGGGGCCACCTTGATGGTGATTTCGAGGAAGGCAGTTTCGGCGTGGGACATGGTGGTCATCGCTCCAAGGACAAGTGCGGCGGCCATGGCGACCGAACGCAGGGATGTATGCAGTTTCATGGTTTTCTCCTATCGGGCCCCAGGGTTGGGTGCCTGAGAAGGTTATATCGTTTGGATGAATGATACGAAAATTCTATTTTACAATTCTACTAATAGTCTTTAGCTATGAAATGGAACGTCGGAGCCGCAGCCCGTGAATCTGCAACAGTTGAAATATGCGCAAGCTTTGGCGGAACTCGGGTCCTTCGTCCGGGCGGCGGAGCAGTGCCATATTACGCAGCCCACCTTGTCGAATGCCATTGCCCAGCTTGAACTGGATCTGGGCCACAAGCTGTTCGAGCGGACGACCCGGACGGTGCGATTGACGGAAATCGGCCAGCAACTGCTGCCTGACATTTGCGATCTTCTGAATGCCCAAGCGGCCTTGGTTGCGCGAGCAAAAAGCCTTGCAAACCCGACGGCGCGAATGATCCGGTTAGGCGTGTCGCCGCTGATCGGGGTCAAGCTGGCTGACCTTGCGATCGAACCTTTCCGGCGCGCTAACTCGGATGTCGAGATCATCTTTCGTGAACTGAACCTGTTTGAAATGGTCCGCCTGCTGGATCAGGGACAGTTGGACTTTGTGCTTGGTCCTGCCGATCCAACGGCGGTGCTGTCTATGCATCACCAGTCCGCCTTCTTCCATGATGAAGCATTGGTCTTTGTGCCGGGAAGTCAGTCACGCGGGCGGTATTTTCAGCAGTCAGAGGTGACCCTGAAAGAGATCGCAGGCGAGACTTTTGTCATGGTGCCGGACGCCTGCGGGCTGACGCGCACCACCCGCGCTCTGTTTGGCCAGCTGCGGCTGAGCCTGCGCGAGTATTCGGGGCAGGCGATGAGTTACAGCGTGCTTCAGGAGTGGGCCGAACTTGGCATCGGCTCGGCGATCCTGCCGCAGTCAAAGCTGGCCAGCGGGGCTGAAGGGCTGCCAAGAATCCGTGCGGCAGACGGTAGCCCGGTGCGCATCCGGTATCAAAGCCTGTGGCGCGGCGCTCCGGAACCCATGGCGGATGTCACCGCACTGGCGGTCTATTTGCGCGATGTTGCCCCGGCCCTCGTGGCTGGCCTTAGCCCTTGATGCGCTGCGCAATCATCTGGCGCAACTCTGCCGTGACATCGGCAAGGATGCTGCGGTCCTGCGCGTTCGACGCCACGATGATCGCGCCTTCGAGTGCCGTGACCACCAGCCGCGCGAGGCTTGGCTTCGGCGTTCCGGAATGGGCTTCGAACAGCCGTTCCAGCCAGGTCAGGTTCATCTGAAAGAAGGCGCGGGTCTGGTCGTTGACCGGTTGCGGCAGCCCGATGGATTCCGCCCCCATGATGGCGCACAGGCAGATGGCTTCATCCACCACCAGCGCCAAATCATACAAAGCGGCATAGGCGTCGAACGCGATCAACGGGTCTGACGTGTCGATGCTGTCCAGTGCCTGTGAAAATCGCTTGGTATATGCGGCCACGATGGCCACCCCAAGATTGGCCTTGGTCGGGAAATGGTAGTGCACACTTGCACTTTTGACGCCCACATCCGTGGCGACATCCCGAAAGCTCATCTCGGCAAAGCCGGATGCGCGTACCCGCCGTTCGGCTGCCAGCAGGATCTTGCAACGCATGGTTGGTTCGTTGGTCATTACACCTCGCCTATCAACTGATAGATAGCGCTTGACGCCGGTGGGCGCAAGTCATAGCAAGATGCCTATCTATCAGTTGATAGAATCACCATTGCGAAAGGAAAAAAGATGAAAACCGGCAACAAGCAGAAGCGCGTTCTTCTGGTCATGTCATCGGTCGATGAGATGGGGATCAGCGGCAAGCAGACCGGGACCTGGTTCACCGAACTGGCCGCGCCCTATTACATCCTGACCGAAGCTGGGTTTGAGGTGGTCTTCGCCTCGCCCAACGGTGGGGCCGCCCCCATCGACCTGCTCAGCATGAAGGCGCCGTTCACCACCGAACACACGGAACGGTTCTTTAACGACCCAGTTGCAATGTTCGCGGCAACCCACACCCGCAAGCTGCGCGAGATTGACCACAGCACCTTCGACGCCGTGTTCTTCCCGGGCGGCTATGGCCTTCTGTGGGACCTTGCCTCGGACAGCCATGTCGTCAAGCTGATCCGCGAGTTTTACGAATCCGACCGGCCGGTGGCAATGGTCTGCCATGCCCCCGCAATTCTGCGCGATGTGAAGCTGACGGACGGCCGGTATCTGGTCGATGGGCTGCGCCTGACCGGCTTCAAGAACGACGAAGACACCGAGATCGAACTCCTCCATCACCTTCTCTTCTCGCTGGAGGATGAGCTGAAACGCCGGGGTGCGGTTTACGTTGGCAACACCAACTGGGAAGCCAACGTCGTTGTCGACGGTGCGCTGATGACCGGACAAAGCCCCGCCTCGGCCCCGCCGCTGGCGGAATCGCTGCGCGATGTCCTTGCGAGTGCCGCTTAACGAGTGACCTCCGGCGCAAGGAAATCTTGCGCCGGGCTTTTCTCTTGAAGGATCACAGGAATGCCCTCTCCCTCAAACATGCCCGCACCGGTGGATCGGATCGAGGTTCTGGTCCTGATCGACAACAAGACCGACAGCCTTTCCACGGTTCCGGCAAACTTTGTGAACGAGTGGCAGAACCTGAAAGAGGCCGGGATGGAGCAGCTTTCAGGTTCGTGCCAATGTTGTGCCAATCATGGTCTGGCCCTGATCGTGCGTGCCTGGCGCGGTGAGCAGCAGCACACGATGCTGTTTGATGCCGGGCCGGTTGACTTTGCCGTGGAATACAATGGCAGCAGGTTGGGTGCGGACTTTGGCGAGATCGACGCCATCACCCTGTCGCACGGCCACTGGGATCACGCAGGAGGTCTGCCCGAAGCCATCAGGTTGATCCGCAAGGACCGGCCCGGGGGCTTGCTGCCGATCTATCTGCATCCCGACATGTTCCGCCAGCGTGCCCTGCCCTTGAGCGGCGGACAACTGATGCCGATAAGGGAGATTCCATCCCCCGTCGAACTGTTGCGTTTGGGTGCCGAACCACACCAGACGAAAAAGCCGGTTTGGGCGCTGGATGACATGTTCTATGTTTCTGCCGAAATCCCCCGCACCACGGCCTATGAAGGCGGCTTTCCGGGCCATATGCGTCGCACACTGGACGGCGCGGATTGGGAAGATGATCCGCTGATCATGGACGAAAGGTTTCTTGCTGTGAATATCGCAGGCAAGGGCGTGGTCGTGTTTACGGCATGCTCTCATGCCGGCGTAGTGAATGTCATGAACGCGGCGCAGAGCAACTTTCCTGATGTGCCGATCCATGCGCTTATGGGTGGGTATCACCTGTCCGGTGCAAACGAGAAGATCATTGAGCAGACGGTTATTGATCTTGGTGGCTTCGATATCGACCTGATCCTGCCCGGACATTGCACCGGATGGCGCGCTACAAATGCACTCGAACGCAGCTTTGGCTTAAAGGTCGTACCGATGGCCGTTGGCATGAAGATTTCGCTTTGATGCTAGGAGCAAAAGAATGAACGTGAATGCAGACTTTTTTCTGCGCGTTGCTGTCCATGCGGCTGACGCACCATGGGTACCCTCACCAATGCCGGGTGTGGACAGGCGCATGCTGGACCGGATCGGAGGCGAAGTGGCCCGCGCCACGACCGTTGTACGATACGCCCCGCACAGCCGGTTCTCGGCGCATGTTCACACAGGCGGAGAGGAGTATCTGGTGCTGGATGGCGTGTTTCAGGATGAACACGGCGACTTTCCGATTGGCACCTATGTGCGTAATCCTCCGGGGTCGCGCCACACGCCACGGGCGGACAACGGTGCCACGATCCTTGTGAAGCTTTGGCAGTTCGATCCGTCAGACCGGACGCAGGTCGTGATCCCGAGTACCGACCGACAACCAACTGCCACCGACTGCGATGGTGTCGAGCAGATCGCGCTGTACGAAGATTCGCATGAACGAGTGCGGATCGAGCTTTGGCAGCCGGATACCAAGGTTCAGCTGGCGGGTCACCAAGGGATGGAGGTGTTCGTCGTGGCAGGCGGATTTACTGAGGCAGGCGAAGAGTTCGGCCCGAACGACTGGCTGCGCTTGCCTGCCGGGCATGTATCCAATGCTTTGGCCGGTAAAGATGGCGCAAGGCTATGGATCAAGTCGGGCCACCTTGCCCAAACGCCAAAGGCCCCGCGGCCATGACCCGACCTCCGCTAGCCTTGATTGCAGGGTGCGGCCCCGGTCTCGGGGCGCATCTGCTGCAACATCTGAAAGAGGCTGGATTTGAAGCCTTCGGCTTGTCCCGGACATCCGGGGCGGATCCGCGGATCCTGCCGCTTGATCTGTGCGATCCCTTGGCGGTGTGCGAAACGATTGCCGGGCTGATTGGGCGCCATGGTGCGCCCCGGCTTGTCATTCACAACGCGGCGCGTTTGCAAATCGCACCATTCGAGAGCACGCAAGCCAGCGACTTTGAACAGGTCTGGCGTGACATCGTCCTTTCGGCGTTTCATCTGGGGCATGCCGTCATCCCGGCTATGGCGGCTGAGGGGCGGGGTGCCTTCCTCGTGTCGGGTGCGACCGCATCCTTGCGGGGCGGGGCGCGGTTTAGCGCCTTTGCGTCGGCCAAAGCCGGTCTGCGATCTTTGACCCAATCCTTGGCACGCGAGTATGGGCCCAAGGGAGTTCATGTGGCGCATGTGGTGCTGGACGGGATCCTTGATACCGCAGCCAGCCGTGCCCTGCATGCCCGCCCGACCGAAACCATGATGGCCTTGGATGATGTAGCACAGGCCTACCTGACACTGGCTGAACAGCCTAGATCTGCCTGGACCTTCGAGATGGACTTGCGCCCGATGGGGGAGTCGTTTTGATGAAGACCGATGTCCTGATCATAGGTGGTGGGCTGGCGGGGTTGTCGCTTGCGGATCACCTTCAAGCGCGCGGACAGGATTGGCTGCTGGCTGAAGCGCAGGATGTATTTGGCGGCAGAATACAATCGCCAATGCTTGCGGGCGCGCGTTTTGATGTCGGCCCTGCCTGGTTTTGGCCGGGACAATATCGGATGGAAGCGCTGATGCGCCGCTTTGGCCTTCAGGTGTTTGAGCAGTTCAGCCATGGGGAACGCTTGTTTCAGGACAGCGGCGGTGCCGTCTACCGCAACCGCGGTTATGCCTCAATGGAGGGGTCATTGCGTGTGGCCGGTGGATTGGTACAGCTGGTGGCAGCGCTGCAGGGCGCGTTGCCCGCCGAAAGGGTGATGGCCGGCGCGGCTGTGACTTCACTGCACTGGACAGGGGAGCGCATCCTTGCCACATCCGCAAAAGGGCAGATTGACGCCAAGCGCGTTGTCCTCGCCCTGCCGCCGCGCATTGCCGCCGAAACGATCAGCTTCACACCGGCGCTTCCCCAAGGTGCGGTGAAAGCCGCGCTTGCGATCCCGACATGGATGGCGGGACAGGCCAAATTTGTTGCAGTTTACGACCGCCCCTACTGGCGTGAGGCCGGATTTTCCGGCGATGCAATCAGCCAGAAAGGCCCTCTGGTAGAAATTCACGATGCCTCGCCACCTGCCGAAGGCCCCTATGCGCTGTTCGGTTTTGTGGGGTGGCCTCCGGAGATAAGGGCCCAGCATCGCGCAGAGACGGTCACCCATGCCATCCTGCAGTTGCACGATATGTTCGGTGCTGCCCTTAGTAAGCCGCTAGCGGCCGAAATGATCGATTGGGCGCATGTCCCGACGGTTGCCACCGTGCGTGACAGAACAGGGCCCGGCGGGCATCCCGCATTTGGGCTTCCGCCTGATCTGACGCGCCTTTGGGACGGGTGCCTTCACTTTGGCTCGACTGAGACCGCCCGCGGCCATGGTGGATATCTGGAAGGTGCGCTGGAAGCATCGGAACGACTGATCAACGAAATGGAAAACTAGAGCAAGGTTGAAAGTGCTGTAGATATGTGATATATAACGATAAAACTTTGCAATTGAGTCTTCCTTCAATCCACCGTTTGAAAATGAATGCAAGGGCGCTCTCTGTGGCGCTGTTCATCAGAAAGCCCTTGGTTTCCATACGCAGAGCGCGATCAGAGAGTTCTCGCAGACCATCGCGCGCGCGTGCTAAATAAGGTGTACAGGGCGCTCTGATAAAACCCTTGGGTAAAATGCAAAATAGCCGTATTTTGCATATATGAAGCCTATAACCCCTGCAATGTATGATGAATCCGACGTCCTAGTCACTGATGCGGAGGAGGTCGAACAGGCATCCGAAGGCGACCTGTGGTTGTCGCGTTTGGTTCCCGATTTCAATTGAAGCGATTAGCTGAAACCTGAGCGGTCTGGTTGGAGCTTGGCATTTCAGCAAAGGCTCGACGGAAGGGCAGGGGGCTTACAGGCCTGCGGCCTTGGTCAGGTTCACCCGGAACCTGTCGCGGCGTCGCTGGTATCGGCGGGTCATCTCTGCGCTGGCATGACCAAGCTGCTTCTGAACGTAGCGCTCATCAACTTCCGCGCTGCTGGCAAGGCCTGCGCGCAGGGAATGGCCCGAGAACAGCCGCACGCGCTCGGCTTCAGGCAGATCAGGGCGTAGCCCGGCCTCGCGGGCGCAGGACTTGATCAGCCGGGCGACGTGCTTGTCCGACAACCGCTCGCTCGTAGCTTTCAGGCCGTTGCGCGACGTGGCGACGAAGATCGGGCCGAAGTCGATCCTTGCGTAATGCAGCCACTGCGTCAGGGCATGGACCGGGCAGGTCTGATCGGATGAGCCGCGGGCGATTTCGACCTCGCGCCAACCGGTCTTGCCGCGCAGCGTGAGGAGCACGCCGTCCTCCAAGATCTCGACCCAGCCGCCGGAGTCAGGCGAGTCATCCTTGCCGTGGTCGAGACTGACAATTTCGGACCGACGCAGGCCACCAGCAAAGCCTATCAGCAGGATCGCCCGGTCGCGCAGGCCGCGCAGATCGTGGGGCAGGGTGGCCAGCATGTCGCGCAGGTCTTCAGGCAGGATCGCTTCTTTCTGGACCGGTGGCCGTGCGTGCTTGCGGCGTATGCCAGCCAGGACGCTGGCAATGTGGCGGTCCTTGCGGTCCAGCCGCTCTCCGCGCTGCGCATAGCCCCATGTCAGGCCGGACAGCCGCCGCTCTATTGAGGAGACCGAGAGGGGTTGGGACGCCACTTGCGACAAGGCCTTGCCTCCCGGCGCTGCCAGATCGGCGATATAGAGCCCGATCAGCTGAGGCGACGCGGGCAGAGGATCGGCGCCGCGCATCCGGCACCAGCGGGCGAAGTGCGCCCAGTCCTTGGCATAGGCCTTGAGCGTGTTTTCCGACGCCGCCTGCCGCGCATAGTCGCGGGCAGTTTCCACAAGGCGGTCGAGTGTGCCTGAGCCCGTGATATGGGAGGGCAGGGTGATCTTCTCGCGCTCCGGATGAGCGCTGTCGTCCCGTTCATGGTGATCGAGGCTTTTTGGCTGTTCTGAAGGCAATTTCTCGGGCGTTTCGGTCATGTCGCGGAGCATAACCTCTTCATGTCCGATAATGCAAACTTATTGGACATAGTGGCGCTGACAAAGCTGCGGCGCTATGGGTTCATTTCGCTGGTTGAAAGCGCCGTCACAATATAGGCTGCCGACATGAGAAAACCGCGCGCCGAGCCTTTGGAAACCTTGCCGATGCTGCCCCCGCTGCCGGGCTGGATCGTCTCTGTGCCGTCCGAGACGCCGGAGGCTGCGGCTTTCCGGTCCGGGGCCGCGCTGGCGCATCTGGGTCAGGCAATGGCGTCAGCGGATGTGCCTCTGGCGCTGTGGCGCGATCGTCTGGCCCTGGCGGCGGCCGGGAACTGCGCTGCAATGGCGGGGCGAAGGGAGGCGCAGGGCGCCTTGCGCGATGCCCTGCACCTGACGGGACCGGGCGACGACCCCGGCCCGGCGGGGCGAATCGCACGGCAGTGGTCACGCGCGGCGGCGAGGCCGGTTTCGGTCGCGCATCTGGTCAACGCGCTGGAAGGAATAGCAGCAGAGCGGATCGCGCTCTGCCTTGATGCAACCGGACCGACCCCAGTGGACCGGGCGGCGCAGGTCGTCGAGGCGGTGCTGACCGATAGTCCGCGAGCCGAGGCCGCCGCCCTGATCCTGGCCGATGCGGCACTGGCAAGAGCGTTGGGGGCAACCCATTTGCTGCCGCTTCTGGCGCTGACGCTCAAGCCCCGCGATATACGCTTGCGGGGCGATGATCTGCGGCTGGCTTGTCACCGCGCCGTTGTCTCTGCCGTCGGTCAGGCGCTGCCGCTGGCTGGCGATCTGGCCCGGGCGGCGGCCCGTCTGCAGGCAGTGGCCCCGAAGCTGCGCGCCAAGGCGGCGGGCCGGGCGGTCGATCTGTTTCTGTCGCGCGATGCGCTGGTGCCGGGGGCATTGGCCTTCATGTCGGATCGGGCCGCGCGACGGCTGTGCGATCGATTGGTTGCGCTTGGCGCCGTGCGCGAACTGACCGGGCGGGACACGTTCCGCCTGTACGGGGTCTGAGCATGGGGCGGCGCGAGGACACAGAACTTGACCGCGAATTGGCCGCTCTTCCCCCCGAGCTGCGCTGGCGGGAATGGATGCGGCGGATCGAGGCGGTGCTGTTTGCGAGCGCGACCCCGGTGGCGCGCGAGGATCTGGCGCGGGTCGTGGGGCTGGGGACCTCAGTCGATCTGTTGATCGAGGATCTGGCAGTGGATCTGGAAGGCCGACCCTATGAGGTGGCACAGGTGGGCAAGGCGTGGATGCTGCGCACGCGCGCGGCCTATGCCCCAGCGATCCGCGCCGCGGCGGATGTTAACAGCCAGGCGCTGAATCTGTCGGAATACGATCTGGCCGTGCTGGCGGCGATCGCGTATCACCAGCCGGTCAGCCGCGACGGGTTGAAGGACATCTTCGGGAAAGAGATCAGCCGTGACCTGATCGGCCGACTTGCCGAGCGGGACCTGATCGGCACCGGCCCTCGCGAACCCCGCCGTGGCGCGCCTTATACCTTCGTCACCACCGAGGCGTTCTTGGCTGCCTTCGGGATGGAGTCCTTGCGCGACCTGCCAGACCCCGAGCAATTGGACGATGCAGGCCTGGCAGGCCCATCGGGGGCCATGGAAGGTTAGGCGACCGGCCAGGCTTCAGCAGGAAGTCAGCGACTTTGGTGAAGCCGGATTGCTGCCCGCAGCAAGGCGGCCAGATCAGGCTCTCTGGAGGAGGAGGCCGGCCCCGGCCCGGCAGTTTCGCCAAGCCGATCTCTGAGCGTCCCGACCAACCCCTTGTGGTTTTCGGAGGCGCGGGCCAGCCCGAGCCAGAAGGTCAGCGGGCCGCGTTCTGTGGGGTCTCTTACCTCGATCTGCCGCTCTGACAACCGCTGGAAGAAATTGTAGCGAACCCGATGCGACAAGAATGTGACCGTTGATGTCGCCGTTCTGACGGGCACTGGGTGTTTCATAAGCTGCACGGCAAGAGACTTCCGATCGTCCTGCGTGCGCCCAGCGGAATCAAGGCGCAGCAGATCGTCGATCAGCCGCTCGAGGCGCCGGGCGCCCGTGCTTGCCGGGTCAGTCGGTTTTGCGAGAGGGGCGTCGCAGAAGGCGCAGTACTGTTGTGGCACGAGGCGAGCCTGACGAAATGGCGCAAGGCTCTGCCCACAAGACGGGCAACGGTCGCGCAAGCGGCAGCCATGGCGAAAACAGGACAGGCGGGTTGCCAAGGTCCAGCTCCGCCGGAAATAGGGCACCTCGTCTTCCCCCAGGCAGGAGGGACAGAACTGCAACCAACAGGACTGCGCCGTCGATGTCCCTGCATCTTGCGGCCGGGTCCGCAGCCGCAAGCGCAGGGTCGAGAGTGGACTGTTGGCCAGACAAAGACCGTCGATCTCGTCGGGGCAGATCGCCGTATGGTCGAGCAGCAAGCGACGAACAGAATCCGGCAGATGCCGGTCAAGTTGCGCCGACCATGTCTCGCCGGCCACCCCGAGCACCGCTCCAAAATAGCGCGGCGGCACACCATTGGCATGTGCAAGCCGGTGCAGCCAGCTTGACAAAAGCTCCCCAGGAGCTGGCCGGACGTCCACCGGCCAGCGATGCCCCGCGGCCACTCTATAGCGGCGGGCCGGGGAGACGGTGATCCTCTGCGCACTGCTGGTCATGTCATTGAATGGCGCAAGGCCGAGTTCCGTCGCCGTGACAGCGGTACATAGCCGAGGGCCATGACGGTGCTGGACGTGATCCTTTCCTCACCGCTCTCAACAGCTGCCACCGCCGTCCGGGTGACGATGTCGACCACCTCGCCAATCAGCCCTTCCGACAGATCATGGATCATTTTGGCCAGGGGAGGTCGTGAGAGATTTGAGGCATGCGCAAGCGGCATGCTGGCCTCGAGACTGTCGAGAAGCGTGGCGAAGTCTTCGTCGAATCCCCACCGTGACACTGCGACCGTATCGAACCGCGAGCCCATTTCTTCAGTGTCGTGCAATGCATCATAGACAGCGATTTCGCCGACAAGCACGGGCGAGATGTCATGCACGCGTGCGATCCGCCGCAGGAACGAGAAGATTGCCTTCACATCCTGTCGGCGTCCGCGCAGCACACTGTGGAATTCGTCGAAGATGAGCAGGCGCGGCTTGACGCTGTCGAGAAGATGATCGACCTGTTCGCTGGCGCGGGACAGGCTACGCCAGCCGGCAGCTTGCGGGGCGCGCAGTCCGGACAGAATGCTGGCGTAGAAATGCGACAGGCCTGCCCCCTCCCGGGTCTGGATCACCCAGACCCTTTGCCGGTCGGCACGGCGCAGATGTTCGACGGCGAAGCGTTCGGCGATCATGGTCTTGCCGTTGTGATAGGGACCAGCAATCAACAAGCCGCGTGGACGGAGTGATGGCGGGCGTTCCAACAGCTGCCGCATCGCATCATGTGCCGCAGAGGCACCGGGATGGCCTATCCAGCGTGGCGCCCGAATATGAGCAATGCGGGTGGCAGCATCCGCATCGAGCAACGCTGAGGTTGATGGTAGGAGATGGTCGGCCATGCTACCAGGTCTCCACAGGAAAGACGCGGCGGGGTCGGTCAGGTTCTGGTCCGGTATGGGTCGCCTCCGAAACCTGCCCGACATTTTGATACGCCTTCGGCGCGTCTGCGGCGTGTCGGGCCCTGGTCATTTCCCGCAGGTGAGCCTTCTTGGATTTGGCCCCGGCGACGGTCGCCGGGATTTCCCGGCGCAGAAGCGTCTTTTCCTGCGCCGGTCGTTGTTGGCTCTCTCGCGTGCGCGCTCGGTCGGCTTCATGCTGCCAAAGGGTGATTGGCATGGTCACCCCATCCCGCCGCTTTACCGGACGCAAGATTCGCGTGTCGGGATCGGCGATGTAGATCCGGCTGATGTCCCGGGGGTCGTAGCATAGATCCAGAGGTGGCAACCGGTCACGGCGGGCGACGAGAGGCCCAAGCCATTGCTCGAAGTAGTCGATGGCGAACAGGCTGACGCCCTGGGGAGAGATGCGGCGTGTTGTGCGGGGGAGAAAGTTGAGCAGGACTTGGTCAGGATCATCGATCGGCCGGTCCGTCGGTGGAAGTCGCAGCTCCCATTCGAGGCGAGGCACAGTCAGCTTGCGCGCGTTCTGGGTCTGGTTGTGATCGATGATTGCCAGGGCGATGCAACGCTCGAGGGCCGCGAAGGTCAGACTTGCCTTCTCATCGGACGAATAGTCGCCGCGATCCGCGATCGACCGTCCGGTCTTGCCAGGAAGAGAGCGAAGCACCGTGTTCACTTTTCCAAGGAGGCGCTCGACAACCCCACCTCGGTGAACTGTGCCCTTGTTCCGGGTTCGGACGGTGATCCCGAAGTCGGCGCATCCTTTCGTAAAGGTACTGCTCTGAAATTCCTTGGCGGAGTCCACGACGATCTGCTTAGGGCGGCCATGCATCACCCACGGGTGCGCGATCCCGCGTTCGGCCAGCCAGTTATCCTTGCTGCATATCGCGTGGGCAAGGCACAAGGCGACCGAGAGCCGGGACGGACGCTCGAGGGTCAGACAGAAGCCGATGATGGCACTCGTCGCCACATCGGCGGCGATGGTCAGATAAGGTCTGCCAACGAAGATACCATGATCGTCGATCACCTCGACGAACTGGATGTCGGCCGGGGTATGATCGATCTGGACGACCTCAAGGGCGTGGGCGGCACGGATGTATCCCGGACGCGGCTTCAGGCGGTGAAGATGCTTGCCACCGGAAAGCCGCCGCCGCGCGATCTCCTCTGGGGTGAACACGCGCGGGATCCGCTTGGCCACAGTGACATAGGACGGGGGCTTGTACCCTTCGCTGTCACAGCGCGCACGGATTTCGTCGACGATGGGCGCGAGATCGGGTTGCTCTGGCTGCAGCCACATCTTTCGCAAAGTGTCGGAAATGATGGCTTCCACGCTGGCCGATATCCTCGCACGCCGCGCGCCATTCGTCCGAGGAAGAAGCGACGAGACACGGCGGTCCTCCCGATACCGGGCGAGGTGATTGTAGACCTGACGCGTCGAAAGGCGCAGTTCCACCGCTGCCCGGCTGACAGCCTCCCGCATCGGCAAGTCGCCATCGAGAACCCGGTCAAGTTCGCGAGCGATCCGAACCGCCTTCGACCAAGCCTCGTCTGAAGCGCGGTAAGCTGCCCGCTCCAAAGGCCGATCTTTGCTGAGCGCTGTCATGCCGCCGTGCCCTTCAAAACCTATTGAAGTCCATAATGAAATTGAAATCGCAAAGCAGAAACCCGCGCCACTTCCGGAGGTACCTTGCGGAAATCATGTGAAAACCACGCAGTGAAATCGTGAAGGAAAAGCGACAGTGGTTCCTACCCGGTCCGATGGAAGACGAGCCGGACTATTTACCGCCGGGACCACGGGCCGAACCGCGTGAAACCGAGGTCCTCGAGGATTGGCGGAAAGCAGAGGGAGGTCAGGCCGCGCGTCTTGCCCGTGTGGCGGGCCGCATCGGCGCGCTGGACGATCGGTTGAAACGCGGACCGGAAGGATGGCGGCACAGGCTGGCGCTGATGGAGGCTGCCGACCTCAGCTGGTTCGCCGGTGACCGCATCAGCCAGGATCGGCTGGCTCTCTGGATCTCGCTGCGCCTGTCCGGTGTCCAGGACGACACGGCGGCGCTGGCGCGAGTCGGATGGGCGGTTCGGCGACTGACTGGTGGACCGGGACCGGAGCAGGACTTGGCCGCCTTCCTCGACCGTCGCGACCCCGAGAACCTCAGTGATGAGACCGAGCCGTTCCTGGATCGCGCGAGCGGTTGGCTGGATCTCATGGGGCAGGCCGCAGACCTGCACCCGATCACTCGCGCCGCTACGGGCTTTCACCTCTGGCGCCTCGCGGGGCTCGGGCAGCACGGTGACCAGATGGAAGCGGCTGTCGCAGCTGCGCGGATCGCTGCCAGCGAGGGGAGAGGAGCAGTCTTCGCGCCTCTGGCCATGGGCGGGGCAGGGGGGTTACGCGCCGGTGGTTCACCGTTTGACCGTCTGGCACGCTGGCTCAACGGGATGGAGGCCGCGTGCCTGACCGCGATGCGGCAGCTTGACGATATCGAGGCATGGTCGGCGCGGGCAGTGGCCGCGATGACCCCGCTCTCGGGCAGGACGCCCCCGGCCTTACGCACTGTGCTGACGGAATGGCCGCTCGTGTCCGCTCCGATGGCGGAGACCATTACTGGCGCCAGCCGCGCCGCCGTTCAGCGCAACCTCGCCTGGATGGAAACGCACGGCCTGATCCGCGAGGTGACTGGGCAGGGGCGGTACCGGATGTGGCGAGCAACGAGCTGAATGCTCTGAGGCAGGCGTTAGCCATGAAGGAACAGGATTGCTTGGCTCTCGCTAAAGGTGCCGGTGTGACCTTTCGGCGGGGCGCGTCAGTTTGGCCTAAGCGATATCTGAAGCTCCGATAATTCTTGGATAAAGTCGTCGTCCATACCCGAAAAGAGGCTAATCAATTCATCTTGGCGCGGTTGGCCAAAGGCCAGCCGGTAAGTGGCCAGAGATGTGATGAGATCCTTGTAGCGTTCCCTCTCGCGGCTGAAGGGCGGAATGAGGACGACCCGCTCAATTTTGTGATCACCTGGGTAGATCCAGAACGGAATGATGTCTCCCGAGTGGCCCTTTGAAACCTCATCAGCTTGCGCTGCCTCAAACATGGAGACCCATGGTGATTGCCTGCTTTGCGCAGCGAGAGGAGTGGCCGAAAAAGCAGCGACGACATTGCGCCGAACAGCATGGTTTTTGTAACGATGGACCCGTCCTTCACGCTGCTCGATATCAACAGGGTTCCTCGGGAGGTTCCAGTGCACAATCCGAGAGCAGTAGGGATGAAAATCTAATCCCTCCTGTCCAATCGACGTGGAAGCGAGTACAAATGGCCGAAACGGCGACTTGAAAGCGGCCTGGACCACGGATGTTCGGCGTACCCCCTTTTCATCCTCGGCCTTTGTTGCAAAACGCATGGCGAAACGAGCGCGCACTTCGAATGTCTGATCATACAGACGGCCCGCTTTTGTCGACCAGTGGTCCAACGTGATCTGGGCAGGGCGCAAGGCGACCACAGCAATCACGTTTGACGCAATGATCCTCGCGCGATCCTGCGGGGCTAATTTTTCGGCGCGCTCGCTTTCCAGGACCAACTGAAGGTATTCGTCCAAAACCGCCGGAAGGTCGTTTCGCGCGGCGTGCTCTATGATATCGCGCCAATAATTGAGAGGCGAGGTTTCAGCGAGCAATGCGCGGGTTTCGGGTTGATTGTATAGGCTGCGAAAACCGAGCGCGATCCCGATTGATGCACTGATCAACACGGGGTCGTCTGTGGCGATTTCCGGGCAAAGTCGCGAAAGTGCACGCAGCGCACATACGGCAGGCGAGCCAAGCGCAAGGCTGGCGAGCTTTTCGATCACTGTGTCAGGGTCAACATCGCCCTGATGCTCGTCAGTTTGGAGTGCATCGCGAAGTGTGGCGATGGTCCGAGACATCGCACCATGTTCGTCGTGCCCCTCATGGTCAACGATGCCGACGTTCGACCATTTTACTTCGCGCTCGAGAGTCCTGTCCAGGGCAAGTGCGAGGAGCCGGTCACTTGTTTGAGCGAATTCCGCGATGGCGTCCGCCGCAAGCTGTTCACGGAGAACCATGCAGGCTTGAGCGTGCAAAACATCGTAGCTTTCAGCGCGGCCGAACCGCCGCTCCAAAGCGAGAGGATCAACAAGCTCTGCCAACGACGGCGACGGGTAGAGCATCGGCATAAGCTCATCGACGCCAATCGGCCTGCTGGTCCGGCTGACAAGGTCCGGCGACATACCCATTCGGCGGCTCGCCTCGTGCGAAAGCAAAGCCGCGATCGCATCCGGCACCATCGACCAATCTGAAAAGACCAATGCCTTTGTGGCCGATCTTGGCGTGCCGTATGAGGGGCGCGATGGCGGGATCCAGAGCGATCGATCAAGGGCGTCATTAAACGCCAGATCCGCAAGGGCGCGCATCCTCCCGTTGCGAAATGGAATCGCCGCGTATTCCTCAACCTGTTTTTTGCTGATGAAGTGCGTTGATGCCTCACGAATGGCCTTGCGCAGCTCTGCGGCCGGCTTGGGTTTCAATGCCTGAAGCCGGTCGCGCAGCTTGTACCCCCTCATGAAGTTCAACAGGTAAGGAGCCGATTTCCAGTACTCGACGATGCTGGGAGCACCCACGAGTTCTGCAACCTTCGCTACTGCCTTCGCCTCTCGCAGATCATCGGTGGCGATCGCTACCTCGGGCATGACTTCTTGGACGAGCGAATTGCGATCTTCGGTAGAATCAACGCGTTCAGTGCGGGCAATGACCTGGCTCAGGATACCATGTAGTCTGTCTCGTTGCGCTATTGCTGCCGCTCGGGCATCTGGCATCGACTGGAGCGATCGCCTGAACTTGATGAGCTCGCTCTTCAATTCCTCTACGCGGGCCGGGCCTTCAGCATCGCCGAACAGAAAGCGCATTGTCCGTAAAAAGTCGTCGTAATGCTCGCCCTCTTCCGGCGCATCGCTGCTCAGCGTTAGCATGCGATAAGGCGTGGCGGACAGAAGCAGGAGCCTTGCCTTCGATCCATCCTCCCCATTGTATGAGAACAGGGCCCGCGCCAATTCTGCGGCAGCTGCCTTTTCAGGCGCCACCTCGACATCATGATCGTGCAGGAGTTCAGCGAAGCGCTGGAATTCGTCGAGAATAATGAGGTCTGGTGTCAATGCGTCTACACAGATCTTCGCCAGCATTCGACGCAACTCACCGATCATCGCTGCGGGGCGCTGGTCGTCGGGGTAGTGGGGATGCTTGTGCCTTCTGGCGAGATCTGCCGCCTCACGGATCCTTTCGATGAATGTATCATCGACAACCCGGTTAAACTTATCAGCGATATCTCGCGAAATCTGTTCATTTCGGATCCATGTCGTCCAGCCCGGCCAATTCTCGTCGGAAACGCCGCCACGAAAAACTCGTTGGATGCCGCGATGGCGCAGACCGATACGTTCACGGAGCATTTCAAAGATCAGCGCCCGTTCCGGTGCAGTCCCAAGGGACGACTTAAGATCTAGCGCCGTTCCAGGGGTGAGGCTGATCAGATTGATGGGTCGCGAAGCAATCCCTCCTTCCTTTTCGATCTCAAGAGGCAATAGGGTAAGGCGGGTATTGAGCGGCTTGGTTGCAGAACCCACCACATTGAGCGACTTGATGTTCTGTTCAGCAATCGCCTGATTAGAGCAGATGTAAACGATGTCGATGCGGTCGACCTTGCCCAGCAGATGTTCGATGGTCTTCGCAATCACGCCGCGGGCAACCATGGTTTTCCCGAGCCCGACCTCGTCAGCGACTAAGAACTGATCCGTCGGTGATTGATCCGTGAAAAGCCTTCGAAAGACGTAATCGACAGTCGCTTGCTGAAACGGCTTAAGCAATGCGAGGTGCTCGACAGCGCTGTAAGTCACCGGCGCCCCCTCTTGCTCGTTACAAGCGGCTCGAAGCTCTGCCACAGCGCTAGAAACTCCTTGGGAACAATGGTTTCGCCACCGTCTGGGTCTTTAAGTCGTTCGATTAGCCGGCCGATCTCTTCTAGCTCGCCGCTTTCTAGACTGAGCGCTCGCACCATCGGTTCGAGAAGCGAGGTGTTTCCCTCGCCCAAGCGACGAAGCCACTGGCCTTCGCCGCCCGTGTCGCTTTCCAGAAAGCTTCCTTCACCAAGCGTGCCGAGCAACAGGCTGAGATAACGGAAGAAGTTGTCGACGTTCGCGATGTGGGCACGAAGAACAGCTGCGTCACGGCCTTCTGGAACGCCGACCAAGCGCGCACCAAGTGTGAACGTCATTTCCACCTTCGTCGCTTCATCGAGCAGCCGAATTCCGAGCCAGCGCGTAACGTCGCCGAGAGGAACAGCACCCAATGCAAGCTCTGTATCGGAGCCACACAGCAACCTGCCTACATCATATCCGCGTTCATTAGGGACTGTGATCGCCCGCACGAAGCACCTGACGCCATCCGGCAGCAGAACGTGCTTTTCTTTGGTGGCAATCTGCAGTTCAAGATGGATTAGGTCGTCCTGTTCGGAACAGTGGAGATCAAGTGGCAGCGCCGATATGTCTGACCGCATCTTCTCCAGCGCCTTTTCCGCCGCCATGGCCGCGTCCTGCGTCGGTGGTTCGCTCGGCGTGTAGGTGGCGAGCAGCCGCTGGAACGCCTCGGAGAACAGGACGTTGTCGATCGTACCCATGCGCGTCTTCGGACCGTCCAATGTTGCCATCACCTCGACATTTTGCGTCCTTCCGCCCTTCGTCGGAATCGTCGCAGCCGTGGTAGCATTTGCCGAACCGAGGTGGATCTGGAGGCGCGATCCTCGCTCGACGAGGTAGGCTTTCGCATGAAGTCCCTCGAGATCGGCCGAACATGGCCCATCTACTCCTTCAGGCTCATACTCGGTTGCACGCTCATCGAGAGTCGAGATCGTGAAAAGCTCGCGTGTTTTGGAATCTATGCAGTCGAGTTCCTCTGCTCGCGAGATGAGCCTGAGATTATCTCGCGAGCCGTATCCGTCGCACAGCCTTTTCAGCGCGGGAGCGGAGACAAAAGGTGAAAGAACTGCAAGCTTCTCGCCTCGGGGAAGCACCCAGCCGTCGCTATCAAGACCATTCACGGCAAAGCTAACCTTTGATGCGCCAGCAGGTAGGCCCTCCCACCAGGTTCGTTCCAAATCTGAGATCAGCGAAGGCAGGAACTTGGGCGGCGCAGGCCGGGTGGCTGGATTGGCTAGCCTGGGCAGGGCACGCAGCAACTTCGTTAGTGCGCGGTTATTCTCGTTCTCCTCATCGTTTACAGCACCATCGAGAGCCAAAGCGAGGTCCCAGCAACGATCATTTGTGAGGTTCCTTGACAGGATTGCCACTCTCATTCGAACGGGATCGGTTTTCTTTTCGGGCTCGAAGCGAATACACCACAGCTTCGGATGGAAGGCACCTCCACCCGGCGCCGCCACTTCTACAATTGTCTTCTCGTAAAGTGCCATCAGCCTCGCAGCATTCGGGTGAGCCTCCTTGATGCGGCCCCGATCGCAATAGACGGCGATGCGGTCGGCCATCCGCTCGACACTCTGCAGCAGCGCGAGAGGGCTTCGCAACATTTCGTCTCTGTTCTCGGCATCGCGGAAGACGATGCTGATCGGAATGGCAAGCGCCGTCTCAAAATCGAGTGAGTACGTCGTGGCAACGGCATGCCCAAACTTGTAGCGATCCGGTGGACGGACGAGTGCTGTATAGAGTTCGCGGTTCTCTGGGTCGAAAGGCGAGTCAGCCGACATCGACAAGCTCTCCGAGATAGCGCCGAGAAATTTTCCATCGAAAATCAAGCCGCGCGAGACCTGACTCGCCTGACCAGCGTTCGAGGGGGGCATCATGAAGTAACCTAGCCTTCATTCGCTTGAGCGAGTGCTCCCGCCTACTCAGCAGACTAATGGCATCCTGGTCCGTTTCCAACGACTTGGTGTTTTGCAAAGCAATGGTGAGCCAGCTCCTGACGAACTCGCGAGATGACTGGGTGAGGTTGTGACTGGTCGATCCGACGATCTGGAAAAGATCGTCCAAGTCCCAGCTATGCAACGCAAGATGCTGCAGCTCTTCGCGCCACCCCTCAAGCAATCTGCGGTATCTTTCAATCAATTCCGATGCCTCGCCGTGCTTCTTGGCGTTCGGGCGCTCCGCCGCACGCACCGCAAGCAGTAGATTGTAAAGGATGCTTGCACCATGCATCACGCCCGAGAAGCGCTGCGCATGGAGGAGAATGGATCGATTGCGGTCGGACACCGAATCCTCGTGGACCTGCCAAGCCCAATCTTCGCCGAAGCTTTTCTGTTTAGAGGCAAGTTCGTTAAGAAGACTTGCTTTGGCACTTCCAGCAATACAGTCGCGCAGGAATTCAGCTTCGTTAGGCGTCAGTGTAAAATTGGTTTCCTTGAAGAGGTTCTCAGGCGCCTTGGGAAGAGCTGTGCGCCACAATTTGAGATCGTGATCCTTCAGACTCTCCTGTCCATAGGACAAGAAGGTTGCCGGATTGCCCGCTAACGTGCGGATACCAAGCGTATAGATGCCGGCCCAATAAACGCTCGATGCAAGCCTCTTGAGTGTCCTTCCTGCAAGACGGCCAATTACATCTTCGCGCTCTCCGCCGCGTAAAAGCGCTTCACTCAGTTCGAACTCCAGATCTCGAGCGATAATCGTCCGCTCTGCTTGACTGGCTTTCCGCTGCTGTGCTTCCCGATAGATCCAGGGAACGAACAGCATGTAGCGTATCCGTGTCTGAATAGTGCTGGTACCCGGGAAGAGGATATCAGCTAACCCGTCCCGGATCGTACCCAGGCCAAGCTCGTCACGGGCCTCTGGCTGCTTGAACAGATCGATAAGTGTCTGAGCTCTCCGCCGTTCTTCAGGGTCAAAATCAATCCAAGCAAGGTAGGACATCGTCTACTCGCTTGTTGAAAGTGATTGGGCGAAGTCGGTCTTCTCCCGGAGATACTGTGGCGTGGCCAGTTCCAGCCGCCCACGGTCTATCCAGAACAAAGCTAAACCTTGCAGCGGATGCTGCGGGAACAGTCTTGCCACCAGTGCGGCGTAGCTGGAGATCTGTGGCCAGTAGAGGCCAAAACCCTCACCCGCACCGCCAGTCTTGTGATCGATCAACAGGCATCCCTTCGGCCCAACGGCCAGCAGGTCGATCATGCCGGGAATTTCAGCACCCTCTTTAGTACGTCCTAGAAGAGGGATTTCACAAAGCAGATCGGTGTATCCATCAGACGAAAGCCAAGCTTTCAGTGCAGCTGCTCGCTCCGCGACCAGTTCTAAAGTTGTATCGTCCAATCCGGTTGCCCTGGGCAGAGATTCAGTTAGATCAGGTCGCGTCAGGCAAGTCCGCAAAGCAAGGTGGATCGCTGTCCCACGGGCGGCGTCACTGACTGTGCTGGGCCATGGCGTGCCCAAGTTGATACCCTGGCTTTCTGGTGCAGGCAGGGCCGTCGTGGCTTGTGATGGCCGCAACCTCCAGGGCGTCAATTCCACAGCAGGCAAGGCGGTAGCGCTGCCGAGCCGTGGTGTATCCGTGATCTCAGCCTCCGAATACTCGGTGAAGCCTGCGTGTTCGGGCAACTGCCTAATGATGGCGGGGCAATAAATCCCGCCGATGCGCAGTGTTTCACCACCGATCTGCGGCACGCAGGCATCTGTGAAAACATGGAAGAGGCACTTGGCTTCCGGGGCTTCTTCGTCCCGCTCCTTGAGGAAACCCGGCCACTCCAGCACCAGCCGGTCGCGCGCCCGTGTCAGGGCGACATACAGCAGGTTCTTCGCATTGACCTCGAAATCTGCGCGCCGATCCTCAATGAACCGCCGCTCGGTTTCGGGCGCAGAAAATCCTGGGGTATGGATCAGCGCGGCCGAGGCCAGAACGGCTTCCATATCGTCGATCTTGTCCAGAGCAGTGAACTGGGTCGCGGTGCTACCCGGCCATTCTTCGATCCCATGGTCGAATTCAGCGACTACGGTAATCGGCCACTCACGACCCTTGCAAGCGTGCCAAGTAACGATCTCTACCGCTTCGGCACTGTTGGCAGCAGGGTCAGGGCGACGGTCGAAATCGCGCTCACCTGCTCGGGCATCGAGCCAGCCGAGAAAAACCTTAGCGCTTTCGCCATGGAACCCAGCAGCGGCCTTGAGGTCGCGATGCGCAGATTCGAAGTCGATAGCTTCGGCTTCAAGCCGCAGAAGGTCTGCTCGGGCCTGTCCCGCGTTGGGTTGACTGTCAGCCCAGAGCCGCAGTCCAGAGGCATTGATCACAAGGTCCACTGCATTGGAAATCGGTACGCGTGCAAGGCAGTTTGACAGGGCCGCC
The DNA here is from genome assembly GCA_002440625.1 of Rhodobacteraceae bacterium UBA6273. GTDB lineage: Bacteria > Pseudomonadota > Alphaproteobacteria > Rhodobacterales > Rhodobacteraceae > Albidovulum. Next base: position 11,836 of record DJUV01000161.1, on the reverse strand, counting down.
AGCCTCATCAGCACTGGGTCATCCGCCAAACGCCCTTGGATCTGCGCGCTCAGGGCGGCTTGCAGGCTAATCGGATCTGGGCCGAGAGTACGCAGGACCAATGCGGAATTCGTATCGGCAGGGTTAGCTGCATAACTGAGCGCCGCGCGCGCCGCTTGAACAACCGGACTTGTCGCCCAGCCATCTTCGGCGATGCGGACAGGAACGCCGCGCGCGCGCAATTCCTCGGCATAGCGGGCTGCTGTAGCGTGCCGGCAAACCAGAAGCGCGATATCAGAGGGGCGGACGGCCCTTGTGGCCTTGGTGTGCCGGTCGGTGATTGTTTCGCCTGTAGTGAGGATGCGGGCGATGCGCTCGGCTATGTGCTCCTGAGGCTTCGAGAAGTTCTTCACCCCGCGCCCTTTGACGATGTTCAGCACTTCAAGCGCTGGACCAGGCACCGGATCGCGGGTCGGGGCCAGCAGATTGTAGTCCGCGCCAAACAGTCCGGTGCCCATGGCATTGACGAAGTCCATCACCGCCGGTGTTGACCGCCAGTTGCGGTCTAGGGGCTGCGTCGCGGCGGGGTTGGCCGCCGCAAGGGCTTGCGACAGGCGCGGGTCAGCGCCCTGAAACCCCATGATCGACTGCTTCACATCGCCCACGAGAAGCGTCCGAGGCGCGCGCGCACCCAACTGCCACAGTAGCGCGAACTGCACCGGATTGGTGTCCTGAAATTCGTCGATGATGACGCAGTCGATCTCATTCAGCACAGCTTGGCGCACCGTTGGATCGGTGCGCAGTAGCCGTTCTGCACCTGCAATCATGTCGGCATAGTCAATCAGCCCAAGTGCTTTCTTGCGCGTCTCATAAGCCTCCATCACTTCCTGCGCACAGGCGATCAGGCAGCGAAAGTGCAGCTTCGCATCGGCCAATGGACCGGGATGTGAAGGCAGCACTTCCGCAGCCTGCATGATCGCAAGGGCAAGGTCATCATACCCGTCGGGTGTTTTTGAACTCCGGTTCGAGGTGAAGAGGCTACGCAGGGACTGCCAGAGGCTCCAGTCCCGGTCCAGCAGGGTCGGGTCGCGGTCAACGCGACGAAAGAGGGCAAGGTTCTTTTCCACCGACTCGCGGGGGCCCTTTGCGGTGACGCCCGCCATGCCGCCCTCGGGAAAGGTCGAAAGCATGTTGGAGACCGTCTTCGCCAAGGCATCACGGGCGGCGGTGGGATCCGCGAGCACCTCGCCATAGATCGTATCGAGCCGCGCTAACGCGGGTGCGATCAGGCCTGGATCACGGCCTTTGTCACCCAGCCCCCGCAACAGGTCGATCATCGACAGAACGCGGCCCCGCAGGGAATCTTCGACCGTTTCGCCCTTTTGCCAGTTCGGCTGATATCCGAACCGCTCAGGTTCGGTCTTGATCGGGTCAAGCGCCTTGGCATGGGCCAGCGCCTGCCGGATCAGCAGGTCCCGCTCGGCATCGCCAAGATGGCGCGGTTGCAGCGAGGCACCCGCTGCCAGCGCATGTTCCGTCAACAATCGTAGGCCCAAACCATGGATGGTAGAGACATAGGCGCGCTCCACGGCCATGGCCTCGGCCACCAGCCCATCAGCAAGAAGACCCGCCCGGATACGTTCGCGCAATTCGCCCGCAGCGGCTTCGGTAAAGGTCACAGCGAGAATACGTTCGGGCCGCACGACGCCGCGCTTCACCCAGTCGGAAAGCTGGGTCTTGATACGATGGGTTTTCCCTGCTCCCGCGCCGGCGGGCACGATGACCAATCCTCGGTCTGAGTCTGCTCCGTCCATGGTCATGCCTCCTCGATCTGGCGAATGAACGCGGTAACCAGGGTCGAGCCATCAGTCAGCGCATAAGGTGTGAACCCCGCCTCTTTCTTGAAAAACCCCTCGTCGGCCGAGGTGTTCAGCACCACCCGCCCGGCGCCAAGCTGGGCTAGCCGTTCAGCAAGCATTGCAACAGCCGCATCATTGACGGCATCGCCCATGTCGCGGGCGGGCGATCCTTCTGCAGGCACAAGGCCGGAAGTTAAGAGCCCACCATCATTCATCAGGTGATAAGCAATACCCACCTTTCGGCCGATCAGAGGATCCATCCCATCGCCGTCGCGCCGAATGGGACGGGTGAGCATATCACGATAAAGCCCTGCTTGCAGATCCCACCCAGCCTCCATGCGCCTGCGGCGGCCCGATGTGCCACTTTTCTTGTGATCGACGACAAGCAGCGCACCGTCAGGCAATTCAAGGATCGCATCGGCCTTGCCGTGAAGATTGATGCCATGCGCCTCACCGGCCAGCCAGATCTCGTTGCCGATGATCTTTGCGCCAAGCGCCAGCAGATGTTCACGCCAGCGCAGCGCTGCCTGAAGAATCTCGCGTTCGAGGCCGCTGCGCTCCATTTCCCACGATGCGCTGCGAAGAAACCCTGCGTGGCGGGTGAGCGCGCGATCGTAGGCTTCGGCAACCGCGACAGTCAGTGCCGCAGCTTCTGGCACAGGCTGATCCTTGAGGAACGCATGCTCGAACACGTCATGGGCGATGTTGCCCTTGGCCATGACATCGAGTTCCTCTGCGGACCAGGACATGTCGCCTGCGCCAACCTCCTCCAGAAGCCAGGCCAGCGGACTGACGAGAAGCGTTTCCAGCCGAGAGGGCGACTGAGGTTTGGTAGTTCCATCATCCTTGCGGCGCAGCGCCAGCAGGTCCAGGCCGGGGAAAGACAGGGCCTCGGGCAGATCGTCCGGTTCCGGCAAGGGCGGCAGGCGGTGGTGCGCCACAGGCCAATCGCGGGGCGGGAGGCGCGACAGGTCCAGGATCAGATCCTGCGCATCCCCGACACCCGATATCGCCCGCGCGACCAGGGAAAGCCCGGCCGAGGGTTGCTGCCGTGCCCCAGTCAGATCGCGCCACGGGATCAGAAAGGTCACCGTGTCGGTAACCGCCTGAAGTTGCTGATTGAAAAGAGACAGGCTTTGCGCCAAACCCTCAGCCCGGCCGCGAATGTGCAGGCCCGTCGTGGCTCGGATCGTGATGATTTCGCTGTCCAGAAACAAGGGATTGGCGCGCGGACGCGTTGGATACAGGCCATCGGTGAAATCTGTCACGATCAGGTGCCGGCAGGGCCGCCACGGGCTTTCCTGTGCAGACCACAGGCTGACACCTTCAAGGTTGCGCTCTGGATCGGCACTTGACGGGGGAGCAATCTGGATACCGCGCAGGATCGCTTCCCAGTCTGGGCTACCCTCGCCGGGCGGGATCGACAGACGGGCGCGGACCTCGTTCCCGTTCGCAATGCGCTCGCAGATACGGTCGATCAGGAAACGCAGTTGCGCAAGGCTGCCAGCCGAGGCGCGAATGTCGGTCCAGAGGTCTTTGTGCGCAGGGGTGGGCGACAGGACATCGCCGCGAAAGTCACCGCCGATCAGGTTTTCCGCGAGGTCGCGCCCGGTCTGTGCCGACCAAGGCATCAACGGGGACAAGGCGAGGCTGGCCAGGACCATCGCAGGCGTGGGTGTTCGCTTGGCCAGTGCCAGCTGAAGGGCTGTCTCACCAATGATGTTGCGCTCGGGCAGGCTGGAGGGAAGCCCGGAAATCGGCACGCCCTGCTCGGCAAAGGCGCGGGCGATCTGGCGTGGGTCACCCGAGGCCAGCACAGCAATCTCGCGCGCCGAGATACCGCTTTCGATCAGGGCCCGCGCGCGGGCGGCGGCAAAATCAGCGCAGGCCGCCAAATCGCGCAGACCATAGAAGGCGAGGCTGTCATCCTTTGGCCCGGCTTCGATTGCTGCCTCGGCCACCCCGCCCTGCAAGGCGTGCAGCCTCGACCTTTCACGCGCCGCGCGCCCCTTGGCGGGTGCCTCTACAGCCCCGAATTCCTGCTGAAGCCGTGCGTAAAGAGCCTTCATTGCGGCTGGCGCATGCGGATCGAGCGATCCCTGAACCACCGGCAGCGGGTCAAGAAACCGCCCATGCGGCAGCTCCAGCACATGGCGCACCGGGGCCAGCCCTTCGGGTAAGGCGTCACCCAGTTTTCGCCAGAGTTCGACAAGCGCGTCCAGATGCCGCCGAGCGCGACTGTCCTCCATCGGCAAGGTCGCCGGGGCGCGCAGATCGGCCGTGGCCAACACCAGACCCTCCAGCGCCGCACTGACGGCCGAGATCGTCTCGAGCGGCGCATTGGCAAGGCTATCCCGCCAGACCGGATCAGGGTTCTCCAGAATCGCCCGCCCCGGCGCCCATTCCGGTGCTTTGGGTGCAAGGGAAAGCTCAGCAAGGCCGGTATCGGTCAACCGGTACTGCAGGCCCGAGCGAGGATCGACGACGAGAAAAGGGTAGAACATGAGTTTCGATCTCGCTGCATAAATTGTATAGTGTAACGGGATGCCATTGTGAATCAATGGTTTATACGACTATTCCCGCTCTCTTCTGCGCGTTCAACAAGCTCGCTTCCGGATGTTTGACCATATGATTACCCACCCGGATAGACTTCGAAGAGTTCCTCTGCGGCATTGATATCGGATGAAAGCTGCCTGTAATCCCGTACCAGTTGCGAGATGATGTCCGCACCTTCGACGATTTCCGCCCACCGGTGTCGAAGCACAGCCGCAGGATCAAGCAGACCCAGCATATTGCCGGCAATCGCCGCCGTTGAATCGCTGTCCCCACCATGGGTGGCTGCAATCAGGAGGGCCTCTTCGAAGGAGTTTCCCGCAAGGCAGGCATAGAGCGCGATCGACAGGGCCTCTTCGGCGGTCCAGCCACCACCCAAGGATTCGACTGTTTCCCCAGCACCGTCCCGAGGCGCGCGCAGCGCAGCTTGAATTGCCTGTGCAGTCTCTTCGCCCCCCGTCAGTCGCGCATAGGTCTCTGCCGTCTGGGCTGCAGCCTTCTTCAGATCAGCACCACCAGCGACGTCGGCAAGCATTTCCGCCCAAGCTGCCGCCGCAAACTGGCCAGTCTGGTGGCCATGCGTCAGGGCGGATGTCTCGATGGCCATTGCGCGCACCTGGTCGCGCGGGAACATCAAGCCAATGGGGGCCACCCGCATGATAGTCCCACAACCTTTGCTGTTGTTGCGTGCTAGGTTCCCAAAATGCGTGCTCGCCGCCAAGGATGACAGGCAGGTATTGCCCGGCGCGCGGCAGACCCGAAGGCGTGGATCGTTGATCAGCCCCACATCGTCGGTCTGAACCTTCGGATTGCCGCCTTGAGTTCTGTACCAGCGCAACAGCGCGTGATGGATGACGGACGGCGGGTGGCAGATACCCTTCAGAGCGCCGCGAACCCGCGCGCGTATGATCCCCTCGGCCGTGAACAGCGTCATCTGGGTGTCGTCTGTAATAGCGCCGTGCAGCCCCATGTGCGGTGGCAGTTCCGAAATTCCGTCCGGGAAACGACGGCGGATTTCCGTGAGCGACAGGAACTCGATCTCGGCTCCCAGACTGTCCCCGATGGCCCCACCCAGAAGACTTGCATGGAGTCGGATCAGCGGCAGCCCTTCATGTCGAGCGTAATCGGTCACAAGGCGTTCCTGAACACGCGTCTCGATTGCCCCGGGCCGTGCTGCGCGGACGCGGGTCATGGCATCGCTCGCTGGACGTCCGCGCTCAACCAGCAGTAAGGCGGCAATCGTTCCCGCGCGTCCCAGCCCGCCCCGGCAATGGACCAGCACCCGGCCGCCATTTTCCAGGATCCGATGAAGGTGGGGCGACAACTCGCGCCAGCGCGCCATGGCCTGTGGCGTTGGCACACCCAGATCGGGGATCGGGATGTGATGCCAATCCATCCCGCGTGCCCTTACCGCATCACCAAGATCCGTGACAGAAAGCAGATCGAACTCAGAGTCCTCGATCAAGGTCAGGACCGCTTTCGCTCCCCAGGCCCTTATCACGTCCAGATCAACATCCAGATCGCGGTCCCATCCCTCGCCAAAGACACTGTCGCCTTTCTTGCCAGGACAAAGGGTCAGACCGAGATGACCGTTCCCAATAGGCAGGCTGTCGATGCGAAGGGGGTGGGATGTGCTGTCACGAAGCAAGCGCTGTACTTTCTTTGTCGATTCGAGCTGAAGTTACTCTTGGGGTGCGTCAGTTTCGGTCGTATCAGAAACTGGGTTACCAGAAACTGCCAAAAACTGCGCCTCGACCTGATCGCCCCACCTTACCAGATACCATTCCATCTCCTGGCGACCGCCAGCTCGGAAACGGACCATCAGTGATCCGTCTTCAAGACGCTCGGTCTCCTGTTTCGGATGGAACACATATCCAGCAGCTTCATCGGCGACCTCAGGCAGAAAGCGCCAGACGACGTCCTGCGGTTCCTCGCGCCAGACGCCAAAGCTTTCTGACAACCACTCATGCAGATCGAAGCCATTGGGGCGTTCATAGACATCAGGCTCCAATGAAATCCGTTCGAAACCCGCTAGTGCAAACAGGCGTAGATCATCCTGATATTCACTCCACGCCAGCAAATATTGCCGCCCCTGACCAAATAGCATCGCAATCGGGCCGAGCCGGGTATTTCGTGAGAGTTTTGCGGTGCCTCGAGCGCGATGGTCGGCGGAAACCATTACCCCAGCGAGAATTGACTCCCGAAGTGCAGATAAAATCTCAGTGGGAATTTTTTCACGCGGTCCAGGTCGAAAGGCAACTCCATCGGCCATCAGTTGCGCTTCAAGGTCAGCGGCGATCTTCCGGCGGCGATCCTCGCGGAACATGGCCTGTACCTTTGTCAGCAGGCGCTCCAGCGTGTCTGCCGTCACCTCATCCCCCTCGCGCCGTGCAATGGCGGCTGCGCGGTGCCCTGCGGTCAGTTCATCGAGCGTCGGCTCGACCATGCGGCCCAATGAGCCGGGCGGAAAACGCCAGTATTTTCGTCCGCTTTCTCCTGAGATCTCCTCTATCTGGGGGTATGCGTTGCGCACGGCATCACGCATACGTTCTGCCGTGCGGCGCGATACGCTGAATTCCCGTTCGATATCGCTGAGGGAAACCCCTTCAGCTGAACCTTGCATGGTAAGTGCCAGCTTTTGCAGATCTTCTTGGCGGGCGTAGCGCATCGGTCCTCCTAGCAAGGCAGAGCCACCTTTGCGGTGTGAGACTACGGCGTCAACGGCCAAAGCCGATCGGCCGCGCCGCCCCCATCTTTGCCGCATCTTCACGGGTCAGCTCGCACAGGATAGCCTGAGGGTCCGAATTGCCCAGTGCCCGCATCCTGCGGGCGACGTTTGCGAAATCCCCGGGAGCGAGTCGATCGAGCGCCCGCAACTCGGCCGGAGGCGAACACGGAAAATGTGCAACCCAGGCCAGTGGAAGTTGATCGACTGAAAGAAAGTCGAACCGGATCTGGAAGGTGAACCGGCGATGTGTCGCGGGGTCCAGCTTTTCGACGAAGTTGGTTGTGCAGACGAAGGGCAGCGGGTGGCTTTCCATCCAGGTCAGCATTTCGTTGACCTGGCTCACTTCCCAGCTGCGCTCAGCGCCGCGGCGGTCGGCCAGCAAGCTGTCCGCCTCGTCGAAGATGAGCATGGCACCCTCGGCGCGCGCCTCGGAAAAGGCCCGCGCAATGTTCTGCTCGCTCTCGCCAAGCCACTTCGAGATCAGGTCCGACGTGCGCTTTTCGATCACGGGCATGCCAATGACCCGAGCTAGATGCCGTGCCCATGCGCTTTTGCCGGTCCCTGCTGGACCTTCGAGGCAGAAGCTGATCCGCCGTGGTGCGCTTGGGGCCCCCAGACGCGCCTCGATCCGGCCCAGATCGGCATCGGCGCGCGCTAGGTCCGGTTGCCAGGGTACCTCGGCATGGTGACGCGGCGCAATGTCCGCCCCGCCCTTTGCCAGACGGGCGGCCGCATCAAGCACCTGCGAGACTACCGCCTCCCCTCCATTGCAAAGCAGTGCCATCCGCATCGCGTCAGACACCAGCGCCGGGGCCTGATCGTGCCTTTCCGCCATCGCCGGCAGGGCCGCATCCGGAATGCCTGTCCCATGGCGTTCTTCAAGCCGTTGCCAGATTCGCGCCCTGACCCGACCCGATGGAGGCCGCATTAGCGCCGAATAGCTTATCCGCCGAAGAAAGGCGGGATCACAGGCATTGACTGAATTCGTGGTCCAGATCACCGGGATCGGGTTCGTCTCCAGGACCCGGTTGAAATGAACCTTCGACGGCGCCTCGCGAATGAAGGGGAAGCCCCCCGCCCCAAATAGGTCTTCCATCTCGTCGAACAGCAGAACGGTGTCCGATCGTTGACCCAGCATGCGGGACGCCATGGACAGTTCAGCGAGCCGTTCCCGACGTGACGGTTCCCCCCCGTCATCATCGGTTTCCCCCACCGCTCGCAGGTCCGCGCCAATCTCGCGCGCCAGAACCTTGGCGAATTCGGTCTTTCCTGTGCCGGGAGGGCCGTAGAGCAGAATGTGCACGCCCGGTTTGCGCTCGGCGAGTGCGCGGGACAGCAGGTCACGCATCAGGTCTGCATCCCGTCCCAGTCCCTCGAAATCCTGCCATTCAGCCTGGGGCGCTGCCGCAGGCGGGAACATCAGCGCGATCAGGTCACTGATGCTATGCACGTCGGCAAGCAGCGCGAGGATCAAGCGGTCCGACAGGTCGAACGGCATCCGGTTGTGGCGCCCGCCGCGGCTGCGCTGCACCAGCCCCGATCCTGTAAGTCGGCCCGAGGCGCGCATCGCGGCCCGGATTTCAGACTCAGGAGCCGCGCAGAACCACGACAAAAGCAGCGGGACGGTGACTTCCCTGGTTTCCAGCGCCCCATCGACGACATGTTCGAACCCGTCGAACAGCTTGTAGAGGGCAACGAAGGTCAGCATGGATGTCTCGACCGGGGACAACCCGAAGTGATCGCCAAAGAGGGAGGCGTTGCGCAGCACGATCTCGCCCTCGCCGCCCCCTGCGCTCGGCACGAGGTCGCGAGCGATGGCCCGTACCTTGTTCCACCACTGGATGCCTGGCCGGGTACGGGGCCGCTCGGGGCAGTTCACTTCGGTCAGGTATTCCAGCCAGCTGGGCAATTCCTTGGCGATGCGGCTTGCCGGGCCGAAACGGTCGGCCAGCCGGGCGATCAGGTCAAGGGCGAGGTGTTGTTCGTGGGTCATTGTCCATCTCCATCGTTTCGACAGAGATGCCTCAATCGCACGTCAGAAATGGACAGAGGTTTGCTGCTCTGAGCCAAGGCCCTCGATACGCCGACTGCAATGACCCCTCGGAACTCGTAATACCAAGTGGCGGATCATACTTAATCTGTGTGCAAGCTGGAAATAGTCGCACACCACGCCGGGGCGTCAGCGACATGGAGGTCTCTGCAAGAGCCGACCGCTAAACGGCAAGCTACCTCGATGGATTGCCGATACTTGGGGCTGGAAAATTAAAGCATTGGCCTCGCAAAGATTTTGACCAAACGCTTGATTATATCAACGTCGAATCGTGTAATTTCATAGGGATGCTCGTCAAAGGTCATCTCATACTGCTGACCGCTCATCAGCTTGAGAAAGCTTGGCAGGCAAATGTCCCGCTTACATATCTTGGCGCCGCCTTGCAGCGTCACGGACACCCTGAAACTGCTGGTCGGATGCGTGGCCTCTGGCAGTTCGAGATATTCTGGTTGCATTATGTCATTCTCACGCAAGAGGGGTTCACTGCCACTACCCCGCGGATGGCTCTTCACGCAAGCCATTGTGCCGGCTGGCGATCGGCGATCTGTCCGAATTTGACGCATGTCTCTGAGACGATAGGTCCAGCAAACAGGAGCGCAGGAATGTACGGTCAGTCAAGGGCTTTGGGTAAAAGTGAAGGCGTCAGCATTTTCTATTGCCACGGCTGGGGTTCGCACTTCGACCCCGGCAAGAACAAGATCCGTGCCCTTTCCAAGATGGGCTCGGTTGACGGCATTACCGTCGACTACACCCTGCATCCGCAGCTGGTCTTCGCGACGTTTACAGCACGGTTGAAGCGTCATCCTGAAGCGCTTGTCGTCGGGACAAGCCTAGGCGGCTTCTTTGCCGCTTGGCTGGGAGCGGAGTTTGGTCGTCCATTTATTGCGATTAATCCTTCGATCACACCGAGCACCACCTTGCGAGCTTACGTTGGTCGTGGGGTCAACCACATCGGAGACCCATATGAACTGATGGAAGATTGCGTCATGGCTTACGACGCGCTCAGCTTTCGCTTGGACGGACGGGGCACCATAGTTCTCGATATGGGTGATGAAATTCTGGACGCGCAGGCAACGCGTGATTTTATCAAGCGACGTCTGCCCATCGTCGCCTTCGAGGGTGGATCCCACCGCTTTGACCACATGGCAGAACTGATCGAAAGCCGACCAGACCTGTTCAATGCCTACTGAATGCATGAGAAGTGCGAGCCGTCGCAACGCCCCCTCGCCAGCATCATTTACCGCAACATTGACGGAGAGCCAGATGGCCGAAGCGCTTGAAACCATCGACGGCATTGCCCGGCGCCTCGGTCGGGACGTGTATTATCTTGCGCTCGTCGACGAGGCCGGTGGCTTCAGGGATATCTACACCGACGTTTCTGAAATCACAGACTGGCTGGATGCAAGGCAGATCGGTTGGAGCCTTTGCGCGGGCTTTGACGAAAATGCCGTCTGGATTGAAGGTGGGCCAGGCTGCATCTTCCTCGATGTTCACCCCGATCTTGGGCCTGAGGCAATGGAAATGGTAGAAGCACTTTTCATGAATGCTGAGGGCGAGCCATCCGTTTCAGGCTATGCGCCGGCCATGCTGAGGCTCATGAAGGCGCTCAGCTTTGCCGGCAGGGACGATCCCGACTATTGGGAGAACTTCTAGGGTCATCTTTGGGGGGTTGTTCAGGTTCATTTGGCAATTGGAAATTACTTTACCAAGGTCAGCTAACCCAATGAAATGCGGATCCGGCGCCACCTGGATCGGCTTGAGCGCAATTCAGAACACTATCAGGAGCGACGGATGACAAACGAGATGCGACGATTGCGCGTGATCGACTATGAAACAACTGGCGTGCCCGAAGACGCAGTGGCCGAAGTGATCGAACTTGCCTATGTCGACGTCGATCCCGTTACCTTGAGCATAACTGACAGATGGCGATCCTTCGCCAAGCCCGTCGGACCCATTCCGCCCCAGGTCAAAGCGGTGCATCACATTCTTGAAGAAGATGTTGCCGAGGCCCCTGCGATTGACGAACTCTGGCCGTTACTATTCCAAGGTTGTGGTCAGCACGACATCCTTGTTGCGCACAACGCCTCCTTTGAACAACATTTCCACAAGGGTGATCAGCGGGCCTGGATCGACACCTACAAAAGTGCGTTGGTGGTCTGGCCGGACGCGCCCGCTCACAGTAACCAGGTCCTGCGCTATTGGTTGAATCTTGACCAATGCATAGGGTTTGACCGCAACGCCGCCATGCCGCCGCATCGTGCCTTGCCGGACGCTTATGTTACTGCGCATATCTTGATCCACCTTTTGCAGGCGATGACGATCGATGAAATGCTGCGCATCTCGGCACAGCCGGCGCTGTTGCGACGCATCGGGTTTGGAAACAAGGCGGAGTTCGATGCGGACGTTACCGCCACGGCCCGTTATTGGTTAGACGGTGGCAATGGTTGAGTACTACACCACCCCCAGCATCTGCTTGACCCAGCGCGGAACCAGACGGGTGGCTGTTCAGGGTATAATTTCGTCGAAGCTGCTCGCGCCCGCAAGATGGTCCAGATTGATTGACAGCGTTCTGATCCCGCATTCTCGTGCTGTCGAGCAAATCCCGCAGGAGGATAAACTGTACCCGAGCTTCCGATCACAACAAAGTAAGCGCTGTTCTGCCCCCAC
>DJUV01000159.1 GCA_002440625.1 Rhodobacteraceae bacterium UBA6273 | reverse complement strand
GGGTTGACCTTGTTCTTCTTGTAGAGCTCCATCATCCCTTGCTGGAGCTTTTGCCGGTCGTCGCCCGCGACCTCCTTCAGCTTTTCCATCTCGGGCTGAAGCTCCTTCATCTTCGCCATCGAGATGTAGGATTTGCGCGCCAGCGGGAAGACCAGCGTCTTGATGACGAAGGTCAGCGCGATGATCGCCCAGCCCATGTTGCCGATGGCGCTGTTGAGCCAGTGCAGAAGGCGGAACATCGGTTTGGTCAGGAAGAAGAACCAGCCCCAGTCAATCGATTCAATGAAGTTGCGGATCTGCGGGCGGTCGGGATCCACCTTGGCGCCGAAAAGCCGGTCGATCCAGTCGGGTTCATTCTGGTAACGCCGGATCGTGCCCCATTCCTTTGCCCCGGCGAAGAGCATGGTCGAAATCTCGGCCCGGTCGCCAGCGGCGACTTCTTGCACGGGCAGGCGGGTCTCGGCCTGGTAGATGTCGCCGGCCTCGGCATACTTCACCACCGAGGTGAATGGTGATCCAGGCGAGGGCACCAATGTCGTCATCCAATAGGCGTCGGTGAAGCCGATCCAGCCGTCGTGCTTGACCTCCTTGATGTCGGCCTGGCCTTCGGCGCCTTGCGCGTCGAGCTTCGGGATGCCGGAATACTGGATGTCGCCAAGTTCGCCGTCGGTCTGGCGGATGATGCCCTCGTGGCGGACATAGGCGCGGGTGGCCTTGGGCAGGCCGTGGCGGACGACGATGCCGTAGGGGGCAAGCCGCACCGGGGCGGCGGTCTTGTTCTCGACCGACTGGAGGATGGTAAAGAGGTAGTTGTCATCGACTGACATTTCGCGCTGGAAGACGAGGCCGGCGCCATTGTCCCAGCTGAGTTTCACTGGCTTGCCGGGGGCAAGCTCGGTGCCGGAGTCAAGCGTCCAGACGGTGCGGGCGCCGGGCACAGCCTCGGGCGAAAGATTGCCGGCGGGCTGCCAGCCATAGACGACGTAATAGGGCAGGTCGGTGCTGCCCTTGGGGCTGCCGACCGGTGAGAGGAGCCGGACATCGCGAGAGTTCGCGGCGAGGGAGACCTTGTAGTCCTTCAGGCTCAGGTCGTCGAACCGGCCGCCGAAAAGCGAGATCGAACCGGTGAGGCGCGGCGTGTTGATCTTGACCCGCGGTGCGGCGGCAATCTCATCGGCGACCTCGGTGCTTGCGGCATCGGCGGAGGCGGCGGCCGCCGACGGTGCGGCGGCATCGCCTGCCGGGGTCGCGGTCTGGCTGGTCGCTGCTGGCGTCGTCGCTTGCGGGACCGGCTGCTGCGGCGGGAAGAGCGTGACCCAGACCAGGATGACGAGGAACGACAGCACCGTCGCGAGAATGAGATTCTTGTTCTGATCGTCCATCTGGACCTACCGCCCGCCTAGTCGAAGTTTGGGCTGGTTCAACAGAACGGGGGGGCAAAGGTCAAGCGCTTTTCGGGCAATCGGACCCGGGTTCCAGCCATACCAGCATGGTTCAACCTTCGTTCCTCGGCGGCGGGCGGCGGCAAGCCGATGAAAACCCGTGGAGGTTCGGTGCCGGCAAGGGGCCGCGCGTTCAGCCGACCTGCCGTCCGGCAAGGCCGGGCGTGCGCGCGAGTTTCGCCTGATGGCGGGAAAGCCAGTCCTGCGTGGCCTGCGCCGGCATCGGCCGCGCCACGACGAATCCCTGCACATGCGAACATCCGAGCTGCGCCAGAAGCGCATGTTCGGCGAGGGACTCGACGCCTTCCGCCAGCGTCTTCAGGCCGAGCCTGTCGGCCATCGAGAGGATCGCGGCGACGATGCGCTGCTGTTCGGGATCGGTGTCGACGCCTGACACGAAGGCGCGGTCGATCTTGATCCGGCTGACCGAAAAGCGCCGGATCGCGGCGATGGAGGCGTGACCGGTGCCGAAATCGTCAAGGTCGATACCGCAGCCGAGGGCGGCGAGTGCCGTCAGGTTGCGCACGATGATATCGCTGGCGCCTTCGGCCACCACCGTCTCAAGCACTTCCACCGTGAGGCGCTGGGGCGTGAGGTCGAAGCGGTCCAGCTCCCATTTCAATCGCGCCACCAGGTTGGGGTCGCTGAGATCCTGCGAGGAAAAGTTGACGGCCACCGTCTGGATGTGGTGGCCGGCCCGGTCCCAGGCGCGCATCAAGGACAGCGACTGAGCGAGAATGGTTTCGCTGAGGCGGGCGCTGAGGCCCGAGGCGTCGATCACCGGCACGAACTCCGCCGGCAAGAGAATGCCGCGCGTCGGGTGCATCCAGCGGGCCAGCGCCTCGAACCCCGTCACTGCGCCGGTATCGGTCGAAAGCTGCGGCTGGAAGAAGGCGACGATCTCGCCGCCGTCAAGGGCCGCCTCGATCTCGGCGCCCATCGTGCCGCGCTGGGTGGCGCGCTGGCGGATGTCGGCAGTGAAGGCGCGAATCGCGCCCGGCCCGTTCGCCCAGGCCTCTGCGAGCGCCATTTCGGCGGCGGCGAGAAGCGCCGTGCCGCTATGCTCGGGCGCGCGGGACGGCAGGCAGAAGCCGATCGAGACGGAGACATGCACCGTCGTGCCATCAAGGCTGACCGGATCGGCGATGCGCCGCTGGATGCGGTCGGCGATCTGGATCGCGGCCTCAAGGTCGATGCGGCGGCGGGAGGAGACTGCAACGGCGAAGCGTCCGCCATCGAAATGCGTGTGAACGTCATCCTCGCGCACCGCGCCGGAAATCCTGTCCTCAAGCGCGGTCATCACACGGTCATGGCCGGCGCTGCCATGCTGCGCCAAAAGACCTTGGGGGTCATCGACCGAGATCGCGACGCAGAGCGCGGTGTCGCGCGACACCTGGCCATTCCTGAACGCCGGGTCGAGGGCTGCGATGATGGCGTCCCTCGGTGCGGCGACGACGGGATGGACCGGCCTGCCGCCACCCGGCAGAGGCGCCCGGTCGCGGAAAGTGGTGAGGGCCGCCAGCGGCAGTCCGATCGCTGCGGCAACCACCGCCCCTTCGGCGCCGAAGAAATAGCCCCCCGCCGCAAGCCCCGGCCCCAGCGCCAGCACGTCCGCCCTGATGAACTGCGGCAGCCGCCGCGCGAAATCCCGGATTGCCATCGTAGTCCTCTTCCGCAGGGGCAGACGTCTGCCGTTGCGAAGAAGCCTAGGTCGCGGGGGCTGAGCGCAAAGTTAACGCTGTCCCTGCGTCGAACCGGCAATTTTCGTCAAATCTTCAACGCTTTCCTTGCGTATCAACCCCGCGAAATCGAAGAGCGCAGGATCGAGAAGATGCGAGGGGCGCGTGTTCATCAGCGCGCGGAACATCACCTGACGGCGACCGGGGCTGCGCGCCTCCCAACCGTCGAGGATCTGCTTGACCTGCTGGCGCTGCAAGCCGTCCTGCGACCCGCAAAGGTCACAAGGGATGATCGGGTAATTCATCGCCTTGGCGAATTTCTCGCAATCCGCCTCGGCCACGAAGGCGAGGGGGCGGTAGACGAAAAGATCGCCATCCTCGTTCAAGAGCTTCGGCGGCATTGTCGCCAACCGGCCACCGTGGAAGAGGTTCATGAAGAAGGTCTCAAGAATGTCGTCGCGGTGGTGGCCAAGGACCACCGCCGAACAACCTTCCTCGCGCGCGATGCGGTAAAGATTGCCGCGCCGGAGCCGCGAGCAGAGCGAACACATCGTCCCGCCCGGCGCGATCTTCTCGGTCACGATGGAATAGGTGTCGGCATATTCGATCCGGTGTTCCACGCTCATCCGGCTCAGGAACTCAGGCAGCACCGTCGCCGGAAAGCCGGGCTGACCCTGATCGAGGTTGCAGGCCAGAAGATCGACCGGCAGCAAGCCACGCCACTTCAGCTCATGCAGCACGGCCAGAAGCGTGTAGCTGTCCTTGCCGCCCGACAGGCAGATCAGCCAGCGCGCCCCGCGTTCGATCATGCCGTAGGCCTCGATCGCCTCGCGCACCTCGCGCACGATGCGCTTGCGGAGCTTCTTGAACTCCGTCGAGGACGGTGCGCCGTGGAAAAGCGGGTGGATGTCGTCGTTTTCGTCAAGCATCGCCGTAGTCTCCGGGAAACTTGCCATAGGGCGACGGCTCTGGGATTGTCAATGCGGACAGCGCCCCGGACAGCCATGACCGAACCGCCGCAGGAAAAGCCGCCAGAGACAGCACCGCCGAGCGGTCCGGGCATGATGTTCGGGCTTCTGGTCTTCGGCTTCGGGCTGGCGGCCGGCCTTCTGATCGCGGTTGCCGGGACCGGCGTGCTTGAGGATAGCGCCGGGCTGATCCTGACGGTGTTCCTTGCCGCGCTTTTCGTGGTGGCGCTTGTCGGCGGGGCGATCATTCTTTTCCGCCGGACGATCCTGCGCCGACTGACCGGCGTGGCGGAGACGCAGATCGAAAGTTTCGCCGCCCCTCTGGGCCGGGTGGCGAAAAGCACCATCGCCCGCGATCCTGCCGGCGCGACCGACGCTGCGCGCGAACTGATCCAGCTTGGTCTCGCGCGCTACGGCTGGATCGCGACCCGGCGCTGGATCGTCACTTCGCTGACGGCGCTGATCGCGGCGTTGGCGGCGCTGGCCGGGACAGCGCTTCTTTATCGCCAGAACAGCCTGATCGAGATCCAGTCCGCACTTCTGGCCGAACAGAACGACAAGATCCGCGAACAGACGGCGCTTGTGAGGCAGGACGTGGAACTGGCCGAGGCGGCGCGCAATGCGGCGCTGGCGGTGGAGATCACCAATATCGCCGCGCTGATCGGCGGCGCTGCGTCGAAGGTTGCCGAAGCCGATGCCGCCGCCGGGCAGGGGGCCGGGGTCGATCCCGCGGCGGCGCTGGTCAATGTCCTTGATCCGGTCCATGACCTCGACCGGGCGCTGATCCTGCGCATCGTTTCGGCCTCGCGCGCGGCGCGGCCCTACCGGTTTCTCGATCCGGGCCTGATGCCCGATGACCCCAACGACAAGATGCGGGTGGCGATGGCGACACGGCGGGCTGACCTGCCTCAGGCTTACGGGCGGATGGCCGGTGCCTTCGGCTGGAGAGAGATGCCCGCCGACGCCGAATTGATCGACCGGCCGGCCAGTCCCGAACGCGGCCAGCTTCTTCAGGCGCTGACCTTCGGCGGCATCCGCAATCTTGAGATGCTCAACCACTTCGGGCTCGACCTGGCCTTCGCCTATCTGCCGAACGCCGAATTCGCGCTGCTGAGCGCGCAGGGCGGGCGGCTGAGCTACGCCGACTTTTCCGGCAGCCATATCGTTGAATCCGACCTTGGCGGCGCCTGGCTTGAAAATGCGCGGTTCCGCCGCACCACAATCAGCCGCAGCGATTTTTCCACCGTATCCGCCGACCGGGCCCGCGCGCCCTACCCGGCGGCGAACGCGCCCTATGCCACCCGGGCGCAGGGCGCGGATTTCTCGGGCGCGGTGATCCGCGAGACGACGTTCGCCGGCGCTTACCTCACTGCCGCGAATTTCGACGGGGCGCTGTTGTATCAGGCCGATTTCACCGATGCCGATCTTTCGGCCGCGACGCTGAAAGGAGCCGTCCTGATCGCGCCGAAGTTTGCCGGAACTGCACTGAAGTCGACGGATTTCGACGACGCCGTGCTGATCGGTGGCGGCGCGTTCGCAGCGATTCAGTCCGGCGCGGCGGACGGTACTTTCGACGCCAGCCGCTATGAAGTCGTGCCGTTGGCCTGGGAAGAGGTCATGGCCATTCCCATCGTTTTCCAGACCGTCACGCGGGAAGAGATCGAGGCGGTCGCGGGCGGTGACGCCCCGGTCCGGCTGAAGCGGGTAAAGGCATTCGAGAACTGACGGGATGCCGCGCGGTCAGCCCACGACCGCCGCCAAAGTCTTCTGATAGGGGGCGATGTCGCCAATCCGTTCCGCCACCCAGTCGGGGTTGTAATAGGTGTCGAGATAGCGAAGCCCGCTGTCGCACATCAGCGTGACGATGGAGCCTTGCCGCCCTTTCGCAGCCATCTCGCGCGCCACCTGAAGCGTGCCCCAGATGTTGGTGCCGGTCGACGGCCCCGCCTTGCGGCCCGTCCGCGCCTCGAACCAGAGCATCGCGGCGACCGAGGCGGCATCGGGGACCTGGATCATGCTGTCGATCACGTCATGCTGGAAGGAAGGCTCCACCTTCGGTCGGCCAATCCCCTCGATCCGGCTGGAGCAGGCGCGGGTCAGGGTGAGATCACGGGTCTTGTAGCTGTCGTAGAAGACTGAATCCTCAGGATCGACGACGATCAATTCGGTCGGATGGCTCATGTAGCGCATGTAGCGGCCAAGCGTGGCCGAGGTGCCGCCGGTGCCGGCGCTCATCACCACCGCCGCCGGAACGGGATGCGGTTCCCGCGCCATCTGGGAAAAGATCGATTCCGCGATGTTGTTGTTGCCGCGCCAGTCAGTGGCGCGTTCGGCATACATGAACTGGTCCATGAAATAGCCGCCAGTCCTTGCCGCCAAGGCCACCGCCGCGTCATGCATTTCCGGCGCCGAGCCGACGAAATGGCAGTCGCCGCCGTAGAATCTGATCAGGTCGATCTTCGATAGCGCCGTGCTTTTCGGCATGACGGCGATGAACTTGAGGCCCAGCATCCGGGCGAAATAGGCTTCGGATACCGCCGTGCTGCCGGACGACGCCTCGATCACCGGGCGACCCTCGGCCAGCTTGCCGTTGCAGAGCGCATAGAGGAAGAGCGAGCGGGCGAGCCGGTGCTTGAGGCTGCCGGTCGGATGTGTGCTTTCATCCTTGACGTAGATGTCGACGCCGGAAAGACCCCCGGCGTCGAGCCGGAAAAGATGGGTATCCGCAGAGCGCTGGAAATCCGCCTCGATCTTGCGGATCGCCTGATTGACCCAGTTCCGCATCGGTCTATCCCTTCCTGCGCTCCGGCACCGGATCATAGCCCGATCCGCCCCAGGGATGGCAACGCCCGATCCGCCGCGCGGCAAGCCAGCTACCCCTGATCCCGCCATGCTTTTCCAAGGCTTCAAGCGCATAGGCCGAACAGGTCGGCTGATAGCGGCAGGAATGCCCGACCCAGGGGCTGAGGACCAGCCGGTAGGTGCGGACGGGCAGCGCTACGAGATGGGCGAGGGGCGACATCACTTGCCAGTGTGAACGCGGGCGAGCGCGCGGGCAAGGTCGGCGGTCATCGCCGCGAAGTCGTGGGTGGCAGTCGCTTGTGGACGGCCGACAAGGACGTAGTCCCAGCCGGGGCGGCCGTGGCCGGGCAGAACCGCGCGGGCGATCGCCCTGAGGCGTCGCTTGGCGCGGTTGCGGGCGACGGCGTTGCCGAGCTTCTTCGAACAGGTGTAGCCGACGCGGATCACCTGCGGATCGGTTTCCCCGGCGCGACGTTCCCGCGCTTGCAACAGAAAGCCGGGCGTTCCCTGCCGCCGCGCCTGCGCCGCCCGAAGGAAATCGGCGCGTTTGGTCAGCGTCAGGCAAACGGAAACCGCCGGAGGCTTCTCCGCGCCCCGGCCATCCTGGCCTTGCACGGGTGCCTCCGGCGGTGTCATGCCGTTTGCCTTGAGGTTTGACCTTAGGCCGAAAGAACCTTGCGGCCCTTCGCGCGGCGCGCGTTCAGCACCTTGCGGCCGCCCTTGGTCGCCATGCGCGCACGGAAACCGTGGCGGCGGGCGCGAACGAGGTTCGACGGTTGGAACGTGCGCTTCATCGCTTTTACTCCGGTAGGTAGGCCCAAACCCCAAAAACGGGGATTCGAAGGCCGCTGTCATTCGAAGCCCGGCTCATAGACGCCACCCGCGCCCAAGTCAACTCGCCAGAGCCGGTTTTCTGGCGCGTGAGGGTGCGGTTCGCCGGGTGCCTGCCGCCGGTGATGGAAGTAAGAGGTTTAAAGCCCCGCGCCGAATGCCTATTGTCTTCAGGCCGGCAGGTCCGGCACGTCGGCGCCAAGGACCGGGCGCCACCAAGGATTGTGGCGGGGCGTTTGATGTTCTTCAGGACATTGTCGGGGCGGTTTCTCCTGCTGACGACCATCTTCGTCATGCTGGCGGAAATCCTGATCTTCGTCCCCTCGGTGGCGCGCTTCCGCGAGGACTATATCCTGTCGCGCCTCGAACGGGCGCAGATCGCCTCCTTGGCGCTTCTCGCGACCGACGGCATGATCGACGAACAGCTCGAGCGCGAGCTTCTGGAAAACGCCGAGGTCTACAACGTCGTCCTCAGGCGCGATGAAGTGCGCCAGCTGGTCCTGTCCTCGCCGATCCCGACGCCGATTGCCGGGACCTACGACCTGCGCGAGGCCCCGGCCTGGCAGTTGATCCGCGATGCGATCGAGACGCTGGTGGAGCCGGGAAGCCGTGTGATCCGGGTGATCGGCGACCCGGTGAAGCAGGCGGGGCTTCTCATCGAGGCGACGATGGACACCAAGCCGATGCGCGCCGCGATGCTCGAGTACGGCTTGCGCATCCTTGGCCTGTCGGCGGTGATTTCCGCCGTGACCGCAGTGTTGCTGTTTCTCGCCGTCCAGCGGCTTTTCGTCGCGCCGATCCGCCATGTGGTGCGCGGCATGAGCCTTTACGCCGAGGCGCCCGAGGATGCCCGCAGGATCATCGAGCCCCAAGCCTCGATCATCGAACTGCGCGAGGCCGAGGATGCGCTGAAGATGATGCAGCAGCAGCTGACCGCATCGCTGCGCCAGAAGGAAAGGCTCGCCCAGCTGGGCAGCGCCGTCGCCAAGGTCAGCCATGACCTGCGCAACATCCTGACCACGGCGCAGCTTTTCGCGGACCGGATGGAGGTGAGCGACGACCCGATGGTCAAGCGCGCGACGCCGAAGCTTGTCGCTTCGATCAGCCGCGCCGTGGCGCTCTGCGAGTCGACGCTGGCCTTCGGCAAGGCCGAGGAACCGCCGCCGGTTCTGACCCGCTTCATGCTCGCCGGCCTCGTGGGAGATGTGGTCGAAAGCGAGAAACTGGCAGCGGACGAGAGCGCGGAGGTCGAATTCCTGATCGACGTTGCGCCTGCGCTGTCGATCCGCGCCGACTACGAACAATTGCACCGGGTGCTGAACAACCTTGTCCGCAACGCCCGCCAGGCGATCGGGGCGACGGGCCGCGCCGGCACGATCGAGATTGCTGGCGGCGAAACGGAAGAAGGCTGGTGGATTCGTGTCGGCGATACCGGGCCGGGGATGCCCGAGCGTGCGCGCGAGCATCTCTTCCAGCCGTTCCAGGGCGGCATCCGAAAGGGCGGGACCGGGCTTGGTCTCGCCATCGCCGCCGAACTGGTACGCGGCCATGGCGGACGGCTTGAGCTTCTGAAGACCGGCGAGACCGGCACCGAGTTCATGATCCACCTGCCGCGCGACATCGTCCCGCAGGCGCCGGGCCCGGTCGCGGCCTGAGCATCGGGCTTGATCCGGAATCGCGCGGGATAGTTGCCGTTAGCCCTTGCATTGCCCTCCGCCCGCCGCTAAATGCCCCACTCACGGACCCGTAGCTCAGCTGGATAGAGCATCAGACTACGAATCTGAGGGTCGGGCGTTCGAATCGCTCCGGGTCCGCCAATCTTTTCAATAACGTATACAGAAGCGCCCGAGCCGGGTGTTTTTCCGGGCTACCACCGCAGCGGATTTCGCGGCTCGCGCGGCGGCATTCGGCGCAAGAGAAAGAATCAGTAACCCCGCGCGCCGGAAGGCGCAGGCAGGGAACCTGTCGCGCAAAATTCGGCCTTTCGCCCTTCCGTGAAAAACCGGGGCCAGTCTCCGTCATCCGTCGCAATGTCTGACGCTCCGCGCCCCCCGGGGTGCGCACGGGGAGCGCCATTGCCGTCTCGGGTTTCCGGCGTCGGCTCGCACGGCCGTTCGCGTCCGGCGACCGGCCTTGCCGAGATGCCAGCGAGAGCGCCAGGTGGGGCGCTGGGCGGATATGGAAAAGGCAGGTCTCTTCAAAAAGCGTGTAATTTCTGCAACTCTGTTGCCTGTATATGTAACTATATGTTTTTAAACATTATTATTTCCTGCTTCTGGTAACAAAATGGGTAACGTAATTTTTTCATTTCAGCGCCTCTGATGATGTGACCGCCCTCCGACGGCATCGATGAGCCAAGGTGTGTCTGCGATGATCCACAGAGGAGGGCGGTCACATCATCAGAGGCGGTACAAGACCAGGGCGCTGATCCGAAAAGCTGCCGCCCGAACCTACGATCAGCTTTGGCAGGCGGTCGGCCACGTCTGCAATCATTTCACCGATGAAGAACGCTACAACTTCTTCAAAGCGGCAGGACAAAGAACCGATCAAACGCAACACGCTCTAGCGCAGGCGCTGGCGGGGATCGAGCGCGTCGCGCAGCCCGTCACCGATGTAGTTGATGCCGAGCACGGTGAGCGAGATGGCGAGGCCGGGGAACAGCACGCGGTTGGGTTCCATCTGCATGTATTCCACACCCTCATAGAGCAGCCGCCCCCACGTCGGAAAGTCGGGCGGAAACCCGAGGCCGAGGAACGACAGCGCGCTTTCGGTGATGATCGCCGAGGCGAAGCCGAGCGTCGCCGCCACCATCACCGGCGACAGCACGTTGGGCAGGATATGGGTCAGGATGATGCGCAGGGGCGGGGTGCCGATCGACCGCGCCGCCAGCACGAATTCGCGTTCCTTCAGCGCCAGCACCTCGCCGCGCACCACGCGGGCCGCCTGCATCCACGAGGTCAGCCCGATCGCGCCGACGATGAGGAGGAAAGTGCCAAGCTCGATCCCCAGCGCTCCCGCGAGCGCATCGCGGAACAGCATCACCATGACGAGGAGCAGGGGCAGGAGCGGCAGCGCCAGGAAGAAGTCGGTCAGCCGCATCAGCGGTCCGTCCAGCCAGCGCACGAAGCCCGCCAGCACCCCGACGGCGGTGCCGACCAGGATCGCGATGGCCATGGCGACCAGCCCAACCGCGAGCGACACCTTGCCGCCCGCCAGCATCCGCGCCAGCGTGTCGCGGCCAAGCTGGTCGGTGCCCATCGGATGGGCGAGACTAGGCGCGAGGTTGCGTGTGCGCATCATGTCGGCCGCCTTCGGCTCGATGAAGGCCGGGTCGATCTGCCAGAGCCAGGGCCCGACCAGCACCGCGAGGATCAAGAGGATCAGGACCGCCGCTCCGACCATGGCGCCGACATGGTGGCGGAACTTGCGCCAGACCCCGGCCCAGGGGCTGTGCGCGCGGTCGGAAAATGCTCCGGCATTCGTGTCAGTCATAGCGGATCCTAGGGTCCATCATGCCGTAGAGGAGGTCGGCCACCAGGTTGAAGAAGACGATCAGCGCCGCGAAGATGAAGGTCAGCGTCTGCACCATCGGCAGGTCGCTGGCCACGATCGCGCCGATCAGCGCGCCGCCGATGCCGTTGATCTTGAACACCTGCTCGACGATGATCGAGCCGCCGAAGATCGACGGCATCCCGAGCGCGAGCACCGTGATCACCGGGATCATCGCATTACGCAGGGCGTGTTTTATGACCACCGTCTGCTCCAGCGCGCCCTTGGCACGCGCGGTGCGTACATAGTCCTGCCCCAGCGTGTCCAGCATGGACGATCGGGTGTAACGGCTGATTTCGGCGGCATGGAACAGCGCGATCACCGTGACCGGCAGCGCCATCTGCCAGACCTGCCGCGACAGGCTCGCGAAGTCCTTCACCTTCAGCGAGGCGTCGTAATAGGACGGGAACCAGCCGAGGTTGACCGCGAAGATCACGATCAGCAGCACACCGGTGAAGAAGGTCGGCACCGAATAGCCGATCATCGCCACGAAGGTGCCGAGCTGGTCGAACCAGGAATATTGCCGGTAGGCGGAATAGATTCCGATCGGCAGGGCGATGGCGGCGGCGATCACATAGCCTGCGCCCACCACCGTCATGGTACGCCCAAGCCGGTCGCCGATCACGTCGAACACCGGGGCGCGACTCTGCCAGGACAGGATGCGCTGCTGGTCGCCCCCCAGCGAGGTGCCGAACCAGCCGTCGATCAGATAGGCAGGTTCAACGACGAAAAACTGTTTCAGCCAAAGGAGATAACGCACGAATACCGGCTGGTCGGCACCAAGGGCCGCGATCATTCTGGCACGTGTCTCGGGCGGGATCGAGCGCGGAATCTCGGACATCGGCGATCCGGGCGCCAGATCGACCATCAGGAAGATGAACAGGCTGATCAGCAGAAGCGTCGGAATTGCCAGCAGCAGCCTGCGGAGGGCATAGGTGAGCATGAACGTCGGACTTTCCGAGGGGATGCCGAAAAGGAAAGCGGGCGGGCAACGCGCCCCGCCCGCCTTGTCGGGTGTTTACTTCACCCGGCTCCATTGGGCCACGTTCCACATCTCGCTGTCCCAGGCGTTGACCTTGACACCGGCAAGCGTGTTCGACATCGCCGACAGGTTGCCGCGAAGGATGAGCGGCAGGATCACCATGCCGTCCTTGGTCAGCATGTCGTTCATCTGCTTGGCTATCGCCGCGCGCTCGTTCATGTCGAAAGTCTGGGCCAGCTTGGCCGAGATCGCGTCATAGTCGGGATTGGCATAGCGGTTGTAGTTGGTGCCGATCCAGTTGGTTTCCGGCCGCGGCGCCTTGTCGGTGGTCAGCGCGGCAAGATAGGCCTCGGGGTCTGTGCCGTCGAAGTTGTTGGCGTGCATCTCGACATCGGCATAGAACTTCTCGGCCGTGTCGGGCGAGGCAGGGTCGCCGCCGAAGAACACGCCAGGGTCGATGCTCTTCAGCTCGGTCTCGACGCCGATCTCGGCCCACCAGCCCTTGATCAGCGCCTGGAAGTCCTGCCGGACCGGGTTCACTGTGGTCTGGTACAGGAGCTTCAGCGGCATCCCGTCCTTGTCGCGCACGCCGTCACCGTCGGTGTCCTTCCAGCCTGCCTCGTCAAGCAGAGCCTTGGCGCCCTCGATGTCCTGGGTCAGGCAGCCTGTGTTGTCCGAGGCGTAGAATGCCGGGGCCGGGACGATGTTGCAGTTGGGCGAGCCGCCCGCGCCATAGCCGATGTCATTCAGCGCGGTGCGGTCCAGCGCCATCGACAGCGCCCGGCGCACGCGCACGTCCGACAGCCGCGGGTTCGGATATTTCGCTGTCGAGCGTTCACCCTCGGCCAGATCGGGCGAAGGATCGGTCAGGTTCAGCTCCAGCCGTTCGATGTTGGTGCCGAAGCCCATGATGAACTGACCCTTGCCGGCCGCGACCATCTGCGCCTGCAATTCGGGGTTGATCTGGGCGTTCCAGGCATAGTCGAACTCGCCCGTCTCCATCACGCCGCGCGCCGAGGCGATGGAATCGCCGCCGCCTTTAATCATCGCGGTGGCGAATTCCGGTTTGGCCGCATCGCGGTACTCCGGGTTGGCTTCATACTGCACCAGGTCGTTCACGGAAAAGCCCGTCACGCGGAACGGGCCGGTTCCGATCGGGGCAAAGTTCTGTTCCGTGCAGGCCGCCGCCGCCGCCCCCATGCAATTCTCGAACTGGGCCTTCTGCAGGATCGGGGTCTGCGAGCCGACAAAGGCGTTGAACGGGTTGGCCTTCGGGGCCGCGAAGGTGATCTTGACCGTCAGGTCATCGACCGCCTCAATCTTTTCGATCCCGTCAAACTTGAAGGCCTGCGCGCAGCCGCTGTCGGTCTCGTTGCAATAGGCGCCGGTGAATACCACGTCGGCGGCGGTCAGTGGCGTCCCGTCCGACCATTTGACACCGGGGATCAGCTTCCAGGTGATCGACATGTTGTCGGCCGAGATGCCGCCGTTCTCCTTGCTGGGGATTTCGCTGACGAGGCGGGGATAGACCGCGCCGTTCTCATCAAACCCGGCCAGCGGTTCCAGCACCATGCTCGCGGCATAGACATCCTTGGTGCCGCTGGACAGATAGGGGTTCAGCGTCGATGTCGCCTGCGGAAAGGTGATGCGCAATTCGCCGTCGGTGCCGCGACCACCGGCCAGCGCCGGCAGGCCGAGCATGGCGAGCGCGGTGCCCATCCACAGAATCTGGGTTCTTTTCATGGTCTGTCTCCTTGTTGTTGGGTGTCGTTTCTTCTGGGTCCGCCGGTTGGTCCGGCGGCAGGCTTGTCAGGCGAAAACAGGTGGCAGGCCACCAGCCGCCCCGGCGCGACTTCGCGCAATTCAGGCGGATCGCTGCGGCAGCGGTCGAACACCTTGGGGCAGCGGGTGTGAAAGTTGCAGCCCGGCGGCATCCGCGCGGGCGAGGGCACGTCGCCCTTCAGGATGATCCGCTTGCCCGTCCGCCCGCCGCCGCCAGCGCGGTCCACGCGCGGCAGCGCCGACAAAAGCGCCTCGGCGTAAGGGTGCAGGGGCTGCGCATAAAGCGCGTCGCGCGGGGAAAGCTCGACGATGCGGCCAAGATACATCACCGCCACCCGGCTGGCGATGTGGCGCACCATCGAAAGATCGTGGCTGATGAAGAGATAG
>DJUV01000157.1 GCA_002440625.1 Rhodobacteraceae bacterium UBA6273 | reverse complement strand
TTGAGGATGTGTTCATCCAGCTCATGGGTGCGTCGAAGGACAACATGCAATGACCTCGCGGTTCTTCTCCCTGACCCGGCTGGCGGCGCTGCTGCGCAAAGAGCTGATCCAGATGCGGCGCGACCGCATCACCTTCGCCATGATGCTGGGCATTCCGCTGATCCAGCTCATGCTCTTCGGTTTCGCCATCAACTCCGATCCGAAGGGCCTGCCCGCCGCGCTCGTAGCACCAACGCAGGACCGCTTCACCCGCGCCATGGTGACGGCGCTGGAACTGACGGGCTACTACCGCTTCACCCATCCCGATGCCTCGGCCGCCGAGGCGGAGGCGCTCATCACGCGGGGCGAAGTGTCCTTCGTCGTGACCGTACCTTCCGACTTCGGCCGCCGCGTCCAGCGCGGCGATGCACCGCAGATCCTGATCGAGGCGGATGCAACCGACCCCTCGGTCGCCTCGGGCGCCATCTCCACCCTCGGCACCGTCGCGTCGGAGGCCCTGCTGCGCGAAACCGGGGGCGAGGCGGCGGCGGCAGAGGCGGCTGCGGCGGGCATGCAGGTCATCGTCCACAAGCGCTACAACCCCGAGGGCATCACCCAGTACAACATCGTGCCGGGGCTTCTGGGGGTGATCCTGCAGATGACCATGGTGATGATGACCTCGATGGCGCTGACCCGCGAGGTGGAAAGGGGGACGATGGAAAACCTCCTCTCCATGCCCGCGACCGCGATCGAGATCATGCTCGGCAAGGTGCTGCCCTATCTTGGCGTCGGCGCGGTGCAGGTCGTGGTGGTGCTTGTCGCCTCGAAGCTGATCTTCAGCGTCCCCTTTGTCGGCGCGCTGCCGTTGCTGCTCATCGGCGTCTTCATCTTTGTCACCTCGCTGGTGATCCTCGGCTACCTGATTTCGACACTGGCGCGGACGCAGATGCAGGCGATGCAGTTGACGTTCTTCTTCTTCCTGCCGTCGCTGCTTCTGTCGGGCTTCATGTTTCCCTATCGGGGGATGCCCGGCTGGGCGCAGGCCCTGGGCGAGATCTTCCCGCTCACCCATTTCCTGCGCCTGATCCGGGCGGTCATGCTGAAAGGGTCGGACTATGCCGGGGTGGCGCAGCCGATGGCGGCACTCGCCCTTTTTGTGGCGGTCTATGCGGGTTTCGCGCTAGCGCGGTTCCGCCGGACGCTGGATTAGGGGGCGGCCGCGAGACGCAACTCCCTCCCCCTTCGTGGGCAGGGTAGGGGTGGGGGCTCATCGGCCAGCCCCCTCCCCTGGCCCCTCCCATGAGGGGAGGGGAAGCGCTTCCGGCCCGGCGGTGTGTTTGAGCCGGGCCGCCGGATCAACCCGCCAGAACCGCCCGCACCGTCTCGGCCATCGGCGTCGACTTACCGCCGATCAGGGTCTCAAGATCCTTGCTTTCGGTGAAAAGCCAGCCCTCTGCCGCGTGACGGTCGCTGTCGGCCAGCGCTTCGGCCATGCCCTCCGGCACGCCGTAGCCTTTGAGTTGCGCGGCATAGTCGGCCGGCGCGAGGTTGTGGAAGGCGACGGGCTTGCCGGTCGCTTTGCCGATCATCTCCGCCAGATCGGGAAGGGTGAACGCGCCCGAACCGCCAAGCTCGAAAGTGCCGGTCTTGGCGCCAGCCATCACCGCCGCCGCCGCCTCGGCATAGTCCTTGCGGGCGGCGGATGAAATCTTGCCGGTGCCCGAGGCGCCGATGAAGGCGCCATGCGCGGCGCCGCCCTGGATCGAGGTGACGTAATTCTCATTGTACCAGCTGTTGCGCAGGAAGGCGTGCGGGATGCCGCTGGCGGCGATCAGCCTTTCGGCGACCTTGTGGTCGGCGCCAAGATACATCGGATTGCCGTCGGCGTTCACGATCGAGGTATAGGCGATGAACTTCACGCCCGCCGCCTTCGCTGCAGCGATGATGCGTTCGTACTGCTCCACCCGCTGGCCGAATTCGTTGCCGGAGATGATGAGGAGGCGGTTGGTGGCCTTGAAGGCGGCGGCCAGCGACTCCGGTTTGTTGTAATCCGCCGCGACAACGCGAACGCCTTTCGCCGCAAGGTCGGCGGCCTTGGCCGGGTCGCGCACGGCGGCGGTGATCTCACTCGCCGGCACGCGGGCGAGTAGGGCTTCGATGACATGGCGGCCAAGCTGGCCGGTGGCGCCGGTAACGGTGATCATGGGTCTGGTCCTTTACGCTCAGATGATGAAGGCAAGGTATTTGACATGCTTACGAAATGTAAGTACGTACATATTTGTTAGTTTTGGAGCCAGATCATGCCGGGCGAAGGAATCGTGCAGAACCCGATCGAGGCCGCGATGATGGCGGGCGATGTCCTGTCCGAACTGTGCCCCTCGCGCACGATCCTCAGGCAAGTGACCACGCGGTGGTCGGTCCTCTGCCTGATCGTCCTCGACCGGGGCGAGATGCGCTTTTCCGACCTGCGCCGCACCATCGGCGGCGTCAGTGAACGGATGCTGTCGAAGACGCTTCAGGATCTTGCCGGGCACGGGCTGGTCCACCGGGAGTCCTTCCCCGTGGTTCCGCCGCACGTTGTCTATTCGCTGACCCCTCTCGGCCGCGACATGGCCGATGAGGTCGGCCGGTTGACAGGCTGGATCGAGCGGAACATCGACCGCTTCCCGGCAGAAGCGGCCGCGTGACCTCAGAGCTTGGCCACGATTCCGATGCGGGCGTCGCCACTTATGGCGACGGCAGACGGCGGCTTTGGTTTCGGTTCCGGCGGAACCGGCGCGCCATCGACGCCGCAGGCTGCGAGGAAGGACAGAAGGCCAAGGGCCGCGAGAATTCGTTTCATTGACTCACCGATACGCCGATCCCGGCGATTGAGGTTGCGAGGGACGGGCGAACCTTGACGCCTCCGTCCGTGACGCGCAAGGCGGCATGGGCGCGCGGCTGGGTGCAGGCCGCAAGGACCAGCGACAGCGCCGCGAGAAGGATGGCACGGCTCATCCGATGAGCGCTTTCCACCGCGCCGCCTGTTCGCGCACCTGATCAGGCGCCGTGCCGCCATAGCTTCTGCGCGAGGCGACGGAGTTCTGTACGCCGAGGACCGAATAGACATCCTGCGTGATCGCCGGATGTGCCGAGGTCAGTTCGGCAATGGAGAGGTCCGACAGATCGCAGCCCTTCTTTTCCGCCATTGCCACCAGCGCCCCGGTGACGTGATGCGCGTCGCGGAACGGCAGGCCGGCCTCGCGCACCAGCCAGTCGGCAAGGTCGGTCGCAGTGGAAAAGCCCGAGGATGCCGCCTTTTCCAGATTGGCGCGGTTGGCGGTCATGTCGCCGACCATCCCGGTCATCGCCGCCAGCGCCAGCATCAGCG
>DJUV01000294.1 GCA_002440625.1 Rhodobacteraceae bacterium UBA6273 | reverse complement strand
AAGCTGATCCTGCGCGGCAAGCGCTTCGGCTTCAGCCTTGAACAGATCCGCCAGCTTCTCGACATGTACGATTTCGAGGAAACCCGCGGATCGCAACTGACCGAAGTCTTCGACGCCGCCCGCGAACGGCTGGCCGAGCTGAAGCGCCAGCGCGCCGAACTGGACCAGACGATCACCGAACTGTCGGACCAGATCGGTCTGATCGAAAGCCATATCGCGTCACGGTCGCAAAGCGCGGCCTGACAAAAGAGACCACCAAGGGAGAGAAAGACGCATGCCCAGCTACAACGCCCCGATCCGGGACATCGAATTTGTTCTGCACGAAGTCCTGAACGTCACCGAAAGCGATGTGGCTGGCTATGCCGATCTTGAGCCGGAATTCACTTCGGCCATTCTCGAAGAGGCGGGCAAGATCGCCCGCGATGTGCTCGCACCCCTGAACGCCTCGGGCGATCTCGAAGGCTGCCGCCTTGAAAACGGCGTCGTCCATACGCCGAAGGGCTTCAGGCAGGCCTTTGCGGCGATGAAGGAAGGCGGCTGGAACGGTCTCGACATCCCCGAGGAATACGGCGGCCAGAACCTGCCCTACGTCCTTGCCTCGGCTGTGGGTGAAATCTTCGTCTCCGCCAACATGGCCTTCAACATGTACCAGGGCCTGACCCATGGCGCCATCTCAGCAATCCTCGCCCACGGGACGGACGCACAGAAGACGACCTATGTGCCGAAGATGACGAGCCTTGAATGGACCGGCACCATGAACCTGACGGAGCCGCATGCCGGCACCGATCTTGGCATGTTGCGCACCAAGGCCGAACCGCAGGCCGACGGCAGCTACAAGATCACCGGCCAGAAGATTTTCATCTCGGCCGGCGATCACGACATGTCGTCGAACGTCATCCATCTGGTGCTCGCCAAGGCTCCGGGCGGCGGCGAAAGCACCAAGGGCATCTCGCTCTTCATCGTGCCGAAATTCATGGTGAAGGAAGACGGATCGCTTGGTGCGCGGAACTCCCTCTCGGTCGGCAAGATCGAAGAGAAGATGGGCATTCACGGCAATGCCACCTGCGTGATGAACTACGACGGCGCGACCGGCTACCTTCTGGGCGAGTTGCACAAGGGCATGCGCAACATGTTCACCATGATGAACGAAGCGCGGCTCGGCGTCGGCCTGCAAGGCTATGCCGTGGCCGAGCCCGCCTACCAGAACGCCGTGATCTACGCCAAGGAACGCATTCAGGGCCGCGCAGTGACCGGCGTCGCCAACCCGGACGGCGCGGCTGACCCGCTGATCGTCCACCCCGACATCCGCCGCAACCTCATGGACCAGAAGAGCTTCCTCGAAGGCGCCCGCGCCTTCACCTATTGGGGCGCCTCGCTGATCGACGCCGCGCACAGGTCGGGCGACAAGGCGGCGGACGGGATGATCTCGCTCCTCACCCCTGTCCTCAAGGGCTTCCTGACCGACAAGGGCTTCGAGACGGCGATCAACGCCCAGCAGGTCTTCGGCGGCCACGGCTATATCGAGGAAACCGGCATGTCGCAGTTCGCCCGCGATGCCAGGATCACCATGATCTACGAAGGCGCCAACGGCGTGCAGGCGCTTGACCTCGTCGGCCGCAAGCTCGCCGCTGATGGCGGCAAGCCGGTCATGGCCTTCTTCGAGATGGTGAAGACCTTCATCAAGGAGAATGAAGGCGACGAGGCGCTGAAGGCGGGCTTCCTCGAACCCCTGAAGGCGGCGTCGAAGGATCTTCAGGCGGCGGGCATGTACTTCATGCAAGCCGGCATGAAGAACCCCAATGCGGCACTTTCCGGCTCCTATGACTTCATGCACCTTTTCGGCCATGTCTGCCTCGGCCTGATGTGGGCGCGCTCGGCGAAAGCGGCCGCCGCCGCGCTGGCGAACGGCGCTTCCGACAAGGCCTTCTACGAGACGAAGCTCGCCACCGGCCGCTACTACATGGCGCGCCAGCTGCCGATGACGGCCACGCACCTCGCCCGTATCCAGTCGGGCGCGGAGCCGGTCATGGCGCTCCCCGCCGAGGCGTTCTAGGCTCCGGCGACAAATCGACGGCGGCGCCGGACAAACTCCGGCGCTGCACGAACCACCTGGAGGAACGATGCCGAAACGCCTGCGCCTGACCAGACGCTTTCCCGCCGCGATGACGAATGACGCCTATCGCGCGCTCCAGCGCTTCGCGGAGGACGCCGGCATCAGCCAGGACGAGGCTCTGACCTTCCTCTTCGAGAACTTCGGCAGCGTGATCGACAAGGAAAACCTCGGCCACCGGCTCAGGCTCTTCAAGGCGGAGTTGGAAGACCGGAAGGCGTGAGGGAAGGAGGAGAGGACGGAATGGGTATTTGGACAACGAAGAAGCCGAAAGCGCGCCCCGGCACCGACGCCGGCCCTCAAACCTGGGGTGCTTCTCGTCAAGACCGGGGCGGCTTCTCCGTTGGCGGCCATCGGCTCCCCAGCCTGTACCGCACGGGAAAGGCTCGGCGATTCTGGTTAACAAATCCTTCCGCTTCTTCGTTGTGAAAATACCCCACGGGGGTGCGGGGGTGTGAAACCCCCGCTTCTTCCCCAGAGACAGGGACCAAAGGCATGACGGCACAGCTCCACTGCTTCGGCGAAAGCGGCAACTGCTACAAGGCAGCGCTGACCATGGCGCTCGCCGGCTACGACTGGGAGCCGGTCTTTGTGGATTTCTTCCACGGTGCCGCCCGCACGCCGGAGTACCTTGCGCTCAACGAGATGGGCGAGGCGCCGGTCTTTGTCGAGGATGGCCTCAAACTCACCCAATCCTGCGTGATCCAGCTCCATGTCGCCGAAAAGACCGGCATGCTCCTCACCGGCGACCAAGACGAGATCCTGCGGTGGCTCTTCTGGGATGGCCAGAAAGGCTCGGGCCAGCAGGGCAGCTTGCGGTTCCTGATGAACTTCCTGCCGGAAGAGAAGCGGCCGCAGGAGGCGATCAAGTGGCTCTCG
Source organism: Rhodobacteraceae bacterium UBA6273 (assembly GCA_002440625.1). Classification (GTDB taxonomy): domain Bacteria; phylum Pseudomonadota; class Alphaproteobacteria; order Rhodobacterales; family Rhodobacteraceae; genus Albidovulum. The sequence goes on along the minus strand of DJUV01000294.1, from coordinate 2,218 downwards.
GGCCGGGTCATGACCGCCCTCGGCACGCTCGACCGTCATCTTGAGGGCCGCGACTGGATGGTCGGCGATGCCCCAACCATCGCCGACACCGCCTGCTGCGGCTATCTCTATTACCCAGAACCCTGGGGGTTCGACCGCAAGGACTACCCCAACATCGACCGCTGGCTTGACCGCATCGCGGCCCTGCCCGGCTGGAAGCACCCCTATGACCTGATGCCCGGCAATCCTTCCGACCGGGCCTGAGCGGAGGAACTGACATGAAATGGCTCCTTGTCGCCATCGTCTACACCGTCACCGGAGAGAGTGTGCCCTCAGAGGTGCGGGTGCATGAAACGCCCTTCAGCAGCGAGGCCCTCTGCGAGGCGGCCCGCGCCAAGATGGAAGACCAACTGAGAACCCGCGCGATCACCGTCAAGGCGACTTGCGTGCAGGTCAGCGAATAACCGGAGAGAATGATGACAGAAGCATATATTTACGACGCCGTCCGTTCGCCCCGCGGCAAGGGCCGCCCCGATGGATCATTGCATGAACTGACCTCTGTGTCGCTTTCGGCCAAGGTGCTGAACGCGGTGAAGGAGCGTAACAACCTTGACGGCCACGCGGTCGAGGACGTGATCTGGGGCAACGTGACGCAAGTGGGCGAACAGGGCGGCTGCCTCGCGCGCTCTGCCGTTCTTCTCTCCGATCTCGACGAGAAGATCCCCGGTCTCGCCATCAACCGCTTCTGTGCGAGCGGAATGGAGGCGGTGAACCTTGCCGCCAACCAGGTCAAGGGCGGCGCTGGCAACGGCTATATCGCCGGCGGGGTCGAGATGATGGGCCGGGTCGCCATGGGTTCGGACGGCGCCGCGATCGCCGTCGATCCGACGCTGGCCTTCAAGACCTATTTCGTGCCGCAAGGCATCTCGGCCGACATCATCGCCACCGAATACGGTTTCAGCCGCGACGACGCTGACGCGCTTGCGGTGGAATCGCAAAAGCGCGCCGCAGAGGCCTGGAAAGACAAGCGTTTCGCGAAGTCGGTCCTGACGATCCGCGACCAGAACGGCCTCGCCATCCTTGACCATGACGAATACATGCGCCCCGGCACCGACATGCAGACGCTCGGCGCGCTCAAGGCCTCGTTCCGGGACATGGGCGAGGTCATGCCCGGTTTCGACAAGCTGGCGCTGATGAAGTACCCGCATCTTGCGGCGATCAACCACATCCACCATGCCGGCAACTCTTCCGGCATCGTCGATGGCGCTGCGGCGGTCCTGATCGGCAACAAGGAGTTTGGCGAAGCGCACGGGCTGAAGCCGCGCGCCCGCATCCGCGCCACCGCCAAGATCGGCACCGATCCGACGATCATGCTCACCGGCCCGGTTCCGGTGACGGAGAAGATCCTGAAGGACTCTGGCATGTCGATCAAGGACATCGACCTTTTCGAGGTCAACGAGGCCTTTGCCTCGGTCGTCCTGCGCTTCATGCAGGCCTTCGACGTCGATCATGCCAAGGTCAACGTCAACGGCGGCTCCATCGCTATGGGCCACCCGCTTGGCGCCACGGGTGCCATCATCATCGGCACGCTCCTGGACGAGTTGGAGCGCACCGGCAAAGGCACCGGCCTCGCCACGCTCTGCATCGCTTCCGGCATGGGTGCCGCGACGATCATCGAGCGTGTGTGATGGCGATCTTCCGCAAGGACACCGTGCCGGAGACCGAGGGGGTGTCGGGCTATCCCGGCCCCTACAACCTCGGGCGCGGCAATCTGGTCTATCGCCACTACACCGAAGCCGGCGGGCTGACGCAGTTCGGCGCGGCGGTCGAGACGCTGTTGCCCGGCGGCCAGAGCAGCCAGATGCACTGGGAGGAACGCGAGGATGAATTCCTGCTGATGCTCACGGGGCAACTGACCGTGGTCGAGGACGGCGTCGAAGCCGAGATCGGCCCCGGCGACACCTGTGTCTGGAAGTCAGGCACGCCGGTCGCCCATTGCCTGAAAAACAAGGGGGCCGCGCCTGCGACCTACCTGATCGTCGGCACGCGCGACCCTTTGAACATCACCCACTACCCCGGCCTGGACATGCTGGCCACGCCGCAGGGTTACACCCATTTGGACGGAACGCCCTACCCCAAGGAGGGAAAGAAGACATGACCGATTTCACCTATTCCGTTGACGCCGATGGCGTTGCCACCATCACCTGGGACGTTCCCGGCAAGTCGATGAACGTGATGA
>DJUV01000039.1 GCA_002440625.1 Rhodobacteraceae bacterium UBA6273 | reverse complement strand
GATGACGATGTTCTGCGGCGTCGAACGTTTCAGCCACATGGTGTAGATGACGACGTAGAAGAAGATCGTGAAGGCCAGGAAGCCGCCCGCGAACCAGTTCGCCGCCAGCCCCAGCATCATCACCGAGATACCCGACAGCGCAAGGCCAAGACCCAGCGCCTCGCCCTCGGAAACCTTGCCGGTCGGCACCGGGCGCCCCTTGGTGCGGCGCATGATGCGGTCGATATCGGCGTCGTACCACATGTTCAGCGCGCCCGAGGCACCCCCGCCGAGCGCAATGAAGAGGATCGCCGTGAAGGCCACGAAGGGGTGGACCGGCACCGGCGCGACGATCAGCCCGACCATCGCCGTGAACACGACCAGCGACATGACACGCGGCTTCAGGAGCTGGACGAAATCGCCGAAGCCCGCTTCCTGCCCATGATCGATGGCGCTGGTGTCCGTCATCATCTTCTCCATCCGCGCGACGCTGGCGCCGCGCGGCTTGCGGTCAGTTCGACGCGACCTTTACCTGGGCCGAGGTGCCGAGGGCCGCAGTCTTGGTCCGCGCCACCCAATCGGCATAGACCTGCTCGCTGACCACTTTCACGGTGATCGGCATATAGGCGTGGTCCTTGCCGCAAAGCTCCGAGCACTGGCCGAAATAGATGCCTTCCTTCTCCGGCTTGAACCAGAGCTGGGCGATACGGCCCGGCACGGCGTCCTGTTTCACGGCGAAGGCGGGGATGGTCCAGGCGTGGATCACGTCCGAACCTGTGATGTCCATCACGATCGACTTGCCGACCGGCAGCACGACGGCGTTGTCGGCGGCAAGCAGGTATTCGTCCTGGGTGTAGCCCGCCGCCTCAAGCCCGTCGCGGCCAAGGAGGAAGGAGTCGAAGGCGATGCCTTCATCGGGGTACTCATAGGACCAGAACCACTGGTTGCCCGTCACCTTCACATGCACGTCGCCCTTCGGAATTTCCTGCTGGTTGAAGAGGATCGGCAGCGAGAACGACCCGAGCACGACAAGGATCAGCACCGGGATCAGCGTCCAGGCAATCTCGATCGGCGTGTTGTGGGTGAAGCGCGCCGGCGTCGGGTTCGAGCGGCTGTTGAAGCGCAGGATCACGATCAGGAGGAGCAGCATCACGAAGACCGTGACGACGGCGCTCAGGATCATGACCACATTGTCGAGCCACTGCTGTTCATAGGCCAGGTTCGACGAGGCAGGCTGGAAGCCGACACCATTTGCATGCGGAGCGCCGATGATGGGCAGGCCCGTGATGCCATCCTGGGCGGCCACCATACCGGCGAAGAGGGTTGCGGAGAGGGTGGCCCCGAGGCCGGCAAGTCTTGTCGCAAGGCGCATGTCTGTTTCCCGTGTCCAGCCGCGGCTTGACTTGCCGCTTCCAGTGCCGACCGCCTCAGGCGCGCCGGTTGTATATCGCGACTGTAAAATCATATTAGTGCTCATGCGACAAGCGAAACCCGTCCGCTCCGGCACGGGATTTTCGTCGAAGTCGGCGAACCTGAAGGAACGGCAATGGCAGACGGACGCTTCGACCCATTCGGCACCCATCTTGACCGCGACCGCGCGCTGATGATTCTGCGCGAGGCGCTTCAGGGCGCGGAGGATGGCGAGCTTTTCCTGGAACGGCGCCGGTCCGAGGCGCTGGTCTTCGACGACGGGCGCCTCAGGAACGCAAGCTATGACGCCTCGGAGGGGTTCGGCCTCAGGGCGGTGAATGGCGAAGTTGCAGGCTATGCCCATTCGACCGAGATCTCCGAACAGGCCCTGCGCCGGGCGGCCGAGACGGCACGCCTTGCCGTGGGCTCAGGCGGCGGCGTGCTGGCCGCGCCCCCTGCCGGCACCAACCTGAAACTCTATACCGACGCCGATCCGATGGCCGATGCCACCTTCGGCCTGAAGGTCGAGACGCTGCGCGAGATCGACGCCTATGCCCGTGCGCTCGATCCCAGGGTGGTGCAGGTTTCGGCCACCATCGCCGCCTCGCATCAGGAGGTATTCATCCTGAGGCCCGAGGGCGGGCTTGTGTCGGACATCCGGCCAATGGCGCGGTTCAACATTTCCGTCATCGTCGAGGAAAACGGACGGCGCGAAAGCGGCGGCACGGGTGGTGGTGGTCGCGCGGGCCTAGCGGCGCTGATGACGGCTGAACACTGGCAGGCGCAGGCGCGCGAGGCGCTGAGGATCGCCTTGGTCAATCTCCGCGCGGTCGAAGCGCCAGCGGGCGTGATGGACGTGGCGCTTGGCGCCGGATGGCCGGGCATCTTGCTGCACGAGGCCATAGGCCACGGGCTGGAAGGCGATTTCAACCGCAAGAAAACCTCGGCCTTCGCCGGGCTGATGGGCCAGCAGATCGCCGCGAAAGGCGTGACTGTCCTCGACGACGGCACCATCCCCGACCGCCGCGGCTCGATCACCGTCGATGACGAGGGCACGCCCTCCGCCAAGAACGTGCTGATCGAGAACGGCGTGCTTGTCGGCTTCATGCAGGACCGGCAGAATGCCCGCCTGATGGGCGTGAAGCCGACCGGCAACGGCAGGCGCGAAAGCCATGCCCATATCCCGATGCCGCGCATGACCAATACCTATATGCTCAGTGGCGGGGCAAAGCCCGGTGATGTGGTGGCCGAGGTGAAGGACGGCATCTATGCCGTGGGCTTCGGCGGCGGTCAGGTGGACATCACCAACGGCAAGTTCGTCTTTTCCTGCACCGAGGCCTACCGCGTGAAGAACGGCGTCATCGGCGATCCGGTCAAGGGAGCCACGCTGATCGGCGACGGGGCGACAGCGCTCAGGAACATCCGCGCCATCGGCAATGACATGATGCTTGATCCCGGCATCGGCAATTGCGGCAAGGCGGGGCAATGGGTGCCAGTGGGCGTCGGTCAGCCAACCTTGCTGATCGGCGGGCTGACCGTGGGCGGTGCGGCGGCGTGAGGCGGCTTTTCCAGCGTTCGCTGATCGTCAGCCTCGGGATTTGCCTGCTCGGCGGCGGGACGATCTTCTTTCACTACTGGGAGGGCTGGGCATGGGTCGATGCCTGGCTCTTCACCGTGGTGACGGTGTCGACCGTCGGCTACGGCAACCTCGTCCCCGCGACGACGGTGGGCAAGCTTGTCGCCTCAGGCATGATCATCGCGGGAATTGGCGTCTTCGCGCTGCTTGGCAACGAGGTGGCGGAGCGTTTGGTGCACCGGCGCGAGACCGGGGTGGGTGGGAATGGGCCCTCGTCGGAGCATTCCGCTCAGGGGAATACCGAAGCGATTACAGAATCCGGCGAATCGTAACGCTCGGTTAACCTTCTTCTGGTCAATCTCACCTTGCGAATGAGGCGAAGGCACGAGGGATCAAGGTTTGTTTTCTTACCCCACCCCCTTCACCCCCCCCACCACGGAAGACGACAGACTGTCGTGGCTCCGCCTCATTCGCTCCCGCAGGGTCGGCACCGTCACCTTCTGGCGCCTTCTCGAAGAACACGGGTCGGCAAGGGCCGCCCTTCTGGCCCTGCCCGAGATTGCCCGCGCTGCGGGCGCAGACGATTACACGATCTGCCCCGAGGGCGTCGTTCTTGCAGAAAGCAAGGCGGGCAAATCCGCCGGGGCGCGGCTTCTCTGCCGGGGCGAGCCCGCCTACCCCGAAGCGCTCGCCGACCTTCCCGATGCGCCGCCGGTTCTCTGGGTCAGGGGCGACACCTCTCTTTTCGCCCGGCCAATGGTGGCGCTTGTCGGCGCGCGGTCAGCCTCATCGCTCGGGACGCGGATGGCGCGCAAACTTGCCGCCGATCTTGGCGCGGCGGGGATCACCATTGTCTCCGGCCTCGCCCGCGGCATCGACACCGCCGCCCATCTTGCAGCCTTGCCTACCGGCACGGCCGCGGTGATGGCGGGCGGGGTCGATATTATCTATCCGGCAGAGAATACCGCACTCGCCGCAGAAGTTGCCGCGCACGGCCTGATGATCTCCGAGCAGCCGATGGGGCTTGAGCCGATGGCGCGGCATTTCCCGCTCCGCAACCGCATCATCTCCGGCCTCGCGCGGGGCACCATCGTCGTCGAGGCGGCGATGCAGTCAGGCAGCCTCATCACCGCGCGCACCGCACTCGATCAGGGGCGCGAGGTGCTGGCGGTGCCGGGCCATCCTTTCGACGCCCGCGCGTCGGGCTGCAACATGTTGATCCGCGACGGCGCAACACTGGTCCGGGGCGCCGACGACGTGATCGCGGCGCTCGGTCTTGGCAATGGTGTGGTGGCGCAGCGCGAGTTGCCGCTTGCCCCTGCAGAGCCCGAACGGCATCTCGTCGCGCAGCCGGCCAAGGAACCCGCCTCCGCCAAGGAGAAACCGACCGGCAAGACACGGGCCAGCGCCGATCCCACCCCCGATCTTCGCAGCGCCACGGAACTTCACGCCCGCATCCTCGACCGGATCGGACCAAGCCCCCTTGCCGAAGACCAGCTGATCCGCGACCTCGGCCTGCCGAGCCAGCATGTCGCGCCCGCCCTCGTGTCACTTGAGCTTGAGGGCCAGATCCTGCGCCAACCCGGCGGCCTTCTGTCGCGCGCCGTCTAAGGGGCGCGCGGCCCCATGCGCGGCAACGGGCGGCAATAAAGCCCTGCCCGGCAGTGGAAGAGACGGATGACAGCCCTCCGCGCCCCTTGATCGATAATCACGCGTCTGGCCGCATTGACATCCTCTGCCGTCGCCCACATGTTCCCCCGCCGGAGCTCTGCTAGCGATCCACAAGGGGAAGCCATGGCCGTCGTCGTTGTCGAATCGCCCGCCAAGGCCAAGACAATCAACAAATATCTTGGCTCGGACTATACGGTCCTTGCCTCTTACGGACATGTCCGCGACCTGCCCGCCAAGGACGGTTCGGTCAACCCCGAGGACGGATTCGCCATGCTCTGGGAGGTCGCGCCCGAGAGCAAGAAGCACGTCCGCGCCATTGCCGAGGCGCTGAAGACCGACGACACGCTCATCCTCGCCACCGACCCCGACCGCGAGGGCGAGGCGATTTCCTGGCACCTGAAAGAAGCGCTGGCGACGAGCCTGAAGAAAGGCAAGACCGTCCGTCGCGTCACCTTCAACGCCATCACGAAAAATGCCGTGACCGAAGCGATGGGCAAGCCCCGCGATGTCGACATGGAACTCGTGGATGCCTATCTCGCCCGCCGCGCGCTCGACTACCTTGTGGGTTTCAACCTGTCGCCGGTGCTCTGGCGCAAGCTCCCCGGCGCGAAATCGGCGGGCCGGGTGCAGTCGGTCTGCCTGCGCCTGATCGTCGAGCGCGAGATGGAGATCGAGGCCTTCAAGGCGCGCGAATACTGGACCGTCGCCGCCACGCTCGCCACCCCGCGCGGGCAGGAATACGAGGCGCGGCTGACCGTCCTCGGCGGCAAAAAGCTCGACAAGTTCGACATCGCCAACGAGACGGCGGCAGAGCTTGCGGTGCAGGCGATCCGCTCGCGCGATCTGACCGTGAAGTCGGTGGAATCGAAGCCCGCCGCGCGCAATCCCTATGCGCCCTTCATGACCTCGACCCTCCAGCAGGAAGCCAGCCGCAAGTTCGGCATGGGCGCCAAGGCCTGCATGTCGGCGGC
>DJUV01000191.1 GCA_002440625.1 Rhodobacteraceae bacterium UBA6273 | reverse complement strand
GGTAAGGCAGCGGTTTTTGGTACCGCCATACCTAGGTTCGAATCCTAGCGCCCCAGCCAGCCTTCCCGCGCAAACCGAGGCGCCCAGCCCCTCAGGCCGATTGCCGCGCGATTGCGGGGAGTTGCAAGGACAACGAACAATCCCGAGACGCAGGCGCAACGCGCCAATCCGGCGCAAAGTGCCGCCCGTCTCTGTTTGCACTTTCGGGGGTTGTCGATTGAGCGGCCGGTCAGAGCCTGACGATGAGCGCCCGCTGATCGCCCCAGCCGATCGGCAGCTCGGCGTTGATCAGCCATTCCGTTGTCAGACCGACAGGTTGGCGGCCCTCGGCAATCATCTGCACGATGTCGGGGGCGAGGAAGGCCAAGGGAAGCAACTGCTGGACGCGCTGCTTGGAGACGCCCTCGCGCGCGGCGATCTCGGCATAGGCCTCGCCGCGGGTCAGCGCCGCGAGCCGGCCCCGTGCCTTCATCAAATTTCGGATCAGCACCCTGTCGAGCTCCGCCCGGCGCTCGCCGAGCACGACCCTGATTTCGGCCCCGCGCCGCCGGATGCGGAACGGGGCGTCGAGGACGAGGCCTTCGGGATCGAGGCGGTTGAGTGCTGTCTGCAACCGCTCGGCAAGAATCTCGGCTGCTACGGTTATCACCATCCGCCCGGGCGCGATCCGCACGGCTGTGATGAGCGCCCGGAGCAAGGCATCGGCATGGCGGCCGTCGAGGTCGAGCGCCGGCAGCCGCCAGGCCTCCGGGTGTTTGCCGCGCCGATCGTTCACCAGACGGCTCGAAATGTAGTAGCGCAGCCGGTGACCGTTCTTGCGGCTGTGGCTCGGGGTCAGCCGGTCGCCGGTCGCCGGTCTCGTCGAAGATCTTGCCGCGAGCGGCGATGCAAAGGCGGCCGGAGCCTTGCCGCGCGGCCGGGCGGCGCCGTCATTGAGGAGGCTCTGCACCGCCTCCCACTCTGCCGGCGGGATGATCGCCGGATGCTGGCCGTCATGGATCACCGCGCGGTGGCGGATGCGGCCGGAATAGACCGGGTTCGTCAGGATCTGATGCAGATGCGCGCGCGAAGGGGCCGCCGCCGCCCACCCGTCCACCCGCGACACCAAGAAGGCTGATCACGTCCCTCCCTTTCTTGAAATCAAGAAGCTGATCCGCCTCGCCACTCGTGAAGCCGGCAAAGACGAAGGTATCGGTTCCGCCAATCAGGCTGTCGTTGCCGGCGAGATCCCAGAGATCGTTCGATCGATCGTTGCCGGTGCGCGTATCGCCGAACGCCGAGCCCGCAGAGCTTCTCCGGCGTCTCGACCGTGACGGCAATCTTCTTGCGCCATTCGTGGCGCTCCTGGCAGCCGTTCAGGGCACGAAGGGCGAGCAGGCGGAGGGCGAATGGCTTCCTCGGAATCCCGTCGGCGCAGCGTCAGGGAAGAACACCTCCGGTGAAACCGATTGCTGGGGCAATATGATGGCCGTGGGCGGCGCGGGGGGGCCGGGCTCAAGCCCGGCCTAAGGCATTCTCCGGCCCCCTCGCGGGCCTCTTCTCCGCAACGGCGTCCGGTCCCCTGGGACACGGCGAGACCCGGTTCTGCCCGACGCCTGTCGTGACGGATGTCCGACGCAAAACCGACGCCGATCCGACGCCGGTTTTTGTTGCGGATCAGCGGGTTGCCCTCCGAATGGTCAGAAATGCGCGGACGGCCTGTAAGCCGGATTCTGTCCCGGAGGCCGAAGCCCCCCTGGATGACCATTCCTCTCGCCCCGCCGTTACCGGCGGGATCAAGCTGCCAACCCGGGCCTCTCGGGCTGAAGCGTCCCTGCGGCGATATCGGTTGCCCGATCAGCCCGCGCGAGGCCCCTATTTGGCATTGCTCCCGGTGGGGCTTGCCTTGCCGTTCCCGTTGCCGGGACCGCGGTGGGCTCTTACCCCACCGTTTCACCTTTTCCCCGGCGGACCGGGGTAGTCTCTTCTCTGTGGCGCTTTCCCTCGGGTTGCCCCGGCCGGGCGTTACCCGGCACCGTTACTTCATGGAGTCCGGACTTTCCTCGACAGTTGCCCGTCGCGGCCATCCAGCCATCCGCGCAAGGGCTGAGTTAGGCCGTGCCGGCCCGCCCGTCAACGGGAAAGCGGGCGGCGAGGTCCGCCGCCAGCGCCCGGTCGGTATCGCCCTCGGGGCCGGCGGCGCCGGGCCGAAAGCGGAGACGGAAGGCGGAAAGCAGCGTCTCGGGCGCCGCCTCCGGATAGCCGATCTTGCGCAAGGACGAAGCAAAATCAGCAGGTTGCGCCATTTTCGGCCACACTGAAAGTTCTTGAAGCGCCAGTCTCTGCCAGTCGAAACGCGGGCCGGGGTCGCGTTTCCTGTCCGGCGCCATGTCGGAATGGGCGATGACCCCTTCGGGCGGAATCGTCCAGCGCTCCATGACGCCGCGCAGAAGCCGCTCCAGCGCCGCCATCTGCGGTTCGGGGAAGGGCGCCACGCCGGTATTCGCAAGCTCGATGCCGATGGAGCGGGAGTTGACATCCGTCACCCCGCCCCAGGCCCCCGCCCCGGCATGCCAGGCGCGCAGGGTCTCATCGACAAGCTGTTCGGTCGTCCCGTCCTCGGCGATCAGCCAATGGGCGGAAACCTCGGCGGCGGGGTCGCAAAGCCGGTCCCGCGCCTCAAGGCAGCTGGACATGGCGGTATAGTGCAGGACGATCAGGCTAGGGCGCGCGCCATCCCGGCGCAGCCCGAAGTTCGGTGAAGGGAAAGCCCCCGTCACCCTTACTGCTTGGCCTTCTGGAACGGCGTCGGGTCCCAGAAACAGGCGAAACCATCGCCATCGGGATCGAGGTTCTTCGAATCCTTCTGCGGCCCGCCCGCGCGCATGAAAGCCTGCTGCGCCGCCTCCGGAGTGTCGTACCGCCCGCAGGCACGTTCGGAATTCGCCAGCGCAATGCGTGAACGCGGATAGATCGTCTCACCCTTCCGGTTCGGCGCGTTCAGCGCATACTGGACGAGGTCGACCGCCGCACCGGTATCGCCTGAGCGTTCGGGCAGTTCGGTCGGCTGCACCTGCTGGTACTGCGCCTTGTTCTGCTCCATCCGCGCCTTGTCGGATTCGATCGTCTCACGCGAGGCGACGGCCGAGAAATCCTGCTCGTCGGAGATGCCGCTGTGGCTTTCGGGCTGCACCGGCTCTGCACCCGGAAGCGGCGCGGCGGCGGTCGTGGCCGGAGGCACTGCCGGCCCGGCCTGGACCGGTTCGGCGGCCGGAAGCTCACCGATCGGCGCGGACATCATGCCAGCCGGAGGAACCGAAGACATTGCGGCGGCGCTGCCAAGCTGGCCGCCGCCGATCCCGGCCTGCGCCAGTTCGCTGGCCGAAGGGGCACCGGTCGCCGGCGCCCCATAGGGATTGGCGCCTGCCACCATCGGCGGCTGGACCGTCTGCGTCTGAGCGCCCTGCGCCGCGTTCAGCTCGGCTTCGCGCTGCTTTTGGTATGTCGCATAGTCGCCAAAGCCGACGCCACCCGCAGCATCATTCGGCACCGGCGGCTGGCATGCCGCAAGTGCTGCAAGACTGAGGACCGGCAGGATATAACGCATCGCTCTCATTCGCCCTTTTCCGTTTGACCGCGCGGATTACCACCATTTCGCGGGTTTGGAAACAAACCCGGCGGCATGCTCAAGCACATAGGCGTGATTCAGCAGGTCGCCCTCTTCCCACGGCCGTCCGATCAGCTGGAGGCCAAGCGGCAGACCCTGCGCGTCAAGCCCGGTCGGTACCGCGATCCCCGGCAGACCGGCGAGGTTCACCGTGACGGTGAAGACATCATTGAGGTACATGGCGATCGGATCGGCCTCGGCCATCTCGCCGAGCCCGAAGGCGGCCGAGGGCGTGGCGGGCGTCAGGATCGCGTCGATCCCGTCGGCGAAGACCGTCTCGAAGTCGCGCTTGATAAGGGCGCGGACCTTGCGGGCGCGGTTGTAATAGGCGTCGTAGAACCCGGCGGACAGGACATAGGTCCCGATCATCACCCGGCGCTGGACCTCATGGCCGAAGCCCTCGGCGCGGGTCTTTTCGTACATCTCGGTGATGCCATCGCCTTGGCCGAGCTTCGCGCGGTGGCCATAGCGCACCCCGTCATAGCGCGCGAGGTTCGA
>DJUV01000190.1 GCA_002440625.1 Rhodobacteraceae bacterium UBA6273 | reverse complement strand
CCTGCGGCCATGACGGCCATACCGCCATGCTGCTTGGCGCCGCGAAGTACCTCGCCGAGACGCGGAATTTCGACGGCACCGCCGTGGTGATCTTCCAGCCCGCCGAAGAAGGCGGCGCGGGCGGGCGTGCGATGGTCGAGGACGGGCTGATGCAGCGCTTCGGCATTCAGGAGGTTTACGGCATGCACAACATGCCGGGAATTCCGGTCGGCACCTTCGCGATCCGCCCCGGCCCGATGATGGCCGCCGCCGACCAGTTCGACGTGAAAGTGACCGGGAAGGGCGGCCATGCCGCCAAGCCGCATGACTGCATCGACCCGGTATTGGTTTCGGCGCAGATCGTCGTTGGCATCCAGTCCATCGCCAGCCGCACCGTCGATCCATTAAAGGAGGTCGTCGTCTCGGTCTGCACGGTGAAGACCGAAAGCGACAGCTACAACGTCATTCCGCAAACCGTGACGCTGAAAGGCACGGTCCGCACGCTGGACCCCAAGGTGCAGGATCTGGTCGAGGCGCGGCTCAAGGCCCTGATCGAAGGGATTGCCGCCGCCCATGGCGCGAAGGCCGAGATCGACTACCGCCGGGGCTATCCGGTGACGATGAACACGCCCGAGGAAACCCACCACGCTGCCGAGGTTGCTCGCGCCATCTCCGGCGGCTGCGACATGGGGATCGCGCCGATGATGGGGGCCGAGGATTTCAGCTTCATGCTGAACGAACGCCCCGGCGCCTATATCTTCACCGGCAACGGCGACACCGCGATGGTCCACCACCCGGCCTATAATTTCGACGACAACGTCATCCCCTTCGGGGCAAGCTGGTACGCCGGGATGGTCGAGGCGAGGATGCCGGCCGGCTAATCCTACCCGCCCGTATGGCTCATGTGCCGCGTCATCTGGCCGGCGACCTTCTGGCGCGAATAGTCGAAGTCATGGCCCTTGGGCTTCAGCGCAATCGCCGCCCGGATCGCCTGCTCCACCAGTTCGTCGCTCTCGCTGGCGCGCAAGGGCGCGCGGAGGTCGGCCATGTCTTCCTGCCCGAGGCACATGAAAAGCTCGCCGGTACAGGTCACGCGGACGCGGTTGCAGCTTTCGCAGAAATTATGCGTCAGGGGCGTGATGAAGCCGATCTTCTGGCCCGTCTCCTCGATCCGCACATAACGCGCCGGTCCGCCGGTGCGCTCAGTCAGTTCCGTCAGCGCGAAGCGTTCGGCCAGCCGGGCGCGGAGGTCCTTCAGCGGCCAGTACTGGTCCAGCCGCATCTCCTCGCCCATCTCGCCCATTGGCATGACCTCGATGAAGGTCAGGTCGTGGTCTTCCTTCGCGCACCAGTCGAGAAGGCCGAAAAGCTCATCCTCGTTGAAGCCCTTGAGGGCGACGGTGTTGATCTTGACCCTGAGGCCCGCCGCCTTTGCCGCCTCGATCCCACCCAGAACAGCCGGAAGCTTGCCCCAGCGGGTGATCTCTTGAAACTTCTCCGGATCGAGCGTGTCGAGCGAGACATTGACGCGGCGGATGCCGCAATCGGCGAGGTCCTTGGCAAAGCGCTGAAGCTGCGAACCGTTGGTCGTCAGCGTCAGTTCCTTCAGCGCGCCGGTTTCCAGATGCCGCGACATGGCGCGGAAGAAAGTGAGGATGTCGCGGCGGACGAGGGGTTCGCCGCCGGTGATCCTCAGCTTCTCGACGCCAAGCCGGACGAAGGCCGAGGCGAGCCGGTCCAGTTCTTCAAGCGTCAGCAGGTCCTTCTTCGGCAGGAATTGCATGTGTTCGGCCATGCAATAGGTGCAACGGAAATCGCAGCGATCCGTCACCGAAACGCGCAGGTAGGTGATCGGACGGGCGAAGGGGTCTATCAGCGGAGCCATCGGTATAACTTAGGTCTTCGCGCGGGGGGCGGCAAGGTGGCCGAAAGTCGCGCGGTCAAAGGTATTTCGCCGCTTCCTTCCGGGCGAAAGGCTTCAGCCTTTGGCCATGCGCTTCAAGAAATCCGCGCGCCCTTTCGGGGTCATGCTTGGAAAGCTCCCGCAGCCACCAGGCGATGGCCTTCTGGATGAACCATTCGCGGTCGTCGGCCATCTCGACGGCCCAGCCGAGAACCCGGTCGCGGATGTCGAGGTCGATGGGCTTCGGGAAGTTCTGCTTGGTCCAGGGCAGGGTGATGACCAACGCCGCGCGGCGGGACCAGAAGCTGTCCGCTTTGGTCCAGCCCTCGACCTCGTCGATCCGCGACGGGTCGGCCACCAGACGCCGTGCGCCGGCATCACAGGCATGGTCGGCTATGGCCCAAGCATCAAAACTCGGCACCCAGGAGGCGATGAGGCGCCAGACCGCATCGTCATCCTTGATCCGCGCCTGCACCAGAAGCTTCGCCGCCGCGACCCGCGCCTCGTGGATATCGGTCCGCCAGAGGCCATCGGCGAGCGCCACCCGGCCCGGCACGTCGAGCGTTTCACGCCAGCCCTTCGCAATCTCGGTGACGACCGGCACTGGCACGCCAAGATAGGGGCGGGGGACCTTGTGATAGGCCGCGACTTCCTCCGCCCGCGTGGCATCGCCCGCCGCGCGGAGGTCGGCGAGGGCCGTCTCAAGCGTCGCGGTCACTCGACCGTCACCGACTTGGCGAGGTTCCGGGGCTGGTCCACGTCTGTCCCCTTCGCCACCGCTGCGTGATAGGCCAGAAGCTGCGCCGGGATGGCGTAGAGGATCGGCGCCAGAAGGTCCGGCACATCGGGCAGGGTCAGCACCTTCCAGGTGCCATCGGCGGCCTCGCGCGCGCCCTTCGCATCGGTCATCAGGATGACCTTGCCGTGGCGTGCCATGACCTCCTGCATGTTCGAAACGGTCTTGTCGAACAAGGCATCGCGGGGGGCGAGCACGATCACCGGCACCACGCGGTCGATAAGGGCGATCGGCCCGTGCTTCAACTCGCCAGATGCATAACCTTCGGCGTGGATGTAGCTGATTTCCTTCAGTTTCAGCGCACCCTCGAGTGCCAGCGGATACATCGCGCCGCGACCGAGGAAGAGCACATCTTGCGCCTCGGCCACCGCTTCGGCCATGGCCGCAATCTCGCCCTCGCGCGCCAGTGCCTGGTTGACAAGGCCGGGCAAGGTGGCAAGCGACTTGAGGTGCTCGGCGACCTCCGCCGAGGTCAGATGGCCGCGATCCTGCCCGGCCTTGAGCGCGAGGAGTAGGAGAACCGTCAACTGGCAGGTGAAGGCCTTGGTGGAGGCCACGCCAACCTCGATCCCGGCGAGGATCGGCAGGGCGATGTCGCTTTCGCGCGCGATGGTGGAGGTCGGCACGTTGACCACCGAGACGATCTTTTCCACCTTGTCGCGGCAGTAGCGCAGGGCCGCCAGCGTGTCCGCCGTCTCGCCCGACTGGCTGACGAACAGCGCGTAGGATTTCGGCGGCAGCGGCGGTTCGCGGTAGCGGAATTCCGATGCGACATCGACTTCGCAGTTCAGGCCCGCCAGACGCTCGAACCAGTATTTCGCGGTGAGGCAGGCGTAGGAGGCGGTGCCGCAGGCGACCATCGTCAGCCGGTCAAGCCCGGCGAAGTTGAGGCCGTCCGGCAAGGCGATGCCGGACGGCCCGGCGTAATGCTTGATCGCATCGCCAAGGACCACCGGCTGTTCGGCGATCTCCTTGGCCATGAAATGCTTGTAGCCGGCCTTTTCGACCCGCGTCTGGTCGACGCGGATGCGCGTCAGTTCGCGGTTCGCGCGCCGTGCGGCGGCGTCAAAGACTTCCGCACCGTCACGGGTGACGAAGGCATGGTCGCCCTCTTCAAGGTAGGTGATGCGGTCGGTCATGGGCGCAAGTGCTATGGCGTCGGAACCGACGAACATCTCTCCGTCGCCATGGCCGATGGCAAGGGGGGAACCCTTGCGCGCGGCGATCATCAGGTCTTCCTCGCCGTCGAAGAGGAAGAGAAGCGCGAAAGCGCCTTCGAGCCGCTTCAGCGTGGCGCGCGCGGCGTCGCGCGGGTTCATGCCCTGATCCATGAAGCGGCGGGCGAGAAGGGCGACGGTTTCGGTATCGGTCTCCGTCTCTGCCGCGAGCCCTGCTTCGGCCAGTTCGGCACGCAGTTCGCGGAAGTTCTCGATGATGCCGTTGTGGACGACCGCGACCGGGCCGGAGCGATGCGGATGCGCATTCGTGACCGTCGCCGCGCCATGCGTAGCCCAGCGGGTATGGCCGATGCCAGACTTGCCCGCCAAGGGATCGTGGACCAGAAGGTCCGAGAGGTTGACGAGCTTGCCCACGGCGCGGCGGCGGTCGAGCTTGCCGCGGTTGACCGTGGCGATCCCGGCGGAATCGTAGCCGCGATATTCCAGCCTTTTCAGCGCCTCCACAAGGATCGGCGCGACTTCATGGTTCCCGAGAACCCCGACAATACCGCACATTATTGTGCCTTTTCCTGCTTCGTTTCTTTTCTTGACTTGAACAACTCAAACAATTTGGCGGCGAGCCCAAGCTTGTTTACCTGCCGCGCCCGCGCCACGGCCAGCGTGTTTTCCGGCACGTCATCGGTGATGACGGAACCGGAAGCGGTCATTGCCCCGTCGCCGATTGTGACCGGTGCCACCAGCATGGTGTCAGAGCCGATGAAGGCCCGGGCCCCGATCTCGGTCCGGTGCTTGGCAACGCCGTCATAATTGCAGGTAATGGTGCCCGCTCCGATGTTCGTATGTTCGCCGACATGGGCATCGCCAAGGTAGGTCAGGTGCCCGACCTTCACGCCTTCATCGAGGATAGAGTTCTTCACCTCGACGAAGTTGCCGACATGGACATCCTCGGCCAGTTCCGCGCCGGGGCGCAGCCGCGCGAAGGGGCCGACGCGGGCGCCGCGCGAGATGTGGCAGCCTTCGAGATGGCAGAAGGGCAGGATCTCGGCCTCGGATTCCACCGTGGTTCCCGGCCCGAAGATCACGTTCGTGCCGACAATGGTGTCGCGGCCGATTACCGTGTCCCAGCACAGGAACACGGTTTCCGGCGCGGTCAGGGTGACGCCGTTCTCCATCACTTCGGCCCGGAGCCGCGCCTGCAATGCCGCCTCGGCCCGCGCAAGGCCGGTGCGGCTGTCGACGCCCAGGGTCTCGGCCTCGGGGCAGGTCACGACTTCCGCTGTCAGGCCTGCCTCGCGCCCTGCGGCGATGATGTCGGTCAGGTAGTACTCGCCCGAGGCGTTGCTGTTGCCGAGCCCGCCGACCAGCCGCGCCAGAACCTTGGCATCGGCTGAGATCACGCCGCTGTTGCAGAGCCTGATCCTGCGTTCCTCCTCGGTGGCGTCCTTGAACTCGATGATCCGGTAGAGATGGCCTCCGTGGACGACAAGCCGGCCATAGCGAGCCGGGTCTGCAGGCTCGAACCCAAGCACCACGATGTCTGAGGGCGCGGCAAGCATCGCCTCCAGCGTCTCGGGTCGGATCAGGGGCGAGTCGCCGTAAAGCACGATGACCTTGCCGTCGAAGCCTTCAAGCGCCGGAAGTGCCTGCATCACCGCATGGCCGGTACCCTTCTGCTCGGCCTGAAGGACGACCTCGGCGGATTCGTCGAAGTCCTTGGCGGCTTTCGTCACCGCTTCGGCGCCATGGCCCGCGACCACGACCATCCGTTCCGGTTCCACCGCCATGCCCGCCCGCATCGCATGATGCAGCAAGGGCGCGCCGGCGATCTTGTGGAGGACCTTCGGGAGGTCCGAATTCATCCGCGTGCCCTGACCCGCGGCAAGAATGATAAGGGCTGTTGCCATGTTGCAGCTTTCATTTGCCTCGGGCCCGTTTTAACCAAGGCCCCGGTTGCCGCAAGGGGGCAAGGTTCACTCTTCCTTTCGGCAGGTTACATGGGAAACGGTCGATGCGTACGGTGATATTTGACCTCGACGGGACGCTGGCGGACACTTCCGCCGACCTTATCGCGGCGGCGAATGCCTGTTTTCGCGGCATGGGGGCGGGCGATCTGCTTGATCCCGTGGCCGATGTGCTGACCGCGTTTCACGGCGGCCGCGCCATGCTGAGGCTTGGGCTTTCACGTATCGGCGGGGCTGATGAGGCGGTCGTGGACCGTTTCTATCCGGTCCTCCTTGCCGCCTACGAGGGCGGGATCGACCGCGAGACCCGGCTTTATCCCGGTGCCGTCGAGGCGGTGGAGGCTCTGCGCAGCGCCGGCTTCGCCACCGGAATCTGCACCAACAAGCCCGCCAGGCTGGCCGAGCTTCTGGTGCGCCGGCTTGGGGTGCGGGACCTTTTCGGCTCGCTCGTCGGGGCTGACACGCTGCCGGTCAGAAAGCCCGACCCTGCACCTTATCACCTGGCGGTGCGCGAGGCGGGGGGCGTCAGCGAACGCTCGATCCTGATCGGCGACACCGACACGGACCGAAAAACGGCGACGGCGGCGGGGGTGGCTTCTGTCCTCGTCACCTTCGGGCCGGAAGGCGCAGAAATCGCCCGGCTGGAACCGGAGGCGCTGCTTGATGACTACGCCGATCTGCCGGCGCTGGCGGAACGCTTCCTGCCGGCCTGATCAGAAAAACCGCGCGCATCCGGGCAGTGTTTTGCGGAATTCCGTTTGTAACTCATTGGGTGTGTTTTCCAGCATCAGGCGGTCGGCCGTCACCTGCATGGCGCGCGCCTTCTCGTCGTTGTTGCCGGGAAGGCCCTGCAGAAGATGCGCCGCTGAAGCCTTGCTTTTCGCCAGATCCTCGGGCGAAAACCGCCCTTCCCGCGCCGCGAAACTGCTGGCAAGCGACAGCATGGTCGCGCATTTCAGGCGCTGTGCATCGTCACCGGAATAGGTGATCTCGGCCGCGCGTAGCGGCAGAGAAACGAGGAGCAGGGCGAGGATGATGCCGGTCCGCATCGGGAAACGTTTTCCTTTTCTCGGCTTTAGGGCATGGGGCCATCCCCCGGCTGCCGAAGTCAAGCCGGGCGATTGACCTTTGCCCGCCCCGTCGCCAATTTGCCTGGCATGGAAATCTTCACCGGCAGTTTCACCCAGCAAGAGCCGATCCCCGAGGCGGGGATCGACGCGGCGCTCCGTGTTCTTCGTCACGGGCGGCTGCACCGTTACAACACGGCGGGCGAGGAGATCGCCGAAACGGCGCTGCTGGAGGAGGAGTTTGCCGCCTTCACCGGCGCGAAGTATTGCCTCGCTGTTGCTTCGGGCGGCTATGCGCTTGGGGCAGCGCTTCGGGCCATCGGCATCGGGCCGGGCGACCGGGTGCTGACCAACGCCTTCACTTTGGCTCCTGTGCCGGGCGCCATCGCGGCGGTGGGTGCCACGCCGGTCTTCGTCGAGACGACCGAGGGCCTGACCATCGACATGGACGACCTCGCCGCCAAGGCGCCGGGGGCAAAGGCGCTGCTCCTTTCCCATATGCGCGGCCATATCTGCGACATGGACCGGCTGATGGCGCTCTGCGATGCCGCCCAACTGCCGGTGATCGAGGATTGCGCCCATACCATGGGGGCAAGCTGGCGCGGCACGCCGTCCGGGCGGCATGGCGTCTTCGGCTGCTACTCGACCCAGACCTACAAGCACATGAACTCCGGCGAGGGTGGGCTTCTTGTCTCCGACGACGCCGGCCTGATGGCGAAGGCGATCCTGCTTTCGGGTAGCTACATGCTCTACTCGCGCCACCGCGCCGCGCCGCCGACTGAAGCCTTCGAGGCGGTGAAATACGTGACACCTAATGTCTCGGGCCGGATGGACAACCTCCGCGCCGCGATCCTCAGGCCCCAGCTTGCCGACCTGCCGCGCCAGCTTTCACGCTGGAACGCGCTTTACCGGGCGGTCGAGGCGGGCCTCACGGCAACCCCTGGCCTGCAACTGATCGACCGGCCCGAAGGCGAGGACTACGTCGCCTCATCCTTCCAGTTCCTGCTGCCCGGCTGGCCGGCGGACCGGGTCCGCACCCTCCTCGCCCGCGCCGCCGCGCGCGGGGTGGAGCTGAAATGGTTCGGCGCGGCGGAGCCCCAGGGCTTCACCTCGCGCCATTCCTCATGGCGCTACGCCCCGGCGCAGAGCCTGCCCCAGACGGATCGTGTGCTGGCGGGCCTCATCGACATGCGCCTGCCCCTGACCTTCACGCCCGAGGATGCAGCGCTGATCGCCCGAATCCTGCGGCAGGAGGTTTCATCGGTGTTCCAGGGTGAGGCGGGAGCCACCGCCGGCCTGCCGCTCGCGGACTGACTTAACCCACTTTCTGTCCCGAAATACTCCGGGGGAATCTCCGCGAAGCGGGGATGGGGGCAGCGCCCCCTACTTTGCCGCGCCGAGCGGCACCACCGAGATCGACATCTTGCCCGAGCCTTGCGTCAGTTCCGACGCATGCGCGAGATACACCAGCGCATTGTTCTTCGCGTCGAAGATCCGCGTGACCATCAGGCTCTTGAAGATAAGCGAGGTGCGCGATGAGAAGATGTTTTCCCCGTCCTCGCCCGTGTCAATGTCACCAACCGTGATCGGCCCGGTCTGGCTGCAGTCGAGCGCCGAATAGGACGGGTCCTCGAACCAGTTGCCGTTGCTGACCCGGTCGATGACGGAGCGGTCGAAATAGGCGACATGGCAGGTCACGCCCTGCACCTTCGGATCGGGGATCGCCTCGATGTAGATGTCATTGCCGACCCAGTCGACGCCGACCTTGCCGACGACTTCGGCCTGGGCTGTGGTGGCGAGGACGGTGGCGGCGAGGGCGAGGCGTGCGAGCATGGACATTCCTTTCCGAACGGGCGTGTGCGACGATGCCATAACGCCGGACGGGGGGGCACGGGTTCCGGGGCAAAGCGCTTGACCCGACTCATCTCTCGAGTCTATTAATTGAACACACGTTCATTTCCTTGGGGGCTGCCATGTTCACCGCGTCGATGAAGTTCCATCTCGGCGATGATGTCGATGCATTGCGCGATATGGTCCACCGCTGGGCGCAAGACCGGGTGAAGCCGATCGCGGCGGAGGTTGACCGCACGAACCACTTCCCGCCTGAGCTTTGGACCGAGATGGGCGAGCTTGGCCTGTTGGGCATCACGGTCCCGGAAGAATACGGCGGGGCAGGGATGGGCTACCTCGCCCATGCCGTCGCGGTCGAGGAGATCGCCCGCGCCTCGGCATCCGTCTCGCTCTCCTACGGTGCGCATTCCAACCTTTGCGTCAACCAGATCAAGCTCAACGGCTCGGACGCGCAGAAGCGCAAGTACCTGCCGGGGCTGATCTCCGGCGCCCATGTCGGCGCCCTTGCCATGTCAGAGGCGGGGGCGGGGTCGGACGTGGTGTCGATGAAGCTGAAGGCGGAAAAGCGCAACGGTTACTACGTGCTGAACGGCACCAAGTTCTGGATCACCAACGGCCCGGATGCCGATACGCTTGTCGTCTATGCCAAGACCGATCCGGCGGCGGGGTCGAAGGGCATCACCGCCTTTATCGTGGAAAGGACCATGAAGGGCTTCTCCACCTCGAAGCATTTCGACAAGCTCGGGATGCGCGGGTCGAACACCGCCGAACTGATCTTCGAAGACGTCGAAGTGCCCTTCGAGAATGTGCTGGGGGAAGAGGGCAAGGGCGTCCGCGTCCTGATGTCCGGGCTCGATTACGAGCGCGTGGTGCTTTCGGGCATCGGCACCGGCATCATGGCCGCCTGCCTTGACGAGGTGATGCCCTACCTTTCGACACGCAAGCAGTTCGGCCAGCCCATCGGGAACTTCCAGCTGATGCAGGGCAAGGTCGCCGACATGTACACCAAGATGAACTCCGCCCGTGCCTATCTCTACGAGGTCGCCCGCGCCTGCGACCGCGGCGAGGTCACGCGGCAGGACGCGGCGGCCTGTGTGTTGTACGCCTCCGAGGAGGCGATGACAGTGGCGCATCAGGCGGTGCAGGCG
>DJUV01000280.1:6032-23838 GCA_002440625.1 Rhodobacteraceae bacterium UBA6273 | reverse complement strand
GTCGATCTTCAGATCAACGGCGGCGGCGGCAGGCTTTTCAACACCGATCCGACGCCCGAGGGGCTGGCGGTCATCGCGCGGGCGCACCGGCAAAGCGGCACCACCGCCCTGCTGCCGACCCTCATCACCGATGCTCCTGAGGTCCTTGACCGGGCGGTCGCGGCGATGCTGGCGGCCATCGGGCACAACGGGATCGTCGGTATCCACATCGAAGGCCCGCATATCAGCATCGAGAGGAAAGGCGCCCACAAGCCAGACTTCATCCGCCCCTTCGACCAGCGGACGATGGATGCGGTGACGAAACTACGGCAGGCCGGAGTGCCGGTCCTCCTGACGCTCGCGCCGGAATGCGCCCCAGCGGGCACCATCACTGCGCTGGTCAGGATGGGCGCCGTCGTCTCGCTCGGCCATACTGCGGCGGATGCCGCGACGGTGCGCATGGCGATTGCCGAAGGCGCGCGGTCGGTGACGCATCTTTTCAATGCCATGACGCCGATGACCTCGCGAGAGCCGGGCGTGGTCGGCGCGGCCATCGACAGCGCGGTCTATTGCGGCATCATCGCCGACGGCCATCACGTCGATGACGCGATGTTCCGCCTCGCCTGCCGCGCGCGGCCAATGGCGGGGCGCATGGTCCTCGTCTCCGACGCGATGCCGACATGGGCCGGGCCGGACAGTTTCGAGCTTTATGGCGAGACGATCCGGCTGAAGGACGGCCGGCTGGTCAACACCATCGGCTCGCTGGCCGGGGTCCATATCGACATAGCGAAGTCGGTGGCGCGGATCGTCAGGGACATCGGCCTGCCGCTCGATCAGGCTCTCAGGATGGCGACATCGACTCCGGCGGAGTTGATGGGTCTCGACGGGATCGGCGTCCTGCGCCCCGGCGTGGCGCTGAATGCCATCCTCATAGACCAGGCCCTTGATCCGGCGGCAGTCTTCGCCCGGGCCTGACCCCGGACGCCGGAAAGGGCCACTGGCGGGAGTTTTCGCGCCAGCGGCTTGCGCCTCCGCCTCAGACTCTCTGGCGGTCGTTCACGGCATCCCGGGCGGGTTCGGGCAGAAGCCTCAGCTTCCGCTGCGCACCCAGCACCACCTCCAACCCTTCGGCTACGCCGGGTTCGACATGCGCGAAAGTCAGGCTCTTGCCGGTGGCATGGCCTTGGGCGCCCGATGCGCAGACGCCGACCACGCCGTCGCCCTGCAACACGGCCTCGCCATCGTAGATGCCGCAATCGGTGGCGGCGACCTCGCCGCAGATAAGGGATGTCACGATCCTCCCTTGCCGCACCGCCTCTGTCGCTGCCCTGCCGCGGAACTCGCCCTTGTCGGCGGCGAAGAAGCGGTGCTGTCGGCCTCGGCCAGCGTGATCCTGTTGGCGAGTTCCGATCCGTAGTCGCGATCGCCCTTTTCCATGCGGTGCGAATTGACCGCCTGCAAGCCGAAATCGGCGATGCCGTGCGGCTGACCCGCCTGCCGGATCGCCGCATAAAGCCGGCCATCGGCGCATGGATTTCCCAGCCGAGCTCCCCGACATAGTTGACGCGGAGTACGCGGACCAGGGCGCCGGCCAGTGTGATTTCCTGCGCCGAAAGCCAACGGAAGGCGGCGTTCGACATGTCGGTATCAGTGGGCGTCGCCAGAACCTCACGCAACTTCGGGCCGACGACGACGAGCATCCCGAACGCGTCGGTGACATCGGCGATGGTCACCTCCGGCCCGGCGGCAAAAGTCAGGTCGCCGCGCGCCTGTTCCTCGGCGCCCGCGCCGGTCAGGACGTAGAAGTGGTCGCGGCCAAGCCGCATAATCGTCCATTCGCCCAAGATACGGTCATTGTCGGACAGCCCCTGCGTCAGCCCGATGCCGCCCTGCTTCTTCGGCAGGCGGTTTGCGGTCAGCCGGTCGAGAAGAGCTTCGGCCCTCCGGCCCGGTCGCGTCGAACCTAGCAAAGCTGGAAAGGTCCATGACGCCCACACGCTCGCGCACGGCTTGAGCTTCGGTGGCGACCAAATCAAAGTATTGGTGCGGCGGAACTGGAGTTTCTCGGTGAACCCGGCGGGTGCGGAACTCTTCGGCCTCTCCCAGCCATGCACCGCGGTCATCACCGCTCCCTTGGCCTTCAGCACCTCGTAGAGCGGCGTCACACGGCGGGGGCGACCGACCTGAACCTCGTGCCCCGGAAAGGGTGTCTCAAACATGTTCTCGTAATCGTCGAAGCTTTTCGCCGGGTGTAGTCCTGATCGGCATAGGCGCCGAAGCGGCGGGGATCGACCGAGGCCATTTTGATCTCGGCATCGCCGTGGATCATCCACCGGGCAAAAACGTGCCGCAGCCCGCGCCCTGTGCAATGCCGATGGAGGAGCCGCAGCAAGCCCATGCATTCGGCACGCCGGGCATCGGCCCGACCAGCGGGTTGCCGTCGGGCGTGTGCGGGATCGCGCCGTTGATGATGCGCTTGATCCCGGCATTGGCGAAGCTCGTCATCCGGTCGAGCGCCTTTTCGAGCTAGAGCGGGATCCGGTCGAGATCGCCGTCAAAAAGACGCTGTCGGTATAGCGGATGACTATGGATTTCGTGGTACCCGAAAGGCAGGCATAGGTCGTGTTGATATCGAGGTCGAGGATCGTCTTCGCATCCCGCGCCACGATCGACCGTTGGTACCTGTGGATGTTGTCGAGCCGGTCGATAAGCCGGCGATGTCGAAAAGGCCGGCGACCGTGCTTTCGCGGCAGCGGCCGGTCTCGGAATCCATGATCGTCGGGGGCCGCCGCCCCGCCGTGCCGGTGCGGACGCGCCGCCCGCCGATCTCGATATCACGCATCGGGCCGATACCGTGGAACGTAAGGCTGCGCCGGGCGCGGGCGATCACGTCCACGACAAGCGCGCGCGGGAAGTGCGACCGGCCATCTCCGCCCATCCGGCAGCCTGCCGCCACCGCCCGCGCCTCAAGTCTCGACGTGATCAGCGACGGGGCCGAAGTCTTAGAGAAGCCGCTGCACCAGCTCGTGAAACTACAGGACCTCCGTATCGGTCAGGGGCTTGCAACGCTGGCTGACCATGTCCGCCGGCACCGGTGAGGGCGGCGGGGCCGCTTCGACGCGGATGCGCCGTCCGGCGCGGCGGGGGGGATGTCGGTCATGGTGTGGCTCCGGTGTCTGCGCGGCGTCCTTGGAAGTGCAGATGCTTAGCCGTCGCGGGTTTCCACCGCCCGGGTCACCGAGCAGGCCAGCCGCCCCTCGGCCAGAAGCGAGGTGCCCCTGTATTCTAGACGCCTGACTCGTTCAGTTTCTGCCGCCTGCATTCGACGTCAACTGGCGACAGCAGGCCTCCGTTCCAGTGCCACGAGCAGCACCGCGCCGATCACCGCCGCGCCGCCGGACATAAGTGCCGCCGCCGGATAGCCGCCAAGCGCGGTACCGAGCGCGAAAATGCCCGCGCCGAGGGCCCCGCCCAGAAAGGCATTCACCGCGATCAGCGAGGCCGAAAGGCCGGGCCGGTCCTTGATGAGATCGAGAAGGTAGGAGATCGGCAGCGAGATGATCCCGGCGGCGGCAAAACCCGCCGCGATACTGGCGAGATAGACGTGTTCGGGCCGCTGCGCGACGGAGATGGCGACAAGATAGCCAAGGTAGACCACCGACGTGATGAAGAGCGCGGTCGTCAGGTGCATCGACCGGGCGAGGCGAACCCAGAGGATCATGAACACCACCTCGAGTGCGGCCACCATGCCGACGGTAAAGCCGATATCCTCGGACGTGCCCCCGGCCTGCCCGGTCAGGATCAGTGGCAGGACAGCGTTGTTCACATGCAGAACCTGCGTGATCAGCGCCACGCCGGCTATGCGGGCGACTATCCCCAGATGCAGGATCGTGGCAAGGTTCCGAAGCACCGATCCGTTCAGCCGGACTTGGGCGGGGCGATCAGGCCGCCCTGAGCTTGGCGCCACCCGTGCGGTGCCGGTGCCGCCTTCGGCGACCGCCTCCGGCGTGGGGCGGTGATCCGGCTCAAGCCAGAAGATGATGCAGGCGAGGCAGGTCCCGGCGACCAAGGCCGCGATGGCCCAGGCCGGGATCATGCTGTGGCGGCCTGCCAGCATCAGCGCCACCACCCCCGGCACCAGCACCCAGGAGAGCGAGATCATCATCCGCATCAGCGCATTGACGATGGCCGCCTCCTCGGGGTCGAAGCGATCGGTCTGGGCGCGAACATTGCCGAAAAGCATGGAGTTCGTCGCATGGAAGAGCGCCAGCGGCCCGATCATCGCCAGGGCAAAAATCAGCGGCGAGGGGAAGGCCCAGATCACGCCATAGCCGAGGACGCCGAAGGCCGAGACCACGATAAGCGGGCGGCGGTAGCTCTGGAACCGGTCGGAAAGCATGCCGATGCCGATCGACAGCACGACATTGGCAATCGCTGCAAGCAGCGCGATCGTCGCATAGGCGCGGTCGGAAATGCCAAGCTCGCGGATGGCGACCACCGCTTGATAGGGCGAGGTGGCGGCACCGGCAAAGCCGTAAAGAAAGATTGCCGCCGCAGAGGCGCGCACCACCCGGTGGCGGCGGAGGATCGTCAGCCAGGCCCCCATTGTCAGCCCCGGAACCGCGCCGAAGGCTCGGCCCTGGGGCGAAAGCCGGGGTTGCCATCCCAGGGGATGGTGCCCGGCGCGCGGTGGAGGTTCGCGAGGCGCGGGATGTCCTGATTGACCACACCGTCGGTCAGCGCCATCAGGTTGGGGTTGGCGATGGGGGCAAGATCGGGCGACAGGTAGCCCGACTTCACCACCAGAAGGCCGGTGGCGCCGGGGTCGAGGCCAAGCCGGGTGAAATCCGCTATGTCGTGATAGGGACGCCGGCGCGCGGCGAGGACAAGGGTGATGCCCCCTGTCAGTACTACCGCCTGCCGGTCAGCCGGACTGTCGCCAGCGTCAAGCCGCAGCACCTCTACCTCCGCCGTGACGGAAACCCCCGCCGGGTCAAGGCTGGCGCCAATCTTCAGCGTCAGCTGCGCGCCGGTGCCGGCGGCAAAGCAGGCCTCCACGGCGGGCCGGTCGGTGATGCCGGCCATCAGCGCATCCTGCCAGCCGCGCGCGATTAGCGCGCCAAGGACGTCGGCGCGGTCGCCGACACCGCCGCCGGTCGGGTTGTCGCCACTGTCGGCAAGAATCACCGGGCGGGTCGCGGCGGCGGAAGCAAGATCGAGCATCGCGTCGAGCGGCCCGGTCACGGGGCCAAAGCGGAACCCTTCGCGCGCCGCCCAGAACCCGGCGGCGATGCTTTCGGCGGCAGAGGACACGGCGGCCCGGTCAGTGCCGGTGACGATGGCAGAGGCGGTGGTGCGCGGCTCATCGGCCCAGACATAGCCGATCATCAGGTCGGTCCGCCAAACGCCCTTGCCCTCCAGCCCCGGCAGCGCGGCATAGAGCGACCGAGCCGGTTCGTCCTCGGTCGAAGACCTTTCGCCGGGCAGCAAAAGCGGCACCGGCACCCGGACGATACCGGGCCGCGCGCCGCTCGTCAGGGCGCGGATCAGCATAGCCAATGCGGCCTCCATCGTCTCGGTCACGTCGATATGGGGGGCGGTGCGGTAGGCGGCGAAGATGTCGATCTGATCGACGATCTCTTGCGAGACATTGCCATGGAGGTCATAGCTGACGGCAATCGGGATCGCCGGCCCGATCAGGCGGCGGACGGCGGTGATCCAGTCGCCTTCGGCATCCCACAGGCCATCGACCTTCATCGCGCCGTGCATGGCGAGATAGACGCCATCGACCGGCAGGGCCGCCGAAAGCCGTTCCAGAAACTCGGCCTTCAGCGCGTCATAGGCGGGCCGCGAGACCGGCCCGCCCGGCACCGCGCGGGCGTGAAGCAGGGGCGCGAAACTGGCCCCGCTGCGACCAAGGAAGGCGAAATAGTCGTGTTCCATCAGGCCCTTGTCGCGAAGGATGCGAAAATCCTGCTTCTGCATGAGGACGGGCGAATAGGTGGAGCATTCGGTATGGATGCCGCCAACGGCAATGCGCATCTCGTGCCTCCTTTCCTCCTAGAGCGTCGGGTGGAACCGGACCTGCCGGGCAAACCGCAGCCAGTCCTTGTTTTCGGGCCTGGTCCAGCCGGCCTCCGCCACTGCCGACAGACGCGGAAACACGAGGTCGTTGAACCATGCCCTCGTGGTGAAATGTTCGCACCAGATGCAGGCCTGGATGCCGCGCATATGGTGGCGGAGCGCATCGGGGAAATCGCCCTCGGCCTCATAGCCATAGGTCTTTTCCGGCGGCACCGGCCCGGCCCAGCCGGCGCCGTTCTCAAGCCAGTCCGGCCCCTGCACCATGTCGAGGTAATAGGCCTGCCCCGGCGTCATCACCACGTCATAGCCGCGCTCGGCCAGCTCGATGCCGACCTCGGGCTTTTCCCAGGCCATGAGGAGTGTATCCTCGGGCGGGACGCCGCCGCCATGGGCGACCTCGTTCCAGCCGACCAGTACCTTGCCGCGCGCCGTCAGCATCTTCTTGATCCGGTTCAGGAACCAGCTTTGCAGTTCGAACGTGCCGGCAAGCCCTTCCTTCTGCATCAGGATGCGCGCCTTCGGGCTTTCGAGCCAGGCGTTCTTGGCAACCTCGTCGCCGCCAATGTGGAAGTAGCGCGAGGGGAAGATGCGGCAAAGTTCGTCGATGATCTGTTCCAGCACCACGAAGGTTTCCGGGATGCCGGGATTCCAGGAGTTATTGGGATAGCCCTGCACCGGCTGATAGCTGTCCGGCGTCTCATCCGGGTCGACAAGGAAGGGGAGCGCGGCAACCACGCAGGCGGCATGGCCGGGGGTTTCGATCTCGGGCATCACCTCGATGCCGAGGCTCGCGGCATGGGCGACTAGGCCGCGCATTTCATCTTGGGTGTAGTAGCCGCCCTGCACCCCCGGCCCGTCGCCAAGCTGCGGCAGCATGGCGGGCGTGTCGGCGCTGCGATGGGCGCCGGGGCCGGTCAGTTCCGGGTAGGCGATGATCTCGGCGCGCCAGCCTTCGTCATCAGTCAGGTGCCAGTGGAAAATGTTGATCTTGTGCCAGGCGAGGATGTCCACGACGCGCCTGACCTCATCAATCGTCCAGAAATGGCGCGAGACATCAAGATGGCAGCCGCGCCAGCCATAGCGGGGGGCGTCATCGATGGCCCCGGTCACGGGGAAGCGGAAATCATGGTTGGCGAAGGCGCCGTGCAGCATCTGCGCCAGCGACAGAAGGCCGTAGCGCCGCCCGGCTTCGGTGCTTGCGGCAAGCGCGATCCAGTCGCCGAAGGTCAGGCGGTAGCCTTCGGCAGGCAGCGCGGCGTCGGTGGTGAAGCTCAGTTCGCGCGACCCCGGCGCCGACGAAAGCTGGATCAGTTTGCGCGCGGCCGGGAAAAGCCGCGCATGCAGCGCATCGACTGACAGTGCCAGCCGCTTGTCGGCAAGCGTGGTGCCCGGCCCAAGATGCAGGATCACCGGCGCGGGTCCGGGCGTGGCCTCGATCCTGTTCGGCCAGGGCAGCAGCGCGAAGGGCAGGGTCAGCCGCCCCTCGGGCAGGCGCGGCGGCGGCAGGACTGGCGCCTCATGCCCCTGCACAAGATCGCCGACCATGACCGGCTGGCGGCTGCCGTCGGCCCGGGTCAGCCAGGCGGTCTTGGCGGCATCGTTGCGATGGAAGGGCGAACGGAAGAGGCCCTCGGCGCGGAAGGTCCAGGCCTCGCCGGGGGCCAGCGTCACGCCGTCGAAGGGCGCAAATTCGTGATAGTTCGCCACCCGCCGGATGAACCGCGCGCCATGCACCCGGTTGACCGGCATGATCCGGGTGATCGTCGTCACCGACAGGGTGAACCCGGCAAGGGTCGCGTCGGAGAGATTGGTCAGGCGGATCTCCCAGGTGCCGGCGGGCAGGGGGTCGGGCGTCCAGCGGTTTTCGAGGAAATAGGTCATTGGGCCTCAGTAATCGGGGGATTGGGTAAAGGTGCGGGCCTGGGCCAGGTCACCGGCGGTCAGGCCGCAATCCACCGGAAGGCAGATGCCGGTGATCGCGGCGGCGAGCGGCGAGGCAAGGAAAGCCACCGCCTCGGCGACATCTTCGGGCAGGGTAATGCGGCCAAGGGGATAATGCGCGGCGGCTTCCTCGAAGACTTTCGGGTTGTTGGCAGCGCGTGCTTCCCAGGCGCGGGTGCGCACCGTGCCGGGAGCGACGGCGTTCGCGCGGATGCCGTAGCGCCCGTATTCGACGGCGATCATCCGCGTGAGATGGATCATCCCGGCTTTTGCAGCGGCATAGGCCGGATGGCCGAAGACCGCCATGCCATTGACCGAGGCAATGTTGACGACCGATCCCTGCGTGGCCTTGAGCTGGTCTGCCAGCGCCTGAAAGACAAAGAAGGCCGCATCGAGGTTGAGCGCGCGGTCAGCCTGCCAATCGGCCACGCTCGTCGATTGCAGGCTTGCCGCCTGAACGCCGCCCGCGTTGTTGACCAGCGTTGCGACCTGGCCGATCCGGGCCGTCGCTTCCGCAACACCGGCACAACTCACGGGGTCGGTCACGTCGTGCTGCATCGCGACGAAGCCCGCGCCGAACTCCGCGGCTGCCTCGGTCGCGGCGGCAAGGTCGCGGTCGGTCATCACCACGAGGTCGTGATCCGCCTTCAGGCGCCGCGCGATCGCCCTGCCGATGTCGCCGGCACTTCCGGTCACAAGCGCCAGGCGCTTCATCTTCTGCTCCGTTCGCGGCCGCAAGTTGCGATCCGGGCGGGGCCGCTTGCCGCCCGGGGGCCAGGGTCTCAGTCGCCCATAAGCTGACGGTCGTCACCATCGCGCTGCAGCACGAGTTGTTCCTTGATGCCGCGCAGGATGCGCGTCGAGCGCGGCCTGTCGGCATAGGCAACCAGATTGGCGAGAATGTCGATCGCGGCAAGGAAGGCATAGCGGGCCGAGGTGGCGCGGTAGATGTTCTTGCCTTCGGGCAGCGTCACCGGAATGACGATATCCGCCGCCGCGGCCACCGGCGACCCCGCCTGGGTCAGGGCGATGGTGGTGATGCCCCGCACCTTCAGAAGCTCAAGACAGTGGACAAGTTCCTTGTTGCGCCCGCTGAAGGAAGAGCCGAAGACCACCGTTCCCGGCTCGCAGGCGGCCGAGAGCATCAGCTGCATCCCGTGGTCGTTCGAGCTGCTGATCCGGCAGCCAAGGCGGAAGAGCCGGTTCTGCAGCTCGTTCACGATCATCGAGGAATTGCCGCCCGAGCCAAAGGCATGGATCATCCCGGCGCCGGCAAGGGCCGTTGCCGCCGCCTCAACCGCCGCGAGGTCAAGCGCGCGCAGCATGTCGAAAAGCGCGGCTTGGGCCTTGGTCACGATATCCTCGGCCACCTCCTGCGGCGTGTCGGTTACCGTTTCGGGGCGGAAATAGCGCAAGCCGACGAAGGCGCTTTTCGCCAGTTGTACCTTGAAGTCCGAGAAGGAGGCGCAGCCGAGCCTCCGGCAGAACCGCGTCACCGTCGGCGGCGAGACCCCCGCCCCTGCCGCGATCTCGATGATCGACGCGCTGGTGGCAGCGTTCACATCGGCAAGCACATATTCGGCCAGCCGCCGCTCCATCACCGAAAGGCGCCCGTCCTCATCGGCGAGCGCGCGGACAAGGTCGGTCGGCGCAAGCCCGACCGGGGCAAGGTCGGCATCAGTTGTGCCGGGCATGGCGAGTCCGGGCATAGCTGGGGCGTCGGGCGGGCATCAGCCGGCACTCCTCTGGATCACATTCCGCCTGTCAGGACTCACAGTCGAGAAATTCATTTTCTATTTCCCTTGACATATAGCCACATCCATCCCGAATACTCTAGCATAGACACAGTATCGCTGAAATAATTTTCACAAGGCGCCGCAGATGCCCGCTTCGCGCGATCCCTTCGCCAACCCCTTTCCCGAGGGTGATCCAGACCGCCGCGCGATCTGGGAGATGCTGGTTCCGCGCGATATCGACGCCTTCATGGGCGCCGACTGGTCGATGGTCGCCGGCGATTTCATCGCGAGCAACTTTACCGGCATCAGCGGACAGTTCCAGCCCGATCCGCAGGGCTTCACGCTGGCGTTCCCAACGCTCGACGCCTATCGCGCCGAATGGCTGCGCCAGGCGACGGAGTTCGGCATTCAGCGCGCCGCCGGCGCCTTTGCCGGAGATCCCCGCGATGGCATCTTTGCCGCGACCCGGCTGGAAGAGATCGAGATCGACGGCGACGCAGCGCTTGTGCGCAAGAAGTTCGACGGGCGGCTGGCCAAGGCCGACGGCGGCCATGACCGCATGAACTGGCAGACGCTTTATGTGTGCCGCAAGGATGCCGGGCGCTGGAAGATCGCCGGCTTCGTCGGCTACCTGCCGCATGTGAAGGACTGACCGATGACCGCTGGCCCCCGGCGCGTCTTCGTGGCGGCTCTCGCGACCGAGACCAATACCTTCGCGCCGATTGTCATCGACCGGAAAGGTTTCGAGGATTCGCTCTACGCTCCGCCCGGCCAGCATCCCGCCACGCCAACGCTCTGCACCGCGCCGATCACTGTCGGGCGCAAGGTCTGTGCCGAAAAGGGCTGGACGCTGATCGAGGGCACCGCCGCCTGGGCCGACCCTGCCGGGCTGGTGGCACGCGGCGCCTATGAGACGCTGCGCGACGAGATCCTTGGCCAGTTGCGCGCGGCACTGCCCGTCGACGCGGTCGTCCTTGGCCTTCACGGCGCGATGGTGGCGCAGGGCTATCTCGACCCCGAAGGCGACCTTCTGGCCCGTGTGCGGGGGATCGTCGGGCCGGATATCCTCGTCTGCGCCGAACTGGACCCGCATTCGCATCTGACGGCAAAGCGGGTGGCGGCGGCGGATTTCTTCGTCGTCTTCAAGGAATTTCCGCATACCGATTTCGTCGATCGGGCCGAGGATCTGTGGCGGATCGTCGTCGACACGCTTGAGGGTCGGGTCAAGCCGGTGATGTCGGTTTTCGATTGCCGGATGATCGACGTGTTTCCGACTTCGCGCCAGCCGATGCGCGGTTTCGTCGACCGGATGATGGCGCTGGAACGTGACAATCCCCGGCTCCTGTCCCTCTCTGCAATCCACGGGTTCATGGCCGGCGACGTGCCCGAGATGGGGACAAGGATGATCGCGGTGACGGACAACGACCCAGCACTAGGGGCCGAGATGGCGGAACGTCTGGGACGGGAGCTTTTCGCCAACCGTGGCCGGCACATGATGCCGCTGATCGATGAGCATGAGGCGGTTGCCCGGGCGATGGCCGCGACCGCGCATCCGGTGGTGATCGCCGATGTCTGGGACAATCCCGGCGGCGGCACCGCCGGGGATGCGACAGTGATCCTGAAGGAGCTTCTGGCGCGCGGCGCCACCGGCGTGGCGGTCGGCACCATCTGGGACCCGGTCGCGGTGCAGCTTTGCTTTGTCGCCGGCGAAGGCGCGGAGCTTCACCTTCGCTTCGGCGCGAAGTCGGCGCCCCTGACCGGAGAGCCTTGCGATGCCCTTGTCCGCATCGTCACGCTGGCCGCCGATGCCCAGATGAACTTCGGCGAAAGCCTCGCGCCCTTCGGCCCGGCGGCGCGGATCGCGCTTCTGACCCCGGAACGGCGGGAAACCGGGGTCGAGGTGATCCTCAACACCGTCCGTGCGCAAAGCTTCGATCCGTCGCTTTTCTCCGCCCTTGGCATCGACCCTCGGGCGCAGAAGATCCTCGTCATCAAGTCGACCAACCATTTCTATGCGGCATTTCAGCCTATCTCGTCGGAAATACTTTATTGCTCGGCCGGAAAGCCCTATCCCAATGATCCGGCGACCAACCCTTACCGGCTCGTGCGCAAGGACATCTGGCCGCGCATGGCTGATCCCTTTGGAAGCGAGGCATGATGTTCCCGTGGCCTGAAGTGGGGGAAAGCCTGTCGCGGATCGCAACGCCGATGCCCGTCATCGACGAGGATCGGCTGGCGGCCAACATCGCCCGCGCCCAAGGCTACATGACGGCGCATGGCCTTGGCTTCCGGCCGCATATCAAGACCCACAAGATCCCCGCCGTGGCGCAGGCGCAGCTTCAGGCGGGAGCTGTGGGCATCAACTGCCAGAAGCTGACCGAGGCGGAGGTTTTCGCCGATGCCGGGTTTCAGGACATCCTCATCACCTACAACATCCTCGGTCCGGCGCGGCTCAGCCGGCTGAAGGCGCTGAACGACCGCGTCGCCTGCTTGCGCGTCGTGGCAGACAGCGCGGTCACGGTCGCAGGTCTGGCTGCGGCCTTTGCCGGGTCAAAGCCGCTCCGGGTGTTGATCGAATGCGATACCGGCGGCGGCCGCGTCGGGGTGCAGTCGGCCGAGGCGGCGCTGGCGCTGGCCGAACGCATCGCCGCTGCGCCGGGCCTGCGCTTCGACGGCCTTCTCACCTATCCCGCCGTCGGCGGGGCGGAGAGGGTGGAGGCCTTCCTGTCGGCAAGCATGCAGCTTCTGGCCGCAAACGGGATCGACTGTCCCATCCGCTCGAACGGCGGCAGCCCCGACCTCTGGAAGGCGCATCTCGTGCCCTCGGCGACCGAACATCGCGCCGGAACCTATGTCTACAACGACCGTTCGATGGTGCGCGCCGGGGAATGCACGCATGGCGATCTGGCGATGCATGTCCTCGCCACCGTCGTCTCGCGCCCGACGCCCGTCCGGGCGGTTCTCGATGCCGGGTCCAAGGCGCTGACCTCGGACCTTCTGGGATTTCCCGACCACGGCGAGATCGAGGGCCTGCCGGGCGCGCGCATCGTCTCCCTCTCCGAGGAACATGGCGTCGTCGATCTTTCCGCTTGCACCGCGCCACTGCCCGAGGTTGGCGAGATGGTGCGGGTCATACCGAACCATACCTGCGTCGTGTCGAACCTCTTTGACTGCATGGTCTTTCATCGCGGCGGCGTCGTGACGCGGGTCGAGCCGGTCGCGGCACGTGGCACGGTCTGGTAGCGGCGCACCGGCGCATGGACCCCCAATCTCGGCGACGCAGGGGAGGGGTGGAGTCCGCGGTGCATGAAAACAAATTACATAAACAATCGAACATCGATGAAAATTCGTTGACGTATTGGCATTGATCGGCGAGTTTGAGAAAATCAATTTCTTGTTCGGGGTGCCGTATGAGAGTCGGAATCATCGGTCTTGGCTATCGCCTCGGATATCTCGGCCATGTCTTTCACGAGATTTGCCCCGATTTCCGCATTGTCGGCTATGTCGATCCGGCCCCCGCAGGCATGGAGACGCTGCAAAAGCACGGCATCTCTGCCGGCAAGGCCCATGAGACGCCCGAAGACCTGATCCGCGCCGGCGGCTTCGACCTTCTGATGATCGGCTCGCCCAATCACCTGCATCTCGACCATATCCGGCTCGGGCTTGAGGCGGGGCTGAAGGTCTTTTCCGAAAAGCCCATCGTCGCCAGCCTTGAACAGACCTACGCTCTGGCCGGCCTCCTTGGCAAATTCGGGCATGACCGCCTGACCGTCGGGCTGGTCCTGCGCTACGCGCCGCTTTACCGCGATCTTCTGAAGGCCCGGGATGATGGCCTTCTTGGCAAGCTCCTCTCCATCGAGGCCGCCGAGCATATCTATCCTTACCACGGCGCCTTCTTCATGCGCGACTGGCGCCGCTATGAAAAATGGTCGGGCAGTTTCATGCTGGAAAAGTGCTGCCACGACCTCGACCTCTACAACGGCCTGATCGGCGCCCGGCCCGAACGGGTGGCAAGCTTTGGCGGCCGCAAGAACTTCATCCCGGCGAATGATCCGCGCACCTACGGCGTCAACGACATGAGCATGTACCACCGCAAGCCCACGGGCTGGAACGGGTCGGACAAGGTCTTCGACACCGATGCCGACATCATCGACTATCAGGTGGCGATCATCGAATACGCCAATGGCGTCGGCATGAACTTCCACACCAACCTGAACGCCCCCGACCAGTTCCGCCGCTTTGCCGCCTTCGGCACCAGGGGCCAGGCGGAGGGCGACTTCATCCGCGGCTTCTTCAAGGTGACGGATGTACTGACCGAACAGCGCGTCATGGAAAAGGAATACAGGGCCACGGCGCTCTCGCAGCATTACGGCGCCGACGAGGAGATGGCGGCGGGCATCGTCGACTATGCGATGAAGGGCATCGTCCAGCCCGTCTCCACGCTCGACGCGCTTGAGGCCGGCATCCTTGCCTTCGCGATGGATGACGCCCGGAGGACGAAGCAGGTGGTCGACCTGCGCCCGATCTGGGACCGCTACGACAACGCCTTCCACACCAAGGCCGCCTGAGGATGATCAGGAACCGGTCGAGCATGATCTTCGCCTGGGCCCTTCTGGCCCCGGCGATCATCTATGTGACGATCATCGTCGCCTGGCCTCTGGTCGAGACCTTCCGGCTTTCCTTCACCGACGCCTCGCTGAAGAAGGTCACGAATTACGTCGGCTGGCGGAACTACACCAAGATCTTCAACGACACCTTCCTGACCGTGATCCTGCGCACCTTTACCTGGACCTTCTTTTCGGTCCTTCTGAAGATGGTCATCGGCACTTGCGGCGCTGTCCTCCTCAACGCTGCAGTTCCGGGGCGGCATCTCTTCCGCATCCTGACGATGCCGCCCTGGATCGTGCCGATGGCCATCGGCATCTTCATGTGGGGCTGGATGTACAACGGCCAGTTCGGGATGATCTCGGGCCTTCTGCAGCGCTTCGGGCTGGTGGACGGGCCGGTGGCCTTCCTCGCCTACGGCACATCGGCCTACTGGGCGACCATCATCACCGATGTCTGGATCGGCGTGCCGATGGTGACGATCTATTTCCTTGCCGCGATCCAGTCGATCCCCAAAGACCTTTACGAGGCCGCCTGGACCGATGGCGCCGGCCGCTGGATGCGGTTCCGCCGCATCACCCTGCCGCTGATGGCGCCGGCGATCATCACCATGTCGATGCTGTCGCTGATCGCCACTTTCAACAGCTTCGACATCATCTGGATTCTGACCCGCGGCGGGCCTTCGGGGCAGACGACGACGATGATCATCGACACCTACCAGACCGCCATCGGGTCGAAGAAGTACGGCGAAGGTGCCGCCCGGGCGGTGGTGATCTGCATCTTCCTGTCGCTTTTCTGCATCGCCTATTTCCGCATCACCCGGCGACTGCAGACCATCGGCGGCAAGGAATAGGGGGCCGGCATGGCGCTTTTCCGCAACGAAAATATCCAGATGATCGACCGCTACCGCTGGTGGGAAATCATCGGCATCTATGCCGGGATCGCGCTCTTCCTCTTTTTCCTGCTGGCGCCGTTCATCGAAGGCTTCATCGTCAGCCTCCGCCCGCTGTCGCAGCTTTTCACCTCGCCCTACAGCTTCATCCCCGAAAACGGCAGCTTTGCCGCCTATGCCGGCGTCTTCGAACGGCTGCCCTATTTCCTGCGCTTCGTCTTCAATTCGTTCCTGATCTCGACCGTCGTCACGATCGTGGTGCTCCTCCTCGTGGTACCCTCGGCCTATGCTTTCGCAAGGTTCAATTTCCGCGGCATGGGACTCGTGCTCGGGTGCTTCCTTGCCGTCTCGATGTTCTCGGGCGCGGTGCTTTTGATCCCGCTCTTCCGGCTGATGCGCACGATGGGCGTCCTCAACACCTACTGGGCGATGATCATCCCCGGCGTGGCCTTCCTGATCCCTTCGGCGATCTGGCTTCTGCGCACTTACATGGCGCGCATCCCGCTGGAACTGAACGAAGCCGCCTATATGGACGGCGCCAGCCAGTTCTACACCTTCCGCCGCGTGATCCTGCCGATTGCCAGCCCCGGCATCATCGTCGTCGCGATCGTGACCTTCATCGGCGCCTATTCCCAGCAATTCGTCTTCGCGCTGACCTTCAACTCCAAGACCGAGTACATGCCGCTTCCGATCGGGCTCTTCGCCTTCTTCGGCAAGCAGGAAGTGATCTGGAACGAGCTGATGGCCGCGGCCTTCATGGGCATCATGCCGGCCGTCGTCATCATCTTCTTCCTGCAACGCCATCTCGTCGGCGGGCTGACCGCCGGCGCGATAAAACAATGAACCTCAACAACAGGGAGCCTCTGACGTGAATAGTCTCATCAAGAAAAGCCTGATCGGCGTGGTGTTGGCGGGAACGACCGCCCTGCCGACGCTGGCGGCGGAGATCTCGTGGATCTACTGCGGCGACAAGATCGACCCGGTCCATGAAAAGGCCATCGCCGACTGGGATGCCGCCAACCCCGACAACAAGATCGCGGTGGAAGTCGTCGGCTGGGACCAGTGCCAGGACAAGGCCACGACGCTCGCTGCCGCCGGCTCGCCGGCCGGGCTTGCCTATGTCGGCTCGCGCACGCTGAAGGAATTCGCCGGCAACGATCTAATCGTCGAAGTGCCAATGACGGATGAGGAGAAGGCCGCCTACTATCCGCATATCGTCGATACCGTGACCATCGACGGCACCCAGTGGGGCGTGCCGATCGCCTTCTCGACCAAGGCGCTCTACTGGAACAAGGATCTCTTCACCCAAGCCGGGCTTGACCCCGAAAAGCCGCCGACCACCTGGGCGGAGGAGATCGAGATGGCCAAGACCATCAAGGAAAAGACCGGCATCGCCGGTTACGGCCTTCCGGCCAAGACCTTCGACAACACGATGCACCAGTTCCTGCACTGGGTTTATACCAACAACGGCTCGGTGATCGACGCCGAGGGCAACATCACGCTCGACAGCCCGGAAAACCTCGCGGCGCTTCAGGCCTACAAGGACATCACGCCCTGGTCGGTCGAGGGCGCCACCGCTTACGAACAGAACGAGATCCGGGCGATCTTCCTGGATGGCAAGGTCGGCATGATCCAGGCCTCCGTGGGCGCGGCGATGCGGCTGAAGGACACCAAGATCAACTGGGGCGTCACCACGCTGCCGCTTGGTCCGTCGGCCACCGGGCCGGGCACCCTGCTCATCACCGACTCGCTCGCCGTCTTCAAGGGTTCGGGCGTCGAGGAGAAGGCGACGGAATTCGCCAAGTACATCACCTCGCCTGACATCCAGATCCAGTATGAGATGTCGCCCGATGCCGGCCTCACCCCCTTGCGCCCGATGCCGCAGGTCGATGAGCTTCTCAAGACCACGCCCTTCTGGAAGCCCTACATCGACGGCATCGCCTATGGCGGGCCGGAGCCTCTCTTCACCGACTACAAGGGCCTGCAGAACGTGATGATCGAGCTGGTGCAGTCGGTCGTGACCGGCACCGCCGAACCGGCGGACGCGCTGAAGAAGGCGGCTGCCGATCTCGAGCAGTACAAGTAAGCCATTGTCCCGGCCGCGCCGTTGGTGCGGCCGGGAGCCTTTTCCGTGAGGAGACCACCCTTGGGGCAGCTTTCCCTGAAGAATGTCGTCAAGACCTTCGGCATGATCGAAGTCGTCAAGGGCGTGAACCTCGACGTCAGCGAGGGCGAGTTCATCGTCTTCGTCGGCCCATCGGGCTGCGGCAAGTCGACCCTCCTGCGCATGATCGCGGGGCTGGAACATACCAGCGCCGGCGACATCGTCATCGACGGCAAGCGGGTGAACGACCTTGCCCCGGTCAAACGTGGCATCGCGATGGTGTTCCAGTCCTATGCGCTTTATCCGCACATGACGGTCTACGAGAACATCGCCTTCCCGCTCAGGGTCGAGGGCGCCCCGAACGACGTCATCCGCCAGAAGGTGGAGAAGGCCGCCGCGATCCTGCATCTCGACCAGCGCCTGCAGCAACGCCCCGGCCAGTTGTCCGGCGGCCAGCGCCAGCGC
>DJUV01000280.1:0-5922 GCA_002440625.1 Rhodobacteraceae bacterium UBA6273 | reverse complement strand
CGGCCAGCGCCAGCGCGTGGCGATCGGCCGGGCCATCGTGCGCGAGCCTGAGATCTTCCTTTTCGACGAACCGCTGTCGAACCTCGACGCCTCGCTCCGTGCCGACATGCGGATCGAGCTGACGCGCCTCCACAAGCAGCTTGGCGCGACGATGATCTACGTGACCCATGACCAGATCGAGGCGATGACCATGGCCGACCGCATCGTGGTCCTGAATGCCGGTCACATCGCCCAGGTCGGCGCACCGCTTGAGCTTTATCACAAGCCCGACAACACCTTCGTCGCCGGGTTCATCGGCAATCCGCGCATGAACCTCCTGCCGGTCATATGCACCGGTACCGGCACCGGCACCGGCGCTCAGGGCGTGACGGTCGATTTCAACGGGCAGAGCCTCACCCTGCCGGTGACCCCCCGCGCCGGGATCGAAGGCGCCTCGCTCCTGCTCGGCGTCCGGCCCGAACATATCCGGCTTGGCGGCGGCGATGCGGTGATGGAGATCGCCCCGTCGGTCGTCGAACGGCTCGGCCAGCAGACCATCGCCTATGTGACCCTGCCGGACCAGGAGACGGATTTCTTCTGCGTTGTCCTGCCGGGAAGCCAGTCTGTCACCGTCGACGCCCCGGTCACGGTGGGCTTCATGGCCGCCGACTGCCATCTCTTCGACGGCGACGGCAAGGCGTTCGAGCGCCGGATCGACCTGAAGGTGCTGGCCGCGACCAGGGCGTGACCCCTACCCTGTCGTAGCTGTCGCGCGGTCAGCCGCGTTCCAGGCCATGCGAAAACCGGAATGCCCGGCCGACGTATCCGCCGATCGGCCCGCCCGCGCGGCGATGCGGTAGCGGTCGCAGTAGCTCGCGTGGCAGAGGTAGGAGCCGCCCTTCTGCGTCCGCTCATCCTCGGCCAGGGCCATGGCGTCACGGGCGCGCCCGGCCATGGTCGGCTCGGTCACGCGGAACCGGTCGGCGCACCATTCCCAGACATTGCCCACCATGTTGTAAAAGCCAAGGCCGTTGGCGGCAAAGGCGTCGACAGGCGCGGTCGCCAGCCAGCCATCGGCGACGGTGTTCACCATCGGGAAGCGGCCCTGCCAGATGTTGCAAGGCGTGGTGGTGTCGTCGGGCTCCGCATCGCCCCAGGGATAACGCGGGTCGCGCATTCCGGCGCGGGCGGCCCGTTCCCATTCGGCTTCGGTCGGCAGCCGCCCCCCCGCCCAGGCGGCAAAGGCGGCGGCATCGTTCCATGAGACATGGGTGGCGGGGAAATCATCTCTCCCTTCGACCGTGCTGCCGGGGCCTTCCGGCGCATTCCACGCAGCCCCCTCGACCCCGCGCCACCACGGCGTTCCCTGCGGGGCCGGATGCCGGTCGGCATCGCGGAGGAGAAGGTGGAACACATAGCTCCAGCCAAAGCGCTCGGCGTCGGTGACATGGCCGGTGGCGGCGATGAACTCGGCAAAACGGCGGTTGCTGACGGCGACCCGGTCAAGGCCAAAGGCCGCAACCCGCGTTGGCCTGCACGGCCCTTCGCCATCGCCGGGGATGACGGGGCGGTCTGTGCCTATGAGGCTTTCGGCATCGGGAAGCCAGATCGTGTCGGCCTGCATCCGGCCCCGTTCGTTCGGCAAGGTCAGCTTTGACACACTGCCGGGCGCCGCTCCGGCCCCCCGCGTTCGCTGCGCATTGCCAGCGCAGCAGCTCTGAGTCATTGCCGGTTCTGGGCGCTGTTCCTGTGCCATGCCCGAAACATAGCCGATCATATCCGAAAGGCTAATGCGTTTCCTGGCTGTGGGTCATTCCGCCATCGCGCGCGCGCCGGACCAGGGCTGCATCAAAGCCGGGGCGTTTCCGCGACGATGGCACCGGGTTGGCCGATGACGGCGCTGGCGGTGCGGTGCCCCCAGTCCATCGCCGTGGCCTCGTCCCGGCCCCTCAGCAACGCCGCAAGAAAGGCACCGTTGAAGCTGTCGCCGGCCGCTGTGGTATCGACAACTCTCTTCGCTGGGGAATATCTGCCGTCGACGATGGCGGGATCGAAGCCGACCGGCCCGTCTGCACCGCGCTTCAACGCACCCGATCGGCAGCCCCAGCCGCGCAGGCGCGCCAGCACCGCGGCATCATCCGCATCGCCAAAAAGCGCCCGTTCGTCGTCCGCCGAAGGCAGCGCGATGTCGGTCATCCGCCACATCCGCCCGATCCAGTCGCGCGCAGTTTCCCTGTCGGTCCAGAGGCGCGGGCGATAGTTGGAATCGAAGGCGATGCGCCGGCCTTTTGCCCGCAGATCGGCCGACCGCGCCAGAAGCGCCTCGCGCGCTTCGGGCGCGATGATGGCGAGCGTGATGGCCGAAAGGTAGAGAGTTTCTGCCCCGTCCAGCGCCGAAAGATCTTCTGGCGTGCGGAACATCTGCCGGGCCGCGGAATCGTCGCGCCAGTAGTGGAACGAGCGTTCGCCCTTCCCGTCGGTCTGCACGGAGTAGATGCCGATGTTATGCCCCGCGTCGCGCGCGACGAGCGCGGTGTCGATGCCTTCGTCCTGGGCGAGCGCCACGAAACCGTCCGACAGGGGATCGGTGCCGACGCGGGTGAGATAGCCGACGCGGTCGCCCCCGGGCAGGAGGCGGCGGCAATAGACCGCGGTGTTGAAGGTGTCGCCTGCGAAGCTGACGGCGAAACCGCCACCCGCCCTTCGCAGCTCGGCCATCGGCTCGCCCACGCAAAGAAGTCGCATCGTTCGAAGGTCCCCGGGATTGTTGCCGCCAGGGGTCGATTTCTCACTTCTGCCCGCAACCGTCAAACCCCTCTCCTTGACAGAGTGTACAGTATCATTAAAAGCAGTATCGCTGTGGAGGACGCCATGCCAATGACCCCGATCCTGCAATTCGGCACCAGCCGGTTCCTTCACGCCATGCCGATATGGTCATCTCCTAGGCCCTTTGCGGGGTGAGGCGAAGGGGCCCACCACAATCGTGCAGCCGA
This sequence comes from Rhodobacteraceae bacterium UBA6273, assembly GCA_002440625.1. Lineage (GTDB taxonomy): Bacteria > Pseudomonadota > Alphaproteobacteria > Rhodobacterales > Rhodobacteraceae > Albidovulum. Next base: position 2,950 of record DJUV01000280.1, on the reverse strand, counting down.
GCGGCAGCGCCTGGCGGCGCGCGCGACTTCAGGCGCTGGCGGCGCCAGGCGGCTTGCCGGTCCGGGTGGAGGGGATCGTGAACCGCAGGCCCGTCTTGCACAGTATGCGGGTGTCATCGGTTGCGCGTGCGCTCACGACCGAGACCGACTGGCCGGAGTTCGCCCGCATCGCGGCGGAAGGGGCCGAGGTGATCCTGTCGAACACCGGCGATGCCGGCTGGACGCCCTCATCCGACGACAGCGCGGCGGATTTCCGGCAGGGCATGTCCTATCCGGCGAAACTGACCCAAATGCGGCTGTCCCGCTTTCGCGCCGGCGGTCGCGGCATCGTGGTGATGCCCACGGAGCTCGTTGCCCGCAACGGCGACAAGGCTGCGCTGGTCCGCGACGAAATGGCCGATCCCGCGATCCGTGCGGATGTGCAAGGTCTCTACCTGGACGAGGTTCTCCCGGTTTTCGCGACCACCGCGCAGGGCGACGAGGCGCGGGACTATGTCGCCACCACCATCGACCGTTTCGTCAACCCCTCCCTTGCGCATCGCCTGTACGACATCGCCCAGAACCATGCCGAAAAGGTCCGGCGCCGGATCGGGGCCTTTGCCGATTGGGGCGGTAACCTTGTCCTCACCACGCCGCAGCCGCGTTTGAGGGGCGTGATCGCCTGGACGGAGGCACCGGCATGAACCGCAACCGCATCTGTCAGACAAACGTCGAAGTCACCGGAGTCGCCTTCGGCTGCTCGGGCCTCGGCAACCTTTATCGCAAGATCGACGATGCCGAGGCGCAGGCCGTGCTGCGGCGGGCCTGGGATCGTGGCATCCGCTATTTCGACACCGCGCCACATTACGGGCGTGGGCTTTCCGAGGCGCGGCTCGGCCAGTTCCTGAAAGGGCGCCCGCGCGGCGACTATGCCATCTCGACCAAGGTCGGGCGGCTCCTGTCGCCCGGCCCGGCCCTTGCCGAGGCTGATGGCTTCATCGAGCCGCTGCCAAACGGCGTCCGCTACGACTATTCTGGCGACGGGATCGAGGCCGCGTTCAAGCAAAGCTGCGAGCGGCTCGGCACCAGCTACGTCGACATCCTATATGTCCATGATATCGGGCGGATGACCCATGGCGCCGAAAATGCTCGCCACATGGCGGCCTTTCTGGGGTCGGGGCTGGACAGCCTGCATAGGCTGAAGGCTGCGGGACGGATCGGCGCCTTCGGCCTTGGCGTGAACGAAAACGAGGTCTGCCTTGAAGTCATGGCCGCGGCCGACATCGACGCCATTCTTCTTGCCGGTCGCCTGACGCTTATCGACCGATCCGCCGAAGAGGGGCTTCTGCCGATGTGCCGGTCGAGGGGGACGAGCCTTGTCCTTGGCGGCATCTTCAATTCGGGCATCCTCGCAACCGGCCCGGTGCCGGGCGCGCATTTCGACTATGCCCCCGCCTCGGCTGAGATTCTGGCCCGCGCCGGGGTGCTGCAGGACCGGGCGCGCGCGGCAGGAGTCGATCTTGCCACGGCAGCGCTGCGCTTTGCGATGACCCATCCGCAGGCGGCCTCGGTCCTGATCGGAACCGCTCGGGTCGCCTCCCTTGACCGCAATCTCGATGCGGCCGAGGCGCCTTGGCCGGCGGAGGCGGACAGGGTGCTTTTGCCGGTCTAAGCCAGCGCGTTGCTGCGCAAGGATGACAGGAGCGTCTGCTTCGATGTCCGCAGGTGCTCGCGTGCGGCGATCAGGGCATCGCCCTCATCCCGCCGGTTCAACGCGTCGATCAGGCGCAGATGCTCTGTGACGGCGGCTTGGTTCCGCTCCCGCTCATCCGTCTTGTCCTATTGAAAATGATAGTGGAAGACCAGCGCGATCACCTTCTGGAACTCGTCCACGAAGCGGTTCTGCACGACACTGCCGATCACCGTGTGGAAGCGTTCGTCCAGCGGCGAGAAGTCGTGAAAGCGGGTATCAAGGTCGTCGGCCAGCCGGTGATGCTCAAACTCAAGTTCCGCGAGGCTCGGCCAGATGGCGTGGTCCGCCGGCAGGGCTACCAGATGCGAGACGGCGTTCAGTTCAAGCGTCAAGCGGAAATCGGATAGCTCGATCGCGAAGTCGCGGGTGAAGCCGACAAGCTCCCACCCGCCCTTCGGCCTCCGACGCACCAGCCCGAAACGGCTGAGCGAGGCGAGGAATTCCTGCAGACCGTAAGCCGGAACGCGGAACTTGCGCGCAAGCTCGGTGACGTTCAGCGGCGTACCCGGCGGCACGTCGAAGCGCAGCACCCAGTCGAGAAACTGGCGTTCAAGCTCTTCGGCCGAGACCGGCTCCGCCTCGATCACCAGCCGGTCGGCGGGTACGGGATGGCGCAGCAGCGTCTTGTCGCGCCCGTCCCAGCGGATCAGCCCCTCTCCCTGAAGCCGGTCGAGTGCGGCGCGAACGACGGTGCGGCTGACGTCGAGATGCGCAGCCAAGGGTAGTTCGGCGGGCAGTTGGTCGCCCAGCGAAAGTGTGCCGCAATAATCCAGCAAGGCATTGAAAGCCCCACGAAATCTCTCGTCTGTTCGGGCCATGACTCCCCCACTTTTTACCCTATCACGCCGAGCAGAGTGTCGACAATGATTAAAAACTTCTGACACTGCGCGATGACAAGCCCGGCAGTGTACTTCATCAAAGTACGTCATGGCATTGATGATGTGACCGCCCCCCGACGGCATCGATGTGCCAAGGTGGGTCAGCGTGGATCCACAGAGGAGAGCGGTCATGTCGGAGATTATCACTGTGGGGCTCGATCTGGCGAAGAATGTGTGCCAGGTCCACGGGGCTGACGCCTCGGGACGGGCGGTTCTGCGCAAGAAGCTGCGGCGAGCGCAGGTACTGGAGTTTTTCGGCCAGTTGCGGTCTTGCACTGTGGCGATGGAAGCCTGCGGCGGCGCCTATTTCTGGGTCATGAGGTGCGGCTGATTCCTCCTG
>DJUV01000352.1 GCA_002440625.1 Rhodobacteraceae bacterium UBA6273 | reverse complement strand
TGATCCTCGGTCGCCCAGGGGCTGGTCGCGTCGCGGCGCAGGTAGCTGTTGCGCTTGACCGTGCGCCGCTGGCTCTTGTTCGGGGCGAAGTCGGCGACACGAATGCGCGCCGACATGCAGGCCGAACATTCCGCGCAGGAGGGCCGGTAGAGCACGTTCTGCGACCGGCGGAAGCCCTGCTTGGACAAGGCGTCGTTAAGCCGTTCGGCATTCTCGCCCTGAAGGGCGGTGAAAAGCTTGCGCTCGAACCGCCCGCCCAGATAGGGGCAGGGCTGCGGAGCCGTCACATAGAACTGGGGCGCTATGGGCAGCGTGTGGCGCATTTTTGAATGTCAGGCCGGCTAAAGTAACTATCGCGTGGTGACGGGACGTTACCAAGCCCGCACAAATCCGCCAAGCACAAGTTGGGTCTTCTGGTGCGCACCGCTGGCGACGGGCTTTTCAGGCAAGAAAAAAGGGACCGGGCGGGCCGGTCCCTGCGATTGTAGCTTAGCCGGGATCAGTATTTGCCCGACCCTTCGCCTTCGGGGCCTTCGCCCGGCGCTTCCTTCGCGGCGCGGGCGCGGTCGTTCAGGTATTCGTCGAACTCGGCCTTGTCCTTGCTTTCGCGCAGGCGCTTCAGGAAGGCCTCGAACTCGTCCTGCTCGTGCTCAAGCCGGTCGATCGTGTCGGCCTTGTAGGCGTCGAAGGCGGAGTTGCCCGAGGGACGGAAGCCGTAGCGGCGCATCCGCATATCGTTCATGTGGGCGTGGTGATCGTGACGGGCCAGCCGGCCCTGGCATTTCGAAAACATCCGTTTGCTCCAGATCATGTAAGCCAGAAGGGCGAGGCCGATGGGCCAGAAGGCGATGAAGCCAAGGACCATGGCCGCGATCCACGCGCCTTTGCCGCGCTGGTCGAGCCAGAGTTCCGCCCGAGACGGCCAGGCAGCGATGGTGGACATTTGAAACCTCCGTTTGCATGTGAACGCTTTTCACATGAGGGAAGATCGGATCGGGCGGGGCTTGCGTCAAGGGGGATGTAAAAGTTATTTACATTCTGCGGTGCGGCGCGGCGACTTCCGGCTCAGCGGGCGTCATTCGGTGAATTCCGCCACCACTGCCCCGGTCGCCGCCAGCAGCGCCTTGGGCGGCACCGCGAAGATATGGCGCGGCGTACCGGCGGCTGCCCAGACCACGGCGAAGTCGAGAAGCCGCGGGTCGAAGTAGCTCCGGATCGGCGTGAGATGCCCAAGGGGCGCCACACCGCCGATGGCAAAGCCGGTCTCGGCGCGGATCAGGTCGGCATCGGCCTTGCCGAGCTTTTGGCCGGCGACGGCGCTCGCCTTCTCGGCGCTGACCCGGTTGCCGCCCGCCGTCAGGAACAGGACGACATGGCCCGTGTCCTCGCCCCGGAAGATGATCGACTTGACGATCTGGTCGACCGCGCATCCCGCCGCCCGCGCCGCATCCTCGGCGGTCCGCGTCCCATCGGCCATCTCAAGGATTTCCGTGGTCAGCCCTGCCGCCTCAAGCGCCGCGCGCACCCGTTTCACGCTTTTGCTCATTCTGGCCTCCATCGTCCCAGCCATTGAAGCCCGCTCCCCCGCCGGACGCAAGCGCACGGCGTTGACGCGGGCGCGGGCGCCGCTACTGTCGCCCCATGAATTTTGCTTCCCGCATCACCCGCGCGCCGATCCCGTTCGAACCCACCCGCTCGGCCGATCTCTGCGCGCGCTTCGCCGCGCAACCGCCTGAGATCGTGGCGCTACTGGAAGGGGCCGCCGGTTGCAGCCCCTATCTTGCCGGGCTGATGGAGCGCGAGGCGGACTGGCTGGAGGCCACGCTTGCCGGCAGCCCCGAGGCGGCGCTGGCCGAGGTTCTGGCCGCGCCGGACGGGCAGGGGAGCGAGGCGCTTGGGCCGCTCCTCAGGCAGGCCAAGCGGCGCGTGGCGCTTCTGGCCGCACTTGCCGATCTTGGCGGCGTCTGGCCGCTGGAAGAGGTGACGGGGGCGCTGACGGCCCTCGCCGACAAGGCCGTCCATGCTTCGCTGGTGGCGCTCACCGCCGATGAGATCCGCCGAGGCAAGGTGCCGGGGGCGACCCCGGAGGATGCGGCGACGGCGGCGGGGATCAGCGCCATCGCCATGGGCAAGATGGGGGCGGGGGAGCTGAATTATTCCTCCGACATCGACCTCATCTGCCTGTTTGACGACAGCCGCTATGATCCCGATGACGTGCAGGACGCGCGGGCCTCGTTCATCCGGGTCGTGCGGCGGATGACCGGGCTTCTCTCAGACCTGACCGACGAAGGCTATGTCTTCCGCACCGACCTTCGGCTTCGCCCCGATGCCTCGGTCACGCCCGTCTGCATCTCCATGTCGGCAGCGGAACAGTATTACGAGGCTCAGGGGCGGACGTGGGAACGAGCGGCCTTCATCAAGGCCCGCGCCTGTGCCGGTGACATTCCTGCGGGCGAGCGGTTCCTGAAGGCGCTGACCCCCTTCGTCTGGCGCAGGCACCTCGACTTCGCCGCCATTCAGGATGCGCATGACATGCGGCTGCGCATCCGCGACCACAAGGGGCTGCACGGGGCCATCGTGCTGGAAGGCCATAATATGAAGCTCGGCCGTGGCGGCATCCGCGAGATCGAGTTCTTCACCCAGACCCGCCAGCTGATCGCCGGGGGGCGCGATCCTGACTTGCGTGACCGGCGCACGGTCGAAGGATTGGCGGCGCTTGCGGTCAAGGGTTGGGTGCCGGAAAGCGATGCGGCGGAACTGACCGGGCTTTACCGGGCGCACCGGGATGTCGAGCACCGCATCCAGATGGTGAACGACGCCCAGACCCATGACCTGCCGACCAGCGCCGAGGGCATCGACCGCATCGCCCGGATGATGGGCGAGGCCGACACCGGTGCATGGCGCAAGGCCCTCCGCGCGCGGCTGGAGCGTGTCCACGATCTGACCGAGGGCTTCTTCGCCCCCGGCGAGGCCCGCGCCCTGCCTGAGATGAGTGCCGAGGCCCGCGCCATCGTCGATGGCTGGCGCGGCTATCCGGCGCTGCGCTCTGAACGCGCGGTGACGATCTTCAAGCGGTTGAAGCCCGAGATTCTGTCGCGTCTCAACCGCGCCGCCAACCCGGATGAGGCGCTGAGGCAGTTCGACGGGTTTCTGGCGGGGCTTCCCGCCGGGGTGCAGCTTTTCTCACTTTTCGACGCCAATCCACAGTTGATCGACCTTATTGTTGATATTTGCTCAACGGCGCCGGGGCTGGCGGCCTATCTTTCGCGCAACTCCGCCGTGCTCGATGCGGTCATCGGCGGTGGTTTCTTCGCCGACTGGCCGGGCGGCGCCGGGCTTTCGCAGATCCTCGCGGGTCATCTGGCGACCGTCCCGGATTACGAGGGCAAGCTCACCGCCGCCCGGCGCTGGCAGCGCGAATGGCATTTCCGCGTCGGCGTCCATCACCTGCGCGGGCTGATCGACGCGGCCCAAGCGGGACGTGAGTATGCCGATCTTGCCGGGGCGGTCATCCATGCGCTCTGGCCAGCGGTCGTGGCCGATTTCGCCGCCAAACATGGGCAGCCGCCCGGAAGGGGCGCGGTTGTCCTTGGTATGGGCTCTCTCGGCGCGGAACGGCTGAATGCCTTTTCCGACCTCGACCTGATCGTGGTCTATGACGCGGACGGGGTCGAAAGCTCCGAAGGCAAGCGGCCCCTCGCGGCGCGGGCCTATTATGCGCGGCTGACGCAGGCATTGGTGACGGCGCTCTCTGCGCCGATGGCGGACGGGCGGCTCTACGAGGTCGACATGCGTCTCCGCCCCTCCGGTCGGCAGGGGCCGGTCGCGACCTCGGTCCAGTCCTTCGAGAGCTACCAGATGGACGAGGCCTGGACATGGGAACACCTCGCCCTGACCCGCGCCCGCCCCGTCGCGGGCGACCCTGTGCTGGCCGAAGAGGTTGAAGCGATCCGGCGGCAAATCCTTGCGGCCAAGGCTTCGGGCAGCGGCATCCTTTCCGATACCGCCGAGATGCGGGCGCGCATCTTCGCCGCCAAGGCGCCCGATGGCGAATGGGAGGCGAAGATCGGCCCCGGCCGCTTGCAGGACATCGAGCTTGTGGCGCAGGCCTCGGCCCTTCGTGCCGCATCGCCTGCGCGCCGGGTGGAGCAACAGCTTCGCGCCGGCAAGACCGCCGGTCATTTCGATGCCGCGACCGAAGACGCGCTCCAGCAGGCCTACCGCTTTCTCTGGCGGCTTCAGGCCGGTGGGCGGCTTTTGACCGAAAGGCCGCTCGACATGGCGGCGGTGGGTGCTGGCGCGCAGGCGTTCCTGTTGCGCGAGACGGGCGCGTCGGATTTGCCCGATCTTGCGTCGCTGCTTGCGGCGCATGGCGGGCGGGCGGAAGGGATCATCGAGATCGTGCTTGGCCCGGCCAAGACCACGCAATGACGGGACGTCGCCTGATATGGGCAGGAAAGTGATGGAAAAGACGCTTGCCGACCCCAAGGGACTGATCCGCGAATCCTATGCGATCGAGGGGATCACGCTTGGCGAATGCCGGTCGATCTTTCTCGACTGGGCGCTGAGCCTCGCCGCCCAGACCGACCCGCGCGAGGCGATGCGGGCGCTTCTGGTCCACTATGCCGAAGCCAATCCCGGCCACCCGATGAACGGGGTCCTCACTGACGGGCTCGTGCCGGGCGAGGCGCCCCGGCGGCGTGGCGGACGGTCGGCGCGGATCGCGACCTGACGGCAGGGTCCGATTTCGGCCATGAGAATTCCGGGCCAAGGCCCCATGCTGGCCGTGATCGCGGGTTACGCAAGGGCATTCGTCAGGGAATGCCTTTCATCATGCCTAACGCACGCCCGCATTTTCCCCTTGCCGCGTTTCTCGTGCTTTACCTGCCTGCGGGCGCGCTGGCGCTTGGCCTTGGCCACCTGACCTCGGCTGAGGCGCCGGGCTTTGCGGCGGCCATCCAGATCGTGCTGGGTACACTGGCTTACGGGCTTGCCGTGGAAGGTGCGGCGGAATGGGGCCTCAGGCATCCCTGCGCCGCGCCGCTGATCGACCGCATCCTGCATCTCCGCCGCAGCCGCTTCCGCTATGCCATGAGCTTCGGGCTGATTGGAGCGGCGTTGGCGGCGGGGGCGGAGATGTCCGCGCGGAGTGCCGGGCTGGTGACGGCCTACAGCGCCGGGCCTGTCAGGATTGGCATAGCGGTGGCGGTTCTTTTCGTGCTGGCCTGGGTCATCATCGGGCTGGCGGGCGGCCGCGCCGGGCTGATCCACAGAGCGCTGGATGAGGCGATGGCGGGGCGGCGGAGGTAGGGCCGGCGCAGGTCTTTCCACCGCCCGGTCGCAGAAGGCGACCGGGCCGGGCAGATCGACCCTAAAGCAATGCTTGGGATAGTTCAGCGCGGCAGCGCCGCCGCCTCGCGCGCCAGACGTTCGACCTCGGCCCAGTCGCCGGCAGCAACCGCCGCCTTCGGCGCGACCCAGCTTCCGCCGCAGCAGATCACATTCGACAGCTTCAGATAATCGCCGATGTTCTTCATGCTCACCCCACCCGTCGGGCAGAATCGCACCTGCGGGATCGGCGCACCGATGGCGGCGAGGGCAGGGGCGCCGCCCGAAGCCTCGGCGGGAAAGAACTTCTGCACGGTGAAACCCTTTTCGAGGAGGATCATCACCTCGGTCGCCGTCGCCGCCCCCGGCAGAAGCGGCAAGCCGGCCTCGGCACAGGCGTCGATCAGCCTGTCGGTGGCGCCCGGCGAGACGCCAAACTTCGCGCCCGCGGCCTTTGCAGCCTTCACATCGGCGGGCGTCAGCAAGGTCCCCGCGCCGACGACGCCGCCCGGCACCTCGGCCATCGCCCGGATCGCATCCAGCGCGGCTGGCGTCCTCAATGTCACCTCAAGCGCCGGCAAGCCGCCCTTGACCAAAGCCTCGGCCAGCCCCTTCGCCTTCGACACGTCATCGATCACCAGAACCGGGACAACCGGGGCGAGGGCGCAGATTTCCGCGGCTTTGCGGCTTTGTTCGGCGGGGGTCATGGGCATTCCTTCCTGTGTATCAGACGACGAGCGCCGCGCCTTCGGGCGCAGCACCGACATGGGCGCGGAAGCACGCGAAAAGCTCGCGCCCGGTGCCGTATTCATTATGGCTGAGATCGGCGGTGGCAAGCTCGCGCGTGGAAAGATCGACGCCCAGAACCTCAAGCCGCCCGGCATCGGCATCGAGCCGGACAATATCGCCGTCCCTGATCCGCCCGATGGCGCCGCCGCAGGCGGCTTCCGGGCTGACATGGATCGCCGCCGGAACCTTGCCCGACGCGCCCGACATGCGGCCATCGGTGACAAGCGCAACCTTCAGCCCCCGGTCCTGAAGCACCGAAAGCGTCGGCGTCAGTGAGTGCAGTTCCGGCATCCCGTTGGCGCGCGGGCCCTGGAAGCGGACGACGACGATGGTGTCGGAGGTGAATTCGCCGCGCTGGAAGGCGGCCTTGACCTCGTTCTGGTCGTGGAAGATGCGGGCCGGAGCCTCGATCACATGCCGGTCGGGCGCTACGGCCGATACCTTGATGACCCCGCGCCCGAGGTTTCCGGTCAATTCCTTAAGCCCGCCAATGGGTTGGAACGGGTCTTTGAGAGGCCGCACGATCTTGTCATTCAGGCTTTCGCCTATGCCTTCCTCCCAGACCAGCGCGCCATCCTTCAGTTTCGGTTCCTGCGCGTAGCGGTAAAGCCCGTCGCCGGCAATGGTCTTGACGTCGGGATGAAGTAGCCCGCCTTCGAGGAGTTCGCCGATCAGGAAGGCCAGCCCGCCCGCCGCGTGGAAATGGTTCACGTCGGCCAGACC
>DJUV01000353.1 GCA_002440625.1 Rhodobacteraceae bacterium UBA6273 | reverse complement strand
GTCGCTCTCTTCGCGATCTTCCAGGGAGGGGAGCGGCGCTGGGTCGCGCCGCTCGCGATATTGGTGATGGTCGGGGCCGGGGTCGCCGAACAGGGCCTTCTCAGGATCACCGCGCGCGAGTCCCGGGGGGCGGAAGTGATCTACCGGCCGTTCCTGGTTGCGCGCCTGATCGAGGACGGGCCCGGCTATACCTATCTCGCCGACAACTGCCCCGACGCGGCGGAGCCGGTCTGCCCGCTCTATGAGAAACTGCGCCTCTCGGACGATCCGGAACGCTTCTACGCATCAAGCATCTCTTTCGCGCAGAACCCCCGCATCGGGTCGTGGTATCTGCTGCCTCCGGACCAGCAGATCGCGGTGGCGCAGGACCAGTTCGCCTTCTTTCTCCGCGTGGTGCGCGACCGGCCTCTGGAAAGCGGCATGGCCTTCCTGCGCAACGTCTTCCGGCAGCTTGCCCGCAACAGCGTGGTGATGACGCTCCAGACCGACCAGGTCGTGGACCGGACGCAAGGATTGCCGGGCTTTGCCTTCACCGGGAATGGCCATGGCCGCCTGACTGCATGGACAGGCTGGTTGCCCTTGACCACTGCGGCGCAGATGGTTCTCTACTCCGTTTCGGCGGCGATTGCCGTGGGGCTTCTCGTCAGCCGGCGGTTGCCGCGCCCTGTCGCCATTTTCATCGGCTTCGTCCTGCTCGGCATTCTTGCCAACGCCGTCATCTGCGGCGGGCTGTCGCAACCGGCAGACCGCTACGGCAGCCGTGTGGCGTGGCTCTGGCCGGTCGCCGCCATGTTCGGCGCTGCGGTTTTCTGGCAGGTGCGGTCGGCCCGGCGGCAGGAATCACTCGGTGCTTCATGAGAAGGCAGAGGTGGCCCGGCACCCCTGGCATGGCCGCGTCCTAACCTAGCCGCCATCCGCCTTCAGCGCCTCGCGCGGGCAGAACCCGTATCGCGCCCTGTAGGCCTCGGCAAAACGCCCGAAGTGGGTGAAGCCCCAGCGCAGCGCCACCTCGGTCACTCTGGTTCCCGGCGGGGCGGCGATGAGGTCGGCGTGGGCGCGCGCCAGTCTCGCCTCGCGCCAGAAGCCCAAGGGGGTCGTGCCCCGATGTTCGCGGAAGGCCAGTTGCAGCCCGCGCGGCGAGATGCCGGCGGCCTGCGCCACATCTTCGAGCGTGATCGCCTGGTCGAGATGCGCCTCGATGAAGCCCTCGGCCAGCCGGAGGTGGCGCGGGCGCGGTGCGGCGCGCAGCCGGGCGATCTGTGCCTGATGGTCGTGGCGCGCCTCAAGCAGTCCCGAAAGCACCGTGCTTTCGATCTGCCGCGCCATCAGCCCGGTGCCGATCTGCGCAGCCCCGGCATCGGCGCCGGCGACCAGCCACATCACCAGCCGCCTGAGTGCCGCCCCCGGCCCTTTGGTCAGGTCGAGCGGCCCCTCGAAGGTCAGGGGCCGGTCCGACGGCCCGCCGATGAGCCCGGCAAGATGGTCCTGCATCGCCCGGCGCGAGATCTGCACCAGCACCTGCCGGGTGCCTTCCTCCCAGGTCATCCGGGTCGGCAGGTGCGGGTTCAGGATCGCCGCACGGTCAGGGGTGGAGAGATAGGTCTCGCGCCCGTTCGTCACTTCGGCCCCGCCTTCCAGCGGGATCTGCATCAGGTAGAAGCCGCCAAGCTCGCCCGGTGCGATCAGGGTTTTGGCGCCATATTCGATGTAGTTCAGCGACAGCCGCTGCCCCGGCAGATGATGGTGGCAGGCGTCGAAAAGGCTGCGCGCGCCCAGCGTCTCAAGCCGGTGCGGGCAGAAGACCGCGGCCACCCGCTCACGCGCCTCATCAAGGTCGCGGGTCCGGAACAGCGCAAAATCCTTCAGAAGCGGCAGGGCCATAAGGGGGCAACTTTCGATTTGCTGCGGCTGAGCCTAGCATGGCCTGCGGCAATCTGACCTCCGCCCCGGCGCTTTTTTTCGTTTTCCGGATAGTCCAATCGCGCCGCGGATAGAAAGAGCGGCCGGGACCGTCACAATTCCTTCAAGCTTGAAGAAAACGGCGGAGGAGTGACATGCGCGGGCTCGCGGGAAAAGTGGCCATCGTGCCGGGCGGCTGCACGAAGATCGGGCGGGCGGTGGTCGACGGCTTTGTCGCGGCGGGGGCGAAGGTGATGGTCGCCGACATCGCGCCCGATCCGGGCTTTGGCGAAGGCATCGCCTATCAGGCTTGCGACCTGCGCGACGACAGCCAGATCGCGGCACTGGTCGCCGCGACGAAAGAGCGTTTCGGGCGCATCGACTTTCTGGTGAATGTCGCCTGTTCCTACCTCGACAATGGTGCGACGTCGACGCGGGCGGAATGGCTCGAAAGCCTTGACGTCAACATCGTCGGATCGGTCATGTTGATGCAGGCCGCCGAGGATGAACTGGCCAAGAACAATGGCGCCATCGTCAACTTCGGCTCCATCTCGTCCCGCGCGGCGCAGACGGGGCGTTGGCTTTATCCGGTGTCGAAGGCCGCGATCCTGCAACTGACCCGCAATCAGGCGATGGACCTCGCGCCGAAGGGCATTCGCGTGAACGCCGTCAGCCCCGGCTGGACCTGGTCGAACATCATGGACCAGCTGACGAACGGCAACCGCGCCAAGACCGATGCCGTCGCTGCCCCCTTCCATCTTCTCGGTCGGGTGGCCAACCCCGAAGAGGTGGCCTCCGCCGTCCTCTTCCTCTGCTCGGACGAGGCGAGCTTCATCACCGGCACCGATATCCGCGTCGATGGCGGCTACACCGCGATGGGCCCGGAACGCGCCGAACCCGCGATCCCGCTTCTGATGACCTGAACCCCCGGCGAAGGGGCCAGGGAACGAGCCCCCGCCAGCAACCAACGGGAAGAACCATGAAGATCGCCATCATCGGGGCCGGTTTCGCCGGTCTGACCTCCGCGCGGCACATGCGCGATTTCGGCCATGACGTGACCGTGTTCGAGAAGGTGGATGACGTCGGCGGGGTCTGGAGCCGGTCGCGGCTTTATCCCGGCGTCTCCACCCAGAACGGCAAGGACACCTATCACCTGTCCGATTTCCCGATGCCGAAGCACTATCCCGAATGGCCCTCGGGGCAGCAGGTGCAGGACTATCTCAATTCCTACGCCGACCACTTCGACCTGAAGCCGCTGATCCGGCTTTCGACACCCGTCACCCATGCTGCACAGGGCGCGGATGGCCGCTGGACCGTCACCTTCCGCCCCGAAGGCGGCGAGGAGCGGTCGGAAACCTTCGACTTCCTGAACATCTGCAACGGCATCTTTTCCGCCCCCGCCACGCCCGACTTCCCCGGCGCTGCCGAATTCCGCAAGGCCGGCGGGACAGTCTGCCATTCGTCCGAGTTCCTGAACCTCGAAGAGGCGCGCGGCAAGCATGTCGTGGTGATCGGCTACGGCAAATCCTCCTGCGACGTTGCGGTCGGGCTGATTGAGGCAGCATCCTCAATGACCGTCGTGGCGCGGGAACTGATCTGGAAGATGCCGAAGAAGCTCGCCGGGGTTCTGAACTACAAGTATCTGTTCCTGACCCGGATGGGCGAAGGGCTGTTCCCCTATATCCAGCTCAAGGGCGCCGAGAAATTCCTGCATGGCGCGGGCAAGCCTGTCCGCAATTCCATGCTCGGCTCTGTGCAGTCGGTCATCACGAAGCAACTGAAGCTCAAGAAGCTCGGCGCGCTGCCGCGCGGTTCGTTCGAGCGGATCGCCCGGTCGACCGTCAGCCTTGTCACCGACGGGTTCTTCGATCTGGTGGAGAAGGGCCGGATCGCCCTGAAGCGCGACACCGCCATCGACCAGTTGCTGGTGGAAGGCGGGCGGCGCTATGCGCTTCTGAAGAGCGGCGAGAAGATCCCCGCCGATATCGTGATCTGCGGCACCGGCTGGCGGCAGGAGGTGCCCTTCCTCGACCCCGAGGTTCAGGCGCGGATCATGGACGAACGCGGCAACTTCCGGCTTTACCGCTGCATGTTGCCGACGGGCGTCCGCAACCTCGCCTTCAACGGCTACAACTCCTCCTTCTTCTCGCCGCTCTCGGCAGAGATGGGCGCGCTCTGGATCGTCTCTTATCTTGCCGGGGCACTGAACCTGCCCTCCGACAGGGAACAGCTTGAGGCGACGGACCGGCGCCTCCGCTGGATGGAGGCGCGGACCGATGGCAAACATGCGCGGGGCACCAACATCATCCCCTTCTCGATGCACCAGATCGACGAGCTTCTGGCCGACATGGACCTCTCTATCGGCCCGGTGCAGCGGTTCATGGAATGGCAGATGCCGGTGAAGCCCGGCAACTATGCGCGAGTGGCCAAGGAACTGCACCGGAGGCTCGACGCGCCCGAAGGCAGGCTCGTTCCGGCGTAGAGGCTACGCCCGCCGGTGGGTCGCCGAAACGCGGGAGATTTCCTCGTAGATGCCGGAAAGAAGGTTCAGAGGCCTTCGACTGCACGGTCGAGGAAATGATCGACCGCGGCGCACATTCGATCCTGATCGGGCGGGTGCAGGCGGTGCGGACCAACACAGGGACTGGGCGCTGGTCCACCGGGGGCCGTTGAAGAAGTCGTTTCAGACTGATGCCGTGGTTGGGCGGGTTGTGCGATTTTCGATGATCGACCAGATCAGCAGCATGGCGGCCGCCAGCTTCTTGCGGTTCATTGCCACGGCGGTCAGGAGGGCCTGGATCTTCCTGTTCTCAAGCCCCCTGCGGACGGCTCGCGCAAGGCCGTGGAGTGTCTTGGCCGTGCCATGCGCGCCTTCGGCCTGCCATCGGTGTCGGGTGTAAATGGCGCGTTCGTCATCCCGCCACGCCGCGCGTTTGCGTCGGGCGCGCAAGATGGCTGCGTGGTTCGTCACGATGTTCACCCGGCGGGATGGGGCACCCCGGGGCAGGCATTGCGCCTTGAGGGGGCAGCGCGCACAGTCGCGACGGTCGGCGCGGTATCGCTTGCCGGCTGCCGAGCTGTTGCGGGGCCTGAGCTGCTTTCTGGCCGGACAGCGGACTGCATCGTGATGGGGGTCGAACTTGAACCGCTCGGTTGCAGAGCCCTGTGCCGCCTTGCGCCGGGGGGAGCGAAGCGGCCGGATGACGGCTTCGATCCGGCGGTCTTCAAGGGCGGCGGGCTTGTTCACCATCCGGCTCTTCACCGCACCGCACTCGGCAATCAGCTGGCTGACATGAACCACGAAGCGGATTTCCTGCAACAGGTGATCGAAGCCCTCAACCTGGAACCCAACACCCCGCCCGAAGACGTTCCCGCCCTCATCGAAAAGATGAAGGCCACCCAGTCGAAGATCGCGGGCGCGCCGATGAAAGACCAGAAGACGGTTGAACAGGTGGCGGAGCTGCTGGCCGCGCCGGACCCTGCCAGGTTTGTACTCATCGTGACCGTCCAGGCGATACTCGCGGAGCGGAATACGAACCTCGCCACAATGAGCGAGGAGCGCGCCCGTGAAAAGGTCGCCGACGCGACCCGAAAGGGCTATCTCTCCCCCGCGATGCAGGATTGGGCCACGGCGCTTTGCCGGTACATCGCCATGATGCCCTGGTCGGCGAGTTCGTCCGGCAGGATCAGCGATTTGCAGCGGGCGTAGGTGAGCGCGAGGATGCGATCCTGCGCCAATCTTTCAATCGACCGAACATGATCTCGATGCGGTTGCGGCGCCGGTAACGTCGTTTGTGGTAGCGGACGGTCTTGCTGCGCGACTTCCGGCCGGGGATGCAGGGGCGTATCCCCTTGTCTTTCAACGCATCTCTGAATCAGCCGGCCCTCGCCAGCGGTCTCGAACCGATGGCGACACGCAGGCTGGATTGCCCCGGTCTGCGAGCCGCCATTCCGCCGATGGCAAGCTGCCCAGCAGGGCTGCGGCTCCGGTATAGTCGCTGACCTGGCCTGCGGTCATGAAGAACTTCAGCGGACGACCCTTGGCGGCCGTGACAGCGTGCAACTTGGTGTTCAGCCCGCCTTTCGTGCGCCCGAT
>DJUV01000110.1 GCA_002440625.1 Rhodobacteraceae bacterium UBA6273 | reverse complement strand
GACGCGATCATCGACCGCGAGACTTGGGACAAGGTTCACGCCATCCTGCAGGAAAGCCCCCGCAAGCGCGCCGCCCGGACTCGCGCCGACACGCCCGCGCTGCTGAAGGGGCTCCTCTTCGGTCCCGATGGCGCCGCGTTCTCGCCGACGCACACGCGCAAGGGCGGCAGGCTCTACCGCTACTATGTCAGCCAGACGGTGCTGAAGCATGGCGCGGGGGCGTGTCCCATCGGCCGCGTCCCTGCTGGCGACATCGAGGCGGCAGTAGTTGACCAACTGCGTGCCGTCTTCCGCCAGCCCGAGATTATCGCGGGCACATGGAAGGCAGCGCGGCCGCAGGGCGACGGGATCACCGAGGCCGACGCTCGAGCAGCCCTTCAGAAGCTCGATCCGTTGTGGGATGAACTGTTCCCGGCGGAACAAGCGCGCATTGTGGCCCTGTTGGTCGAGCGGGTCGAGATCGGCGTCAGCGGGCTCAACGTCCGCCTGCGCATGGACGGGCTCGCGGCGCTGGCGCGTGAAATCACCGCCGATGCCGGAGCCGAAGCATGACCCGGGCCACGTCTATCCCCGACACCATGACCATCCATGTCCCGTTCCGCGTCGTGAAGCGCGGCGGGCGTAAGGAGATCCTGTTACCGGCGAACGCGCCGCAGAACCACAAGACCGACAATACGCTGGTCAAGGCGCTGGCGCGCGCGTTTCGCTGGAAGCGGATGTTGGAATCCGGGGATTTCGTCACGGTCGCCGAACTGGCTGCACGCGAGGGCATTGCGGTCTCCTACCTCACACGGGTTCTTCGGCTGACGCAGCTGGCCCCCGATCTCGTCGAGGCGATCCTCGACGGGCGGCAGGGGCCGGGGGTAACACTCGCCCGGCTGATGGGATCTTTCCCTGCGCCGTGGACGGAACAGCGGATCGAACTCGAGTGATGCGCCACGAACTCTCCGTCCGCCGACTGAAACGCGGGGAACAAATCCTTAGGCCAGACCAAAATATCGTTCGAAGAAAGCCGCCAGCCTGTCCAGAACGGTTCGTTTCTTGGCCGCATGGCCATTGTTCTTGGAGAACCGCGATACCGGCGGCAGGATCCTGGTGATCGCCGTACCAGTGGCGGGCACGCTGCCATCTCGGAAGGCGCTGTCAATGAAGCTGCGGGTCGCCTCCGCGTTCAGGTTCTCTTCCGCGATGATGCGTTCCAGCTCCTCAGCCTTCTTCGCCGCCACGAAGGCCTGCCATTGCGCATCCACCCTGGCCTTTGTGGAAACGGTGTCGACGAATTGCTCGATAAGATCCTTCTTGTTGCGCAGGGACGGGCTCGAGTTGACCGCACGGTCGATGGTGGCGCGGATTTCCTTGTCCTCGCCCGTGCCCTTCTTCTTCAGGTATCGCTCGACCAGCAGCAGGATGTAATCGACGTTAATCTCCACCTGCTTGATGAGCTCGATCTCGAACACCACGTCATCATTGATCGCCTCCTTGTAGGCCGCCGACGCAGCACGGAACTCGGCGTGCAGGTTCAGATACAGGCTCTGATAGTCCTGAAAATCGCGCTCGCTCAGAATCTCGTTTCCGGAGAAATCGTCAAACGCGACAAGGATGTTCTTCAGTCGCAGGATCAAGCCGAAAAGCTTGATGAATGCCTTCTGGGTGGTCTCACCGACAATCGCGCTGCCCAGGGGAAACCCGGCAAGAAGTTCCTCGACCCGCTTCTTGTACTCCTGGTAATATTCCCCGTAGGGCTTCAGAAGCACGATACCCTTCGCGTCCTTGTTGCCGAACAGCGCCAGCGCGTCGTTGGTTTCCTGTTCCAGGTTGCGGAAGGAAACGATATTGCCGTAGGTCTTGACTGAGTTGAGGATGCGGTTGGTGCGCGAATAGGCCTGGATTAATCCATGCGCCTTCAGGTTCTTGTCGGCCCATAGCGTGTTCAGCGTGGTGGCGTCGAAACCGGTCAGGAACATGTTGACGACGATCACCAGATCGAGCTCGCGCTTTTTCAGGCGCTGCGAAAGATCCTTGTAATAGTTCTGGAACTTCTCGGCCGAGGTATCGAAACTGGTGCCGAAAAGCGCGTTGTAATCCTTGATTGCCGCATCCAGAAAATCGCGCGAGGATTGGTCCAACCCCTCGGTCTCGAACTCTTCCTCGCCCAGCAGGCCGCCCTCATCGTCTTCATTGGCGGCAAAGCTATAGATCAGCCCGACCTTCAGCCGCCGCGCCTCGGGCAAAGCCGTTTGCTGCGCGGCAAACTCCAGATAATAGCGTTTGGCCGCCTCGATCGAGGCCGTGGCGAACAGCGAGTTGAACCCGGCCAGCCGCTTGCCGTCATGGCGATAGGAACTGGCCCGGCGGGTCTTCTGGTCGAAATGCTCGCGGATATAGCCGACAATCTGCGAAATCCGCTCGGGCGCCAGCAGGGCGCGTTCCGTATCGATGGCGGATACCTGCTTGTCACGGATCGCCGTTCCGGCCTTGATCGTGTTGATATAGTCGATGCGGAAGGGCAGCACGTTCCTGTCGTTGATCGCATCGACAATCGTGTAGGTGTGCAGCTTGTCGCCGAAAGCCTGTTCGGTCGTGCGCCGCAGCGGATTGCCCCCGCTGGCGGAATTTTCGGCGAAGATCGGTGTACCCGTGAATCCGAACAGGTGATAGCGCCGAAAAACCCTGGTGATCTCGGTGTGCATGTCGCCGAACTGGCTGCGGTGACATTCGTCGAAGATCACCACCACATGCGCGTCATAGACCGGATGCTTGCGGTTCTTGACCACGAAGCGCGTCAGCTTCTGGATGGTGGTGATGATGATGCGGGCGTTGGGGTCTTCCAACTGCCGTTGCAGCACCGCGGTCGAGGTGTTGGAATTGGCTGCGCCCTTCTCGAACCGTTCGTATTCGCGCATGGTCTGGTAATCCAGATCCTTGCGGTCCACCACGAACAACACCTTGTCGATGGCGGGCAGGCCGCGCGCCAGTTGCGCCGCCTTGAAGCTGGTCAGCGTCTTGCCGCTGCCGGTGGTGTGCCAGATATAGCCGCCCGCCGCGATCGTGCCCAACTGCCGGTGATTGGTGGCGGTGCCGATGCGTTGCAAGATGCGTTCCGCCGCGACGATCTGATAGGGTCGCATCACCAGCAACTTGCGGTCCACGTCGAACACGCAATAGCGGGTCAGGATGTTTAGGATCGAATGCCTGGCGAAGAAGGTCCGGGTGAAGCCGGCCAGATCGGTGATCGGGCGGTTCGCCGCATCCGCCCACCAACTGGTGAAGGCAAAGCTGTTCGAGGTCTTTTGCCGGGACCGTTTCCCCCGGCTCTCGGCAAGATGGCCGTCGCGTACGGTGTTCGAATAATACTTGGTCAGCGTGCCGTTCGAAATGACGAAAAGCTGCACATAGTCGAACAGACCCGAACCCGCCCAGAAGCTGTCACGGCTGTAGCGGTTGATCTGGTTGAACGCCTCGCGGATGTCCACGCCCCGGCGTTTCAGCTCGACATGCACCATCGGCAACCCGTTCACCAGAATGGTCACGTCATAGCGGTTGGCGTGTGCGCCGCCGCCTTCGCCGCCGGGAACCTCATACTGGTTGACAACCTGAAGCCTGTTGTTGTGGATATTCGCCTTGTCGATCAGGGTGATGTTCTTCGAGGTGCCATCGTCGCGCTTCAGCACCTGCACATGGTCCTCCTGGATACGCGCGGTCTTTTCCAGGATGCCGTCATTGGCGCTGGCGATATGCTGCGTGAAGAAGCGGTCCCATTCGGCGTCCGAGAGCGTGACCTTGTTCAACCGCTCCAACTGCGCCCGCAGGTTGGCGATCAGATCGGCCTCATGGGCGATCGGCAGATACTCATAGGCCTGTGCCTGTAACTGCCGGATCAGGGCCCGTTCAAGCTCGGCTTCGGATTGATAGCCCGTCGCTGCTGCATCCTGAGGATCGGGCAGGAATTCGGCGACGACGGTGGATTCGCCGGACAGGGCGATGGGCTCATAGCGCGGCGAAGCGGGGGTTTCACTCATGCGGCCTCGGGGAAGGTCAGCAGCCGGTCGCGGTAATGCTCATACTGGCGGCGGCGGGCGACGATCTCGGCCGGCAGGCCGCTGGAGAGGTCATTCACCAGCATATCGAAACGGTCAAGGATGGCGACGATGCGGTCCTGTTCGGCGAGGGGTGGGATGGGGATTTCAAAAGTCATGATTGAATCTTTGTCGCCACGCGGCATCTTTGCCCCTTTGGCATACTGCATATTGAAAGCAAAAAACTGGTCGGAGGCAAGAAGGTGAAATAGGAAGCGATGTCCAATTTCATCCAAGGATTCTGAGTTTAGCCGCACCACCAGAACATCTTGATTTGTGCCGCCAGAGGAATCCGCAAGCCAGATTTTCTTCAGATACGGGCGAATGTTTCCAATCAAAATATCGCCCGACTGGTAGCCGATGGCGCTGCCCTCGGTCGGCACATAATTTGACTTCGTTCGCCCACGCATGTCGGGGAGTAGATTGTCGACGCCAATATAAGAATCTTCGTCAAGAGAAGATGCGCCGATACGCGAGCGAGAGTAACTTGCAACATCACCCAAGGTCGCCCACCTTATGCCCGCTGCCCGCTGCCCGCTGCCCGCTGCCCGCTGCCCGCTGCCGCGAAGCTTAGCAGTTGGTCGCGGTAATGTCTGTATTGAACCCGCCGCGCCTCCAGCTCCGCCTCCAGCTCCGCCTCCAGCTCCGCCTCCAGCTTAGTAAATTTATCAAGGATTACAACGATTTCTTTCTGAATCTCGAGCGGCGGGACGGGAATCTTGATCTTCGCAAGGCTCTCGCCAGAAATGCGCCGCACCTTTGTTCCCGTGATGTGCCGAGTTTTCTGTGACTGAAAATGATCCGTCTGGAAGAAATAGGACACATATTTCGGCTCAAGCGAGTGCGAATAAATATATGCGTCGCTGCTGACAGCGACTTCACCTTCGCCGACCCATGCAACAGCCTTTGCCACGGCAGCATCGTCCTCACTGGTCGTTGCAATCACCAGATCACCCGAACGTGCCTTGCGCAGCTTCCGCGCCATTTGCTCGGTGACGAACGAGCGGGTAGTGTCGGTCCATACACCATAGATCGTGTGGACCTGCCCGTAATGGATCGCGCCAACACCCGCATCCGTCAGGTCGCTTTTCTGTAATCCGTTTCCACGGATAAACTCACCAACTTCACCAAGGCCCCGATATTTCACCCCATCCGGGCACAGGTCCGCAATCAGCGCGTCGATCCGGCTCATGCCTCAGCCTCCAAGTCGGCCAC
The DNA here is from genome assembly GCA_002440625.1 of Rhodobacteraceae bacterium UBA6273. Lineage (GTDB taxonomy): Bacteria > Pseudomonadota > Alphaproteobacteria > Rhodobacterales > Rhodobacteraceae > Albidovulum. The sequence continues at coordinate 10,832 of DJUV01000110.1, read as the reverse complement.
GATGGCGTCGATGGCCCGGCGCAACTCGGCCTGGCGGGCAACGATGCCTGCAATTTCGGCATTGAGCGCGCCGATATCCACCGCCTCGCGCCGATCCTCCTGCGTGACATAGGACGAGACCGAGATGTTATAGCCGTTTTCGGCAATTCCGGCATTCTCGACCAGCCGCGCGAAATGGGCCACGTCCTTGCGCCCGGCACAGGCGTCGAGGATGGCTTGCCGATGCGCGGCTGCCAGCCGATTCTTGTTGCCAACCCTCGTGAACAGCGCGCTGGCGTCGATGAACAGGGTGGCGTTGTCGGATTTCGATTTTTTCAGCACGATGATGCAGGTGGCGATCGTAGTGCCGAAGAACAGGTCTGGCGGAAGCTGGATCACCGCATCGACATAGTTGTTGTCGATCAGATATTTGCGGATCTTCTGCTCGGCCCCGCCACGATACAGCACCCCCGGAAACTCGACGATGGCGGCGGTGCCGCTCACCGCCAGCCAAGACAGGATATGCATGGTGAAGGCGAGGTCCGCCTTGCTTTTCGGTGCCAGCACCCCCGCCGGTGCAAAGCGTGGATCGTTGATCAGCAGCGGATTGGCGTCGCCCGCCCAGCGGATCGAATAAGGCGGATTGGACACGATGGCCTCGAATGGCTCATCATCCCAATGCGCCGGGTCGGTCAGAGTGTCGCCATGGGCGATGTCGAATTTCTCATAGTTCACATCATGCAGGAACATGTTGATCCGGCACAGGTTGTATGTGGTCAGGTTGATTTCCTGCCCGAAGAATCCCTGCCGCACCCGGTCATGACCCAGCACCTTGGCGAAGTTCAGTAGCAAGGAACCGGACCCGCAGGCCGGATCATAAACCTTGTTGACCTCGGATTTGCCCAGCACGGTGATGCGGGCCAGCAGCTCGGACACCTCTTGCGGGGTATAGAACTCGCCCCCCGACTTGCCGGCGGTCGAGGCATACATCTGCATCAGGTATTCATAGGCATCGCCGAACAGATCGATGCTGTTGCCTGTGAAGCCGGCACGCGATAACGGCAAATCGCCGATCGCGTCCAAGAGGCCGACCAGCTTTTCGTTGCGCCGGGCAACGGTCGGGCCAAGCTTGCTGCTGTTAACGTCAAGATCGTCGAACAGTCCCTTGAAGTCGTCTTCGCTGTCGGCACCAAGGGCCGAGCCTTCGATATGGCTGAAAATGCGTTCAAGGGTTTCGTTCAGGTTGGCATCGTGACGCGCCCGTGCCCGAACATTAGCGAACAGCTCCGAGGGCAGGATGTAAAAGCCCTTTTCCTTCACTGTTTCCGCGCGGCCAAACTCGGCCTCCGCATCTCCCAGCTTCGCATAGTCGAAATTCGGGCTGCCCGCGCGACGCTCCTGTTCGTTCAGATAGCTGGTCAGGTTCTCCGAAATGAAACGGTAGAACAGCATCCCGAGGACGTAGCTCTTGAAATCCCACCCATCGACGCTGCCGCGCAGGTCGTTGGCGATGCGCCAGATGGTCTTGTGTAATTCAGCGCGTTCGATCCCGCGGGCGTCACTCACGGCCGGGAACCCATAGCTGATGTCGAGCCGAAAGCCCCGCCCTTACTTGCTCGACTGATCATTGCGCCCCGCTTCCATTGCCTTCAACCGCTCATACTCTTCAACTGCCAGCACGACGACGACCGCCCGGCCGTGCTTTTCGACGGTTACGGGTTCAGCCCGCGCCATGTCGATCAGCCTGCCGAAATTGTACTTCGCGTCCTTGGCCGATATTGCCTGCACGGTGTGCCACCTGCTAACCATTGGGCTATAGTGGCCAAAGTGGCCATGGATGCAAGGCGAATATGTGAAACCCCGCTCGATCAACATCTTCCTGCTCGACGGCGATCCGAACGGCATTCGGGTGGCGCAGATTTCGATGTCGACGATCCAGGCCATTGCCTTCCGCCGCAACCAGTTGCGACGGGTCCGCGAGGCCTTCCCCGAGATCGAACGGCCCGGCGTGTACATTCTGATCGGCGCCGACGAGGACGCACAGGATCGTCAGCTTTCCTACATCGGCGAGTCGGAAGGTGTCGGCGCCCGCCTGTCGTATCACAACTCCAACGAGGGAGGGCGAGACGCCAAGGGTTTCTGGACCGATACGGTCGTCCTGATCAGCAAGGACGAGAACCTGACCAAGAGCCACGCTCGCTATGTCGAGGCCTGCCTGATCCGCGGCGTAGGAAGCAATCCTCGCTGGACCCTTCCCAATACGCGGACCCCCTCCGACGATGCCGGCAAGTTGCCGCTGCCCGACCGTGCCGCCATGGACGAGTTCGTGGATCAGACAAAAACGCTGGTCGGTGCTCTTGGCTGGGATTTGTTTCGTGAAATCCGGGGGCGCGCCCCGGAACAGATGCCGGAGCAGCTGTTGCCAACGACTGAAGCCCACGCGAGCCCTCGCTTTTTCTTTCGCGGCGAGGGCTTCGCAGCGGAGATGGAGATCGGCCCCTCAGGGGACTTCGTGATCACTGCCGGATCCAAGGCGAGGGTCCGAACTACGCGAACGATACCAAGAGGTACGGCCACCCTCAGGAACACCCTCATAGAGAAGGGCGTCCTTCGCGAAGAAGGTGATTTCCTCATCTTCACAAGCGACTACAGCTTCACATCCGCATCTGCCGCAGCTGCGACCGTCATCGGCGCGAGCGCAAACGGTCGAATTCTCTGGAAGCTTCCGGACGGACGCACCTACGCGGACTGGGAGGCGAGCCAAGACGTGGCGACAGGAACGGTTGGCTGATGGCCAGCCAGGAGCGACGGAGTTCGATTTCTGTTCCTTCTGTAGCGCGCCCCTGAAATCGAAGTGCTCAGCTGCGTGGCTTAGAAAGCATAGCGTTTTTAGTGGCTTGCCAAAAATTCACCAAAACCGTGCAGTCAACAGGTAGGGAGAATATTGGCCCGGAGAGAACGCTTTCGTCCCACCTGGCACGGGGGCCGGTTAACAGCCCCTCCGGCATAACCCCCGAATATAACGGAAAAATTCGGCCGCAGCCGGATGGGGAGAACTCTTTCGCGAGGGCAAGTGGCGGAGCCGAAGGGATTCGAACCCTCGAGACGGTTCCCCGTCTGCACCCTTAGCAGGGGTGTGCCTTCGACCACTCGGCCACAGCTCCGCCTGCTCGTTTAATGGCAGGTGCGGGGCGGGGCAAGGGGGATTTCCGGCCTCGGGCTCAGGCAAGCCAGTTGCGGAAGGCGGTGACGACCTCGTCATAGACGGCGCGCTTGAAGGGGACGATGGCCTTGAGCATTTCATCCGCCGTGACCCAGCGCCATTCTGAAAACTCCGGGTGCTCGGTGGCGATGTCGATCTGGCTGTCGCGCCCGGTGAAGCGATAGAGGAACCAGCGCTGGCGCTGGCCGCGATACTTGCCGCCCCAGATCTTGCCGACCAGTTCGGGCGGCAGGTCATATGTGACCCAACCCGGCGACTTGGCGAGGGGCAGGGCCAGATTGCCGGTGACGCCGGTTTCCTCCCAAAGCTCGCGCAAGGCCGCGTCGCGTGGCTTCTCGCCGTCGTCGATCCCGCCCTGCGGCATCTGCCAGGCGGCCACGGGGCTGTCCATGCGCTGGCCTGCGAAGATGCGGCCATCGGCGTTGATGAGCATGACGCCCACACAGGGGCGATAGGGCAGGGTGGCGGGATCGGTCATCGTGAAAGGGGGCCGGTTCAACCCGGCCCCGGAGCCCTATTGCTGCGCCGCGGCTTGCTGCGGAGCATCGAGGGGATTGATCGCGGAAAGCCCCTTCAGGATGTCGATCGCATAGGCCATCTGATAGTCTTCCTGCCTGAGCTTGGCGGCATTCTCGGCCTTCTGCTGCTCTTCCTCAAGCACGCGCTTTTCATCTTCTGTCATCGAGTCGTTGGAGATCGCACCGCGAAGATCGGCTTCGGAGCGGTCGCGGGCGGCGGCGGAATCGGCTTCCTCCGTGCCTGCTTCGGCGGCGGGCTTCGCCGGCGGCTGGTCCACCACGATGTCGGGCGAGATGCCGAGCGCCTGGATCGAGCGGCCCGAGGGCGTGTAGTATCGCGCGGTCGTCAGCCGCATGGCGCCCTCGCCCTTGAGCGGGATCACCGTCTGGACCGAGCCCTTGCCGAAGCTCTTGGTGCCGACGACGATGGCACGATGGTGGTCCTGAAGCGCGCCGGTCACGATCTCGGACGCGGAAGCGGAGCCGCCGTTGATGAGGACAACGATCGGCTTGCCGCCAGCCAGATCTCCCGCCTCAGCGTTGAAGCGTTCGCTGTCCTGCGGGTTGCGGCCACGGGTCGACACGATCTCGCCCTTGTCGAGGAAGGCGTCAGAGACGGCGATCGCCTGGGTCAGCAGACCGCCGGGGTTGTTCCTGAGGTCAAGGACAAAGCCGTTGACCTTGTCCATCCCGCCGACTTCCTCGACCGACTTCTTCAGCCCGGCCTCAAGGTTGTCATAGGTCTGGTCGTTGAAGGTGGTGACGCGCAGCACGACGGAATTGCCTTCGACCCGCGCCTTGGCCGCCGTCAGCTTGATGGTGTCGCGGATGATCGAGACGTCGAAGGGTTCTTCGGTGCCCTTGCGCGCGACCGTCACGATGATCTCGGACCCGACCGGCCCGCGCATCTTGTCGACCGCCTGGTCGAGCGTCAGGCCCAGGACACTTTCGCCATCGACATGGGTGATGAAGTCGCCGGCCTTGATGCCGGCCTTTTCCGCAGGCGTCCCGTCGATGGGGGACACGACCTTGATGAAGCCCTCTTCCTGCGTAACCTCGATGCCGAGGCCGCCGAACTCGCCTTTGGTTTGCACCTTCATGTCCGAGAAGTCGTTGGCGCTGAGGTAGCTCGAGTGCGGATCGAGCGAGGTGAGCATGCCGTTGATGGCCGCCTCGATCAGCTTTCCCTCGTCGACGGGCTCGACATATTGCGCGCGGATGCGTTCGAAGATGTCGCCGAAAAGGTCAAGCTGCTCATAGACCGAGCCGCCCTTCTTGGCCTCCTGCGCGACCAGCGGGCCAGCGACCTGGGTAGTTAGCAGGACCCCGGCGACCGTGCCGCCCAGTGCTGCCATCGCGAATTTCTTCATCGCTCAGTCTTCCTTCGTTTCCGTGAACCAGGGACCGGGGTCGACTGGCTCCTTGCCATCTCTCAGCTCTATATAAAGCGTTTCCGTGCGGCCGGTGCCACCGGCATCTTTGCCTTCGGCGGGAAAGAGCGTTTCCGCGCTTTCGCTGCCGCCCATCAACCCTAGGGGTGCCCCCGCCTCAACCACGTCACCGGTTTCGCCAAAGACACTCGCCATCCCTGCCAGGACCAGAAGATAACCGGCTGCTGGCTCAACGATCATCACATTTCCGTAGTCGAGGAGCGGACCACGGTAGCGGATTGTCGCAGGCCAGGGCGCGGTGACCAGTGCGGCGGGGCGGGTCGCGACCAGAAGTCCGGGGCGGCGGATGCCGGCGGCATCTGCTTCACCGGCCCGGCGCAGGATCGTGCCGCGAACCGGCAGGGGCAGCGTCCCCATCGCACCGGCGAAATCCTCCATCGGCGCACCGATGTCGGTCTCAAGCCCCGCCAGCCCGGTCGCGAAGCTGTTCAGGCTGTCGGCGCTGGCAAGAAGCTCGGTCAGTTCCTCGGGGTTTTCAAGGAAACGGGTCGGCAGGCCGGTGCGGTCCTGGACTGCCTGGCTCAACGCCGCCCGCGCCTCCTGCGCCGCGACAAGGCCGCGCGTGAGCGTGTCGCGCGTGTCGGCCTGGAGCTTTCTCAGCCGCTTCAGCTCCTCAAGCTGGCCGCGCATCGCTTCGGCTTCGGTCTGCAGCGCCGGGGCGACGGCGGACATGACCATCGCCGCTTGCGCCGTGCCGACCGGGCCATTCGGGTGGAGGAGGATCAGCGGCGCGGGATCACGCTCCATCGTCAGCATGACGCCAAGAAGCTGGCCGATGTTGCCGCGGCGGGCGTCGAAGCCCTTCTGGATCTCGGCCTCGCGCACCGAGGCACGGCGGAGCGCATCGCGGAGGGCTGCAAGCCCATCCTCATAGGCGGCGATGGTCCGCGTCAGGGCCTTGACCCGGTCAGTCGCGCCGTTTGCCTCGCGCAGCGCACCGACGGCGCCGCGCAGGCTTTCGGCTGCGGCCTCGGCCGCCGGAATTGCCGGGTCGGCCCCCTCGGCTCGCGCCGGCGCGGCAAGTGCCGCGAAGCACAGGACAATTGGGGCAAGCCGACGCCACATCAGCCACGCCCGATCAGGCTGTGGCCGGTCATTTCGGGCGGCAGGTCGAGGCCCATGAGGTCAAGGAGGGTGGGCGCGAGGTCCGCGAGTCGGCCATTCCTGAGCGATGCGCCCTTCGGCCCGCCAACAAGGATCACCGGCACCGGATTGGTCGTATGCGCGGTATGCGGCCCGCCCGTGACCGGGTCGATCATGGTTTCGCAATTGCCGTGATCGGCGGTGACGATCATCGCGCCGCCGGCCTTTTCCAAGGCCGCAAGGACGCGGCCAAGGCCCCGGTCCACCTCTTCGACGGCTGCGATCCCGGCGGAGAGGATGCCGGTATGTCCGACCATGTCGGGGTTGGCGTAGTTCACCACGATCAGGTCGTAGCCTTCGCCGATGGCCCTGACGAAATTGTCGGACACCTCTGGCGCCGACATTTCGGGTTGCAGGTCATAGGTCGCGACCTTGGGCGAGGGCGCCATGTAACGGTCCTCGCCCTTTTCGGGTACTTCCTTGCCGCCGTTCACGAAGAAGGTGACATGGGGGTACTTCTCCGTTTCGGCGAGGCGGAACTGGCGCAGGCCCTTGGCGGCAACCCAGGCGCCAATGGTGTTGACCACCGGGCGTTTCGGATAGGCGGCTGCCATGAAGGCATCGTGGGTCTGGGAATAGTCGACCATGCCGAGAAGCGCCTCCCAATGCGGGCGTTGGCCCCGGTCGAAGCCCTTGAAGGCGTCCTCGCCCACGGCGAGCAGGATCTCCCGAGCGCGGTCGGCGCGGAAGTTGAGGCAGAAGAAACCGTCGCCATCCTTCGCGCCTTTGAAGCCGCTGATCACGGTCGGCAGGATGAATTCGTCACTCTCGCCGCGTGCATAAGACTCCGCCACAGCGGCGCCGGCCGAGGCGGCGGTCAGCCCCTCGCCCCTGACCATGGCGTTGTAGGCGCGCTCCACCCGTTCCCAACGGTTGTCGCGGTCCATCGCGTAATAGCGGCCCGAAACCGTGGCGACGAATGCGCCTTTCGGCAGGCGGCGCACCAGATCGGCGACGAACCCATCCGCCGATTTCGGTGCCACGTCGCGGCCATCGGTCACGGCATGAAGCGCAACTGGCACGCCTGCTTCGGCGATGGACCGGCAGGCGGCGAGGACATGTTCGATATGGCCATGCACCCCGCCGTCCGACACCACGCCCATCAGGTGCGCTGTGCCGCCGCTGGCCTTCAGCGTCTGGATGAAGGCGGCGATGGCGGCGTTCGAGAAAAAGCTCCGGTCCTCGATGGCGAGGTCGATCTGGCCAAGGTCCATCGCCACGACCCGGCCCGCGCCGATATTGGTATGCCCGACTTCGGAATTGCCCATCTGGCCGGAGGGCAGGCCCACGTCCGGGCCGTGGGTTATGAGTTGCGCATGGGGACAGGTCGCCATGATCCTGTCGAAGTTTGGCGTATCGCCAAGGGCCACCGCATTGCCCTTTGTCTCGGCCCTGAGCCCCCAACCGTCGAGAATGCAGAGGACAACAGGTTTCGGGCGGGTCATCGGCATCTCCTCGCGGCTGTCGCGCATCTTCTAGGCCGCCCGCGCCGAAGCGGCAACCGGGTAGGCCCGGTTTCCACGCATGTTCGCGGCCCGGAAGGCGCGGGCAACACGCTGGCTGTAGCTTTTTGGCCGTTTCGGGCGCAGATTTGCGGCGGGCATGGAGGGTGTCTCATGAACGTTCTGTCCGCACGCGCGACCGCAACTTCTGGTGCAATCGACACGGTCTTCCGCTTCTTCAGCAGCTACCGCGACCGCATCGACGACAGCGATGTGCGGGCCGACTTCACCTTCGGCAACCCGCACGACATGCCGCTGCCCGCGCTGGTTTCGGCGATTCAGGCCCGGATGGAGCCGCAAGGCGTGGACAGGTTCGCCTACAAGACCAGCGAGGAAGAACCGCGCGCAGCGGTTGCTGCGGCACTCAGCGCAGAGCTTGGCCTGCCCTTCCAACCCGAGGACGTCGCGCTGACCAAGGGCGCCTTCGGCGCCATCGCTCTGGCATTCTCGCTGCTTCTCGATCCCGGCGACGAATGCATCATCCCGCTGCCGGGCTGGTTCTGCTACGCAGCGATTCTCCGCGCAGGCAACGCCGTGCCGGTGCAGGCGCCGCTCACCGAGGGCACGTTCGACCTCGACATCGCCGCCATCGAGGCCGCGATCACGCCCCGCACCCGCATTGTCGTGGTCAACACCCCGCATAATCCGACCGGCGTCATCTACAGCCGCGAAAGTCTGACCGAACTGGCCGCAATGCTGACGAGGAAGTCGGCCACGTTGGGGCGCCCGATCTTCATCCTTTCGGACGAACCCTACCGCCGCATCCGCTTCGACGGCGCGTCCTTCACAAGCCCGGCTGAGGTCTATCCATACACGCTGATCGACTACAGCTACGGCAAGATCCTCCTCGCGCCGGGGCTACGCATCGGCTACCTCGCCCTCTCCCCGAGCATGCACGAGGCGGACAAGCTGGCGCTGCGTGCGGCGGCGGCGACATCGCAGGTTGGCGGCGGCTGGAACTTTCCCGATGCTCCGTTGCAATACGCGGTCGCCGATCTCGAAAAGATCGGCATCGACATCGGCGCACTGCAAGTCAAGCGCGACCGGCTGCATGGGGCGCTGACGCAATGGGGGTACCAGATGACCCGGCCCGCCGGCACCTTCTACCTCTGGGGCCGCGCGCCCGGCGGGCAGTCTGTGGGCTTTACCCGCAATCTCGCCGATCAGGGCGTCTTCGTGATGCCGGGGACACTTTTCGACCGGCCGGCGGATTTCCGGATCAGCCTGACCGGCACCGCGGAAATGATCGAGGCCAGCTTGCCGGCCTTCGAGGCCGCCGCAGGGGGCTGACCAGCTCTCAGGCGCGGTGATAGGGCGCGCCGGCGAGGATCGAAGCTGCGCGGTAAAGCTGTTCGGCGATCATGACGCGGACCAGCATATGCGGCCAGACCATCGGGCCAAAGGAAAGGACCGCATCGGCATCGCCGCGCAAGCTCGTGGCAAGGCCGTCCGCGCCGCCGATCACCAGCGCCAGATCCTGCCGCCCACCGTCGCGGAACCGGGCGATGAGTGCGGCGAATTCCGGCGATGTCAACATGCGCCCGCGTTCGTCCAGCGCAATGATGGCTGCACCAGAGGGAATCGCCCGCGACAGGAGCGCCGCCTCGGCAGCGACACCGCCGCCCTTCTTGTCCTCGACCTCATGCTCTTCCGCCGGGCCAAGGCCTAAGGCCCGCCCGCTCCGGTCGAAACGCTGGAGATAGTCGTCGATCAAAGCGCGCTCGGGGCCGGTCCTGAGCCGGCCCACCGCGCAGATATGCAGGCGCATCAGTTCTGGCGGGTGGCCAGACCGACGCCCGAAGGCATCCACATCTTTTCGAGCTGGTAGAACTCGCGCACTTCCGGGCGGAAGACATGGACCACGACATCGCCAGCGTCGATCAGCACCCAGTCGCCCTGATCCTTGCCTTCGACCTTGGAGCTGCGGCCGAACTCGGTCTTCAGCCGTTCGACCAGCTTTTCGGCGATGGCCGCGACCTGGCGCGACGAACGGCCGGAACAGATGACCATGTGATCGGCGACAGAGGACCGGCCGCGGAGATCGATCGTCACCACGTCTTCGGCCTTGTCGTCATCGAGGGAAGTGAGGACCCGGGCGAGCAGAACTTCGCTCGTGATCGCGGTGGGCGCTGCCGTCATCGGCACCCGCCCTGCGGCCGGTAAAGCGGCCGACTTCTCAGACTGAAACAGGACATCGTCCTCCAGGGTTGCGCGCCGCAGAGCACCCCGGCGCCGGGCGTACCTAAAAGGTAGCACCCCGATTGTAAAATCTCAATGTGACCCGAATGGGGCGTCTGGCGGGATGCCGCCGCCGGGCGCGGTCAGGGTTGCGGCACGGTCACCTTCGGCGGCTTCGCCCCGCCATCGCCAAGAATCCGTACCTCGCGCTGCGGGAAGGGCAGTGTGATGCCATGTTCCTTGAAGGCGTCCCAAAGCGCCAGGTAAACGCCGCCGCGCACATTGGTCAGGCCCTCGACCGGATCGCGGATCCAGAAGCGCAGGATGTAGTCTACCGAACTGTCACCGAAGCCGGTGATGTGGCAGACCGCCGGACGGGTCTTCAGCACCCTGTCGACGCTCAGCGCCGCCTGCACCGCGATCTTGCGCACCTGATGCGGATCGTCGTCGTAGGAAACACCGAAGAAGAGGTCGATCCGCACGAATTCATCGGAATGGGACCAGTTGACCACCTGCCCGGTGATGAGATCCTCGTTCGGGATCAGGTATTCGCGCCCGTCTCGCGTGACGACCGAGACATAGCGTGCGCCAAGAGAGGCAATCCAGCCGAAGGTATCGCCGAGAGAGATCACGTCCCCCGGTTTCACCGACTTGTCGAGAAGGATGATGATCCCGGACACAAGGTTCGACACCACCTTCTGCAGGCCGAAGCCAAGGCCGACGCCGATGGCTCCTGACAGAACCGTCAGCCCGGAAAGATCGAAGCCCACTGATTTCAGACCTATGAATCCGGCGAGGAAATAAAGCGTGATCTGCAGGAATTTGACCGTCAGCACCC
>DJUV01000192.1 GCA_002440625.1 Rhodobacteraceae bacterium UBA6273 | reverse complement strand
CCATCGCCTTGTTGGGGTTGTCGGAGAGCTTCACGGTGGGGCGGCCATTGGCGCTGACCGCCTTGCAGACGAGGCTGAAGGGGGCGAGCGCGTCGTTCGGGACAAGCCCGCGGAAATCGTTGGTCAGAAGCGTGCCCCAGCCGAAGGATACCCTCACCCGCCCGGTGAAGCGGGCGTGAAGCTCTTCGATCTTGTCGACGTCGAGCCCGTCGGAGAAGATGACGAGCTTCTTCGTCGGGTCCTCGCCCCGTTCCTTCCACCAGCGGATCGCGGTTTCGGCTCCGGTCGCGGGATCGCCAGAATCGATGCGGATGCCGGTCCAGCCGGCGAGCCAGTCGGGAGCGTTCTTCAGGAAGCCCTCGGTCCCGTAGGTATCGGGCAGGATGATCCTGAGGTTGCCGTCGTGTTCTTCCTGCCAGTCGGCAAGGACGCGGTAGGGCGCCTCGCCGAGTTGGTCGTCGGTTTCGGCCAGCGCGGAATAGACCATGGGGAGTTCGTGGGCATTAGTGCCGATCGCCTCGATGTCGCGGCGCATGGCGATGCGGCAGTTCGAGGTGCCGATGAAGGCCTCGGGCAGGCCCTCGATCATCGCCTGAACGCACCAGTCCTGCCAAAGGAAGGAGTGCCGCCGCCTAGTGCCGAAATCGGCGATTTTCAGGCCGTCGATCTTCCTCAGGCGTTCGATCTTTTCCCAGATGCGGGCCATGGCGCGAGCGTAAAGCACCTCAAGCTCGAACTTGCCCATGGTGGCGAGGACGGCGCGCGAACGCAGCTCCATCAGCACGGCGAGGGCCGGGATTTCCCAAAGCATGACCTCGGGCCACTTGCCTTCGAAGGCAAGCTCATACTGGTCGCCCTTGCGTTCGAGGTGATAGGCGGGCAGGCGCAGGTTCTCGAACCACTCCATGAAGGAAGAGCTGAACATCTGGCGCTTGCCGTAGAAGGTGTTGCCCCTGAGCCAGGTCGACTCGCCGCGCGACAGCGAGAGAGAACGCACATGGTCGAGCTGTTCGCGAAGCTCGCCCTCGTCGATGAGCTTGGCCAGCGGCACGTGCTTCGAGCGGTTGATGAGGCTGAAGACGACCGTGGTATCGGCGCGTTTCCTAAGCACCGACTGGCACATCAGGAGCTTGTAGAAATCATCGTCGATAAGCGACCGGACGATCGGGTCGATCCTGAAGTTGTGGTTGTAGACGCGGGTGGCGATATCGACCATTCAGGCCTCCAGCCGCACACCGGCGGCAATCATGTCTTTTCGGGCGGCGGCAAGCGAACCGTTGAGGTCTATGGCGCGGCAGGCGCCTTCCAGAACGGTGACGGCAAAGCCGAGCCGGGCCGCGTCGATGGCGGAATAGGCGACGCAGAAATCGGTGGCGAGGCCCACGAAGGTCAGGTCGGTCACGCCGCGCGACCTGAGATAGCCTTCAAGCCCGGTGGGCGTCTTGTGGTCATTCTCGAAGAAGGCGGAATAGCTGTCGATGGTGGCGCGGAAGCCCTTGCGGATGACAAGATCGGCGGGGTCGGTTCTGAGTGCTTTGTGGAAGGCAGAGCCATCGGTTCCCTGCACGCAATGGACCGGCCAAAGAACCTGCGGGCCGTAGGGCATCTCTATCAGGCTGAAGGGGGCAGCGCCCGGATGGTTGGCGGCGAAGGAGGAATGGTCGGCGGGGTGCCAGTCCTGCGTCAGGACCTTGACCGCGAACCCGTCCATCAGGGCATTGATGCGGGGGATGATCTCATCCCCGCCCGCCACGGCAAGCGCGCCGCCGGGGCAGAAATCAATCTGCACGTCGATGACGATCAGGGCCTCGTTCGGCGCGCGCATTCCTTGACCTCCGCTTTTCACCATCGGTAGGCAAAGCCTTCCCGATGGTCAATCGCAAGCGATGCGCGTGCCGGGCTTGTCTGGCGGCGAAGCGCCTGCTATCCGGCGCGCCTTCTTTCAGGGACGGGTGATGCGGCATGGCCGTGCTCGGCATCGACTTCGGCACTTCGAACAGCGGCGCGGCGATCGCGGCGGACGGGGTAGCACGCCTTCTGCCGCTTGAACCGGGGCAGGACATGCTGCCGACCGCGATCTTCCTCGACTATGCGGCGCGCGAGACGCACGTGGGCAGCGCCGCCGTCGCGGCGATGATCGAAGGCCGCGACGGGCGGTTCATGCGGGCGCTGAAAAGCATCCTCGGCACGCCGCTGGCGCGGGAAAAGCGGCAGTTCATGAACCGGCGGCTAACGCTCTTGGAGATCGTGGCCGGGTTTCTGGGGGAGGTGCGCGAACGGGCGGGCCGCGCCACGGGCGAGGATCATCGCCGGGTCATCGCCGGGCGACCGGTGCATTTCCACAGCGCTGATGCGGGCCGCGATGCGCAGGCGGCGGCGGATCTTGCCGAATGCTACCGGATGGCCGGGTTCGACGACGTCCGCTTCCTTAACGAGCCCGAGGCGGCGGCCTGGGCGGCGGGGCCGGCGCCGGGGCTGTCGCTGGTGGTCGACATCGGCGGCGGCACGTCGGACTTCACGCTTTTCGAGGCCGGCGCGAGTGGGGTGCGGATCGTCGCAAGCCACGGCATCCGGCTTGGCGGCACCGATTTTGACCGGCTTGTCAGCGTGGCGCGGGTCATGCCGCTTCTCGGCCTTGGCGGAGAGCTTAGGAACGAGATCGGGCCGGGTCGCCATGATGTGCCGCGCGCGATCTATCAGGAGCTTGCGAGTTGGGAGAAGATCGCCTTCCTCTACGTCCCGGCGACGCTGCGCGAAGTGAAGCTGATGGCGAGGCTGGCCTGCGAGCCGAGACCGATGGCGCGACTGGTGCGGGTGATCGAGGAAGAGACCGGCCATGACATCGCCTTTGCCGTCGAGGCCGCGAAGATCGCTGCGAATGGCGGCGGCGCGGCTTCGATTGAACTGACGCCGGTTGAAGCGGGGCTGAGGCCGATGCTGACGATGGGCGACCTGCATGAGGCCTGCGGCGCCTCGGCCTTCCAGATCGGACAGGCGGCGCGCGAGACGCTGGCGCAGGCGGGGGTGCGGCCCGAAGCCGTCGGGCGCGTGATCCTTGTCGGCGGGTCGAGCCTGCTTGCCGCCGTCGATCAGGCGGTGCGGGCCGCCGTGCCGGGCGCTGTAGTCGAGCGGAGCGATGTGTTCACGGCGGTGGTGCGCGGTTTGGCGCTGGCCGGGGCGGCGGAATAGGCGGGGCTTGCGGCGCGGCGCGGGCTTTCCTATCACGCGGGCCATGATCACTGTCGCCGCCCTCTACCAGTTCACCCGTTTCGACGACCCCGCCACGCTGCGCGCACCACTTCTGGCGCTTTGCGAGGCGGAAGGGGTGCGCGGCACGCTGCTTCTGGCGCATGAGGGGATCAACGGCACCATCGCCGGGACGCCGGCAGGGATCGACGCGGTTCTGGCGCATATCCGGGGGCTGCCGGGCTGTGCGGGGATCGACTGGAAGGAAAGCGCCGCCGACGCGATGCCCTTCGGCCGGATGAAGGTCCGCCTCAAGCGCGAGATCGTGACGATGGGCGAACCCGACGTCGATCCGCGCGCGGGCACCGGGCATTATGTCGAGGCTAAGGATTGGAACGCGCTGATCTCTGCGCCTGATGTCGTCGTGATCGACACCCGCAACGATTACGAGGTTGGCATCGGCAGCTTTGCCGGTGCGGTCGACCCCGGAACCCGGAGTTTCCGCGAGTTTCCCGGCTGGTGGCGCGAGAATGCCGGGCACTTCGACGGCAAGCGCATTGCCATGTTCTGCACCGGCGGCATCCGCTGCGAGAAGTCGACGAACTTCCTGTTGCAGGAAGGCGTAACGGATGTCTTTCACCTCAAGGGCGGCATCCTGAAGTATCTGGAGGAGGTGCCCGAGGCGGAAAGCCTGTGGCAGGGCGAATGCTTCGTCTTCGACGAGCGCGTCAGCGTCGGCCACGGGCTGACGCCCGGCAAGCACGGCCTTTGCCGCGCCTGCCGCCGGCCCTTGACCGAGGCGGGCCGCCACCATGCCGACTACGAGGAGGGCGTGTCCTGCGCCGCCTGCCGGGGGGAATACAGCGACGCCGACCGCGCCCGGTTCCGCGAGAGGCAGCGGCAGAGCGATCTTGCCCGGAAACGGGGTGCGGCGCACCTTGGCGCCGACAGCGCCCCCTCTCAACGTGCAAGGAAATCGCTGAGCTTTTGGAACCGGGCTGGTGCGACCCGTGACCAGTCATAGTCGCTGGATGCGGCGCGAGAGCGCAGGCCAAGGTCGCGGCGCATCTCCTCATCGCGCGCGAAGCGGTGGATGGTGTCCTTCAGCGCGGCGATCTCCCGCGGCTCGACAATCTCGACAAGGCCGGTTTCGGCACCAAAGCGGCCCGCGCCGTGCGTGGAGGCGATGACCGGAAGGCCGTAGGACGCAGCC
This sequence comes from Rhodobacteraceae bacterium UBA6273, assembly GCA_002440625.1. Classification (GTDB taxonomy): domain Bacteria; phylum Pseudomonadota; class Alphaproteobacteria; order Rhodobacterales; family Rhodobacteraceae; genus Albidovulum. The sequence continues at coordinate 18,660 of DJUV01000192.1, read as the reverse complement.
TCATATGTAACGATCGGGTCGCCTTCCTCAAGTGAGGGCAGGATGGCCACGTCAGCGGCCAGGTATTCGCTTTCCATCTCGCTGCTGAAGCCTGCTGCGGAAACCGAGGGCAGGTTCAGGACATCGGCAAAGCGGTCCTGCAGCAGCGACGGAATCTCGCCCACGATCCTCAGTTCGGCATTGCCGGGTGCCTCGCGCCAGGCATCGAGAAGGAGGTGGAGCCCCTTGCGGACCCCGTCGCGGCCAACGAAGAGGAACCGCACCGGCCGATCCGCGATACCCGGCCTGTCGGGCAGGGTTTCGGGAACCCAGGTGCCGAAACTCGCAGGGAGCGCGCGGGCGGCATAATGCGTGTCGAGATAGGAAATCTCGACCGCCGGGCTTGGCACGAAGATCGCGGCGCAAAGGGCATTGCGCGCCTCCTGCATGGCGATCCGTTCCGGGGTGATGCCATGGTCCGGCGCGGCACCCAGCGCGTCATAGGCGGCATCGAGCACGTCCTTTGCGGCCGCCATGCGCGTGTTCACCGCTTCGGTCACGATCGGGATGCCACGCCGCGCAACGGCTTCGAAGGTCCGCAAGGGGACGGTGGGCCAGAGATAGGCGACCTCGCCTTGCCTCAGCGCGGAGAGAAATTGCCGGTGGGCGAACTGCTGAAGCATCGGCCGCAGCAGATCGAAGGGCAGCCGGGCGGCGATGTTCGGCAGGACGGTCGTGATCGGGGTCGCCCCCCCCGCCCCGCTGCGCTGCGAAGGCGCATGAAGACGCACCGGCCAGCCGGACTGGCTCAGGCCTTGAAGGATGGACCAGCAGGTCTGGCTGAGACCCGATGCTTCGACCGGGACACCCAGCAACGCGCGATAAAACCTCGCGGCCTCCTTGCGATCACCACGGCCACCGCTCTCAGAAACCTTGGGCTGATTGCGTGGACTGCCTGGTCGAACTGGTGAAACCTGATTCACGTTGGTCTTGCTTTCGTACCTTGATCGTTACCGTTTGTACTTTGCCGCGTCGCGCTCTCGGGCAAAGCGCTGCGCCGGGCCCGCCTTTTCACGATCAGAAAAGCGCGTGAAAACTTCAGGCGAGCGTCTGGCGTCCTGTTCGGCGTCGGTGGCCGCATTCTCTGCAATGTCCGATCGGGCATGCGATGGCTGCACCTCGCGGGCATGGACCGGACCTGCGGCCGGCCCCCGCGAATACGAGACGCGCCTTTTGCGTTCAGCGGCGTCCGCGACCGCCTCGCCCTGCCCGGCGTCGTCGGTGGCGTCGGCCATCCACACTCCGGCGCCGAGGAGGAAAAACACGTATGAGTACATCGCGGTCCAGATGTGGACTGTGTAGAGCGTGAAGCTCAATCCGACGAAAACCACCATCCAGCCAAACTTCATGTTCGCAAGCTGCGAGCCTGGCGCGAACCTGCGCCGACCAACCCGGTACAATGCGTCCGCGTAGCCGAGGGCGACCGTCAGAAATCCAGGGATGCCGTAGCGGACAGCCATGACCAACCAGAAGTTGTCCATGCTTCCGTCCTTCATGTAGCCGGGGCGGACCCAGTTGTTCAGGCCAAGCCCGAGGAACGGGTTCGCCCAGACGTTAATCATTCCCCATTCGACGATAATGCTCCGGTAATAGGCCGTCTGGCTCGAGAAAGTCGCATAGGTCATGAATACCCTGAGCGGAGTCCGGTTCGAGGCGAGGTCAATCGCGACATAGAGGAAAACGAAAATGCCGATCAGGATCTTCCAGCGCGCTTCGTTCCTGCGCAGAAGGAACGCCCAGGCCACGAGAGACATCTGAAGGATCGCCGCGAGGAGCGCGCCGCTCGACAGGGAAAGGAACACGCCGAGGCAGATCGCCATCGACAGGGCGTATCGCGCGAAGTTCGAGACGATCCCGCGCATCGAGACAAAGGTCAAGGCAAGGACGGACGAGCAGAAAAGTCCAAAATGGATTGGGTGCGCAAAGTAGACCTGCACCCGCTCCAGGCCCATGCGCTTCTCGATATTGACCTGCGCCACGCTCCACAGGCCAGGGATCTTGCCGATCCAGTAAGGGATCGCCGCCCTGCCGTTGAGAGCCTCGCTGACCGCGAAAGGAAGGGCGAAGAGAACCAGCAAAAGTATCATGCGTATCAGCGCAATGAATGTCGCCGGCGTCCTGATGTAGGCCCGTGCTAGGGTGTAGCCGCCCAGAAACTCGACCGAGAACGAACCTATGTTCTGAACAGCAAGACCGGGGTTGTTCACGATGAGCGCGAGCGACGCCCAGATGATATGCACATAGAAGAGATAGTCGATCGGATAGACTTTGCCGTACTTGCCGGAAAAGAGGTTCACGGACATCGGCACTATCGTCGCCATCAACAACAGGCGCATGGTCGTGATCGCGACCGAGCCGATGTTGAAGCCGATCGGGATGACCACCGTAAAGAGATACAGGATAACGAGCGGGTGCAGGGTTTCCTTCCGCACGCCGGCGTAGCCGGCTGCGGAGCCCTGGGGCGATCCTATGTTCGTCGCGGTGCTTATCACGTCGCTTTGCGGTCCTGCCGTTTACTGGTCTTGGCCATTTTTCGCTCCCATCTATAAACCAACAAGCGAGTGCAGGCGAGCAAGCACGGCCTTATGTTGCTGAAGATTCTACCATTCGCGACGAAGGGCGGCGCGCAGCCCCACTGTTTCCATTCTCGAACTTGGCACGGCGGCGCCCGCTGAATCAACGTTAACCCGCCAACCGGATCAACCCTTCCGTGCGCAACGCTTTGCCTTGCGATGCTAATGAAGGCGGCGCGAACCGTCGAGGTGGGGCTTTCGCCCGGCCCGGCGATGCGCGAAGCGGGCCCGCGCCTGACGCCATTCACTGGACGAGCGTTGAAGGTTGCCCGGTTTCATCGGTCCGGCCCAGGACGCGATGTCCCACAGGGGAACCCAGATGATCTCGCTATCTTCACTCACTTTTGCCACCCGGTCCGACAGGGGGGCGCCCGCAGCCCCATTGGGCAGCATCGCGGTCGCGGCCTTTTCGCGCGACCGCACGCTCTTTGACAGCGGCGCTGCATTTGGCCGCAACACTGCATCGGTGCCGCTGACCGGCACCGGCTCGCCGGGCAAGATCGTCGAGGCCCGCGCCCTGTCGGTCGACGACGGCGGCGCGACCTCCAGCGTGTGGAACCAGATCGCCACCATTGATGCGGCGGGCAACTGGACCGGCACGATCAGCGCGCCGCGCTCGGCCTCGTGGTATCGCCCGGAGGTCCGGCTAAAGACCATCCCGAGCGTCAGTGCGACGGGAACCGCGCGCTTCGGGGTCGGTCATGTCATCGCGATCTGGGGCCAGTCCGAACCCGACCGCATCCTCTCCACCTTCCAGGATCTCACCACGCCGCCGGTGCTGGCCGACAACGAAGCCGTGCAGATCATCGTCGGCGCCGCACCCGGCGCCACAAGGGGAAGCTACTTCATCCAGAACGGCTCCCCCTACAGCACCGGTGTCGCGGCGATGGCCGATACGCTCATCAGGAGCCGGCCGGGCGAGAAGTTCGCCGTGATCTTCCAGACCGTTCCCGGCACCGACCCCCGCGCGCTTGTCAACGACAGCGACATGAGCCGCATGTGGGCGAACGACAAGGCTCTGCACGACTTCGCCACGGCGGACGGGCAAAAGGTTGGCATGGCGGCGATGTCGTGGTTCGCGGCGCCCGGCAATCTTGGCACGAACTACGGCGCGGCGCTGTTCCCGCTGTTCTCGGGCAGGATGCTGGATGGCACACCGGTCACGTTCCCGGCCACGATCACGTACGCCGCCGGGCAAAGCTATCAGGCCGACCACTGGTTCGGAGAGCTTTACGATTACGCCCAGACAAGATGGCTGCCTTACGGCCCGCACCGCTTCGAACCGGACGCCGACCTGGAGGATGCCACGCACTATGTGGGCGGCGCCGTGCAGGCGAACTTCGTGAACAAGCAGGCGGCGCGGATGAGCTGGCGGTCAATGGCGACCTCGCCCCTCGCCACGATGTTCCTGCCGCGCGGCATCGACCCACTGACTTACGTGAACGGAAATGATGACGGTGCCGGCGGCTGGTACGACCCCGGCCACCCGACCGGGGCCAATGTCGATGGCAGGCAGGGCTTCGGACGACTGACCGCGGCGGCGATCCTGAAATCTGCGGGACTGGTGACCTGGCCCCGGCCCGACTTCGACAATTCCCTCTGGGAACCATCGGGTGCATGGGTGGAGGTCTGGTCCTCTGCCGGGCCGGTCACCACCACCCGCATCGCGCGCGGCGAGTCTACGCTTGGCACGGCCTTCACGCACTGGACCGCCGTTATGGGCTTCCAGATCAACGGCCAACCGGCGCGCAACGCCCAGATCGTGGCGGGCCGGGTGCGCATCTACCCGAACACGGGATCGTTCGTTTCGGCGGATGTGCTCACCTATGGCGAAGGCGCCGCAACTGGGGCGCTTCAGTTTCCCGAGGACATGTTCGCGGAAACCTGGAAGAACCTGCCGATCGTGAACCTCGGGGTTCCCGGCCTCACCGGGATTCCGGTGAGCGCCATGCCATCCCCTGCTGCGTTGGTGAACACGATTGCACCGGCCAGCCAGGTGTTCACGACGATCCTGTCGCCCTCCACCTACTTTGTTCAACCCGTTGCGGCGGCAGACCTGAACGGCTCGCAGATGACGGTCATGCTGGAGACCGACAGCATCACCACGCCCGGCTCGGGCGTGGCGGGGCAGTTGTTTTATGCCTCGAACGCGCGGGTGAACTATCAGATCCTGACCAGCCGCAACCTCCGGGTCACGCTTAGGGACAGCGCGAATGCCGCGCTCATCAACGCCGTTCAGTACGGTGTTATCCCCTCGGGGCCGGTCAAGATCATCCTGTCCTACGATCTTGTGGCGAAGTGGTTCCGGGCCTGGGTCAATGGCAGTCAGGTCGCCAACGTCACCCTCGCCACGAACACCGGGTTGGTGGACACGGGTGCACGGAAACTGAGCTTTCTTGGAACTGACGCCGGCGTAAGCATCGCCCCCGGGACCTGGAAGCGTCTGGCAGTCTGGAAAGCGGCCTCGGCGGACGGGTCTGAGCCTTCAACGAACCTCCTCAAACTGATCGCCGCCCCGGCCTCGGTTGCCAATGCCGACGCCTGGAGGAAGGGGGCGAACGCCACCTGACCTGACCTTGCCCATGAGGAAAAGAAAACGGCGCGGGAACCCCGCGCCGTTTTGTTGTCTCGGTCCGGTGCGACGTGGCTACCAGATCGCCAGGATCGCCGTGGCGGTGGTGCCGGTCGCCATGACCCGGCGCGCCCGAACAGGCAGGATGGCGCCGGACTGCACGCCTTGAAACACCACATCCTGACCGCCCGCCATGCGCAGGGCCAGCGCGCCGCCCTGCCCGACGAAAAGCGCGCGCGGCAAGACCGCCAGATCGCTGAGGTCATTGGGGCTGACGGCAGCCGCGTCACGACCCGGCGCGGTAAGGTTGGTCGGAAAGTCTGAGAATTTGTCCATCGGTCGGTTCCTTCGCAGGCTGAGAGTTGGGGCGCGCCATCGCGCCGCCGGGGTTTCCGGCAGAGCAACGCCGCGCCCGAGCGCCGCAGTCTTGCGCGGGGAGTTTAATTTGAGACGGATCGGGCGTTCGCCGCCCCCGGCATGCTCACCGTGCGCCGAAGCCCGCCACCTGGGCGATCATCCAGCCGGCGCGCAACAGCCGCAGCCGCAGGAGGGTGAGCGCGCCGCGCATCCTCTCTCCGGCGCCATTCAGGCGCGAATCAAGCAGAAACTTCGGAAGATGCGCGATTCCGCTGGCGGCAACCGCGAAGGCCCTGAGCAGCCAGCGCAAGCGCCCCGCCGCACCGGGATGCTCCGCCATGTGGAGCCCGAACATCTCACGCGTGATGCGGCGCCATTTGTGTCTCAGCGCCGGCCAGTCCGACCGCGTCGGATGCGCCACCCGCAGCCCTTCGTCGAGGACAACGCGAAAGCCCTTGTCGCGGGCCCGAAAGCACCATTCGGCATCTTCCGAAAGGCCGTGGACGAAAGGGCCGACCGCCGCGAAGACCCGGCGCGTGGTGACGAGGTTGGCGGTCACCGAAAAGCCCTTGTTCAGGATGTAGTCGCGGTAGTTGAAGGCAAAGACCGTCTCGAAGGATTCTGCGCCGCTGCGGGGCGGCGGTGTCTCGTCGAAAACCTCGATGGCCCCGCCGACCAGATCCCCGCGCCCGACTGCCGCCCTGGCCGCAGCGAGCCAGCCGGTTTCGGGAACGCAGTCGGCATCGAGAAAGAAGATGTTTCCGGCCCGGCTCTCCGCGACACCGCGGTTGCGCGCATTGGCGGCGCCCGCCTGCGGCTCGCGCACGAAGCGGACCATCGGAAACGCGGCCATGACAGCATCAAGCGGCTCGGTCGAGGCATTGTCGACGACCAGAACCTCCACCCCGGAGAGGTCGTTCTGTGCAAGCGCACCGAGGCAGCGCGCGAGACGCTTCGAATCATTGTAGTGCGGAATGATGACCACGTGGTCAAAGGCCATGTGAGCTTGCCCGGATTCGCCCCTCGAACTGCGCCTCCGGTCTGACAAGTTCGGCGTCGCGCCGCAATGCCGATCTGCGCCGGATCGCGCCCCTCCACGATCCAGAAACGATGCCCCAATTTCCGCTTAACCGTTCGCCAATTGTGGCAAAAAATTGTTGCCGGCGGGTGGACGATGGCAGGGATAACTGCAAACAAAGCCAATAATTTAACGCAAATACACGTATAGGTTGAATTGTGGCAACGACGGCACAAAAAAGGTGGAATTGCGGCAATCTCGTGTTCACCTTTTCCCGGATTGTGGTATTAATTTACGGGGAGAAGCTTGCAATTATCTGTCAAAGGGGTGGCTATGTTTGGGGCGAAATGGGTGGCCGGTGCGGTCACAGGCGCGATGATGGCGCTGGGTGCGATTGCAGCCAATGCCTATACGATTGACTTCACCAGCGCGGGGACCGGCACGTCCGGCTCGCTGTTCGGCGGATCGGTGACTTGGAACATGACGGCCAGCGGCATCCTGAACAACTCGCAGCTGTTCGATGGCGTGTCGACTGCTGCGACGACCGCGTCCGGGCTTTCGTTCCAGACCGATGGTTACGGAGTTGGCCGTACCGACGATGAGATCACCACCTTCCCGAACGGCCGGATGGAGTGGATCAGGGTTACGTTCAGCGCCCCGGTCATGGTGAATGCACTCTACTTCCTTGACCTCTTCAAGTCGGCCGACGGCTCGTCCCTTGAAGAGGCATACGCCACGTTCAGCCCGACGGGCAGCACGCAGGTCATCTCGGCGGTCGATACGTTCAATCGGGTTGCGGGCGGCTTTGCCTCCACTTCCTTCTCGCCGATCCTGACGAACAGCATTTTCTTCACCGTGCGCAGCAGCAACGACAACGTCGGCTTCGCCGATGGCGCCCTTGCCGGCATCGGCCTCGCGCCGGTTCCGGTACCTGCGGCGGGCCTGCTTTTGATCGGCGGCCTCGGTGGTCTCGCGGCCCTCAAGCGCCGGCGCAAGGCAGCCTGAAGGCACACTACGGGAAAGAAAAAGGCCGGGCTTGCGCCCGGCCTTTTTCATTGCGTTGTCGCCTGAAGTCATCGCCAGCCAGCCCCCCGTCAGCGGGTCAGCAATCCCGGTGGTGAAAAGCCTTACTGATATGTCCCGTAGTCGTAGCCCACGGAATCATCGGCGTAGCGGCACTTGTTCAGCACCACGCCAAGAACATTCGTCAGCTGAGCGATTTCCTTTTCGCAGATGTCGATGTTCGGGATGGTCGTGCTTTCCGCCGCAGCGATCAGCAATGCGCAGTCGACATTGCCAAGAAAGCCGACGTTGTCGTCGCTGGCCAGCATCGGCGACATGTCGAAGATCACGACATCGGGGCGCCAGCGCCGCTCCGCCGCGTCAAGAGCATCCCGGGACGCCTGGCTTTGCAGCAGTTCCGACGGTCTCCGGCTGGACGAGACATTGAGCGCGACGATGAGGTTCTCCCCCATCCGTACCGCGCATTGATCGAACTCCGCCGAGCCGTCGAGATATTCGTGCAGCGACTTAGCGGGGTTGTACCCCAGCGTGCGGTGCAGCGACGGTCGCCTGAGGTCGAGATCCAGCAGCATGACCTTGAGATCGCTCTGGCGCGCCAGTGACAGCGCGAGATTCAGTGACACCGTCGACTTGCCGCACCCGGCCTCGGGCGAGGTTACGGCAAGCCGGCTCCAGCCTTTTTCCTTCATCATGCGGATGATGCGCGACCGCAGCATGTCATAGGGCGCTGCATCCCTGCCGCCCGAAAGCGCGGATATCCTGTAGCGTTGCGCATGGCCTTCCGGCAGCGCAACCTCGGGCAGGCTCTGCCAGGTCGGAGAAACCGGGGCTGCGGCCTTGGCGGTCGCGCTGCGTGGCGGCGCTTCGGGGCCGCCGAGCGCGCCCTGGCGCATCTCCCGCGCCTTGGCCAGTGCTGCTTCTAGCTTTTCCATACCCGTTCAACCTTCCAGTGTCGGCAAGAACGCTTTGCGTTCACAGCATGGTTCCGATCTTCTCGGCCACTTTGTTAAAGATGTAGTCCAGGGGGGCTACGTAGACGTGCACCGCGTAGATCGCGGCAGGGATCCCCACCACCGCGACCAGCAGAAGCGCCACGAAGCCACTCCGGCGCCGCATCGTTTCGGACGGCGTGCGCAAGTAGGGGATCGTCGCCAGGGGCGTGATGCCGAAGTTGCTCACAAGATCCTTCGGCCGCCGCACAGAGCGGTTGAGCAGCTCCAGAAGAACGACGAGCGCGAAGCCGAGACCGGCGCCCGCGGCAATGCCGCCGCCGGCGATCATGACGCGGTTCGGCTTGGTCGGCGTATCGGGGGCGCTCGCCGCCTCGACCACGTTCAGACGCTCACCCTTGGACAGCAGTTCGACCTGCTCGCTGCTGGAGGCGGCCGCCTGCTTGGCAACGGCGGTGTTGTACTGTTGCTGGATGTTGTTGTTGTCACGGGTCATCGACGCAAGCGCGACGTCGTTCGCGGGCGTGCGGTCGATCGAATCCTTCAGGATGTCCAGCTGCTCCATCAATTGCTTGCGCTGCGTTTCAAGCCCCTGCTTCTGCGCATCCATGCTGGCGATCTGCACGTCGATCGGTGACATCGGCACGCCGGTGGCGCCCGCCACGGGTACCTGCTGGGCCTGAACGACCTTCTCGAGCTGGCCGATCTGCGCTTGAAGCTGCTTGATCTTCGGGTTCGCCGGCGACAACACGGCAAGCGAGGTGTTCAGCGTCTGCCGCAACTGTGCAAGCTGCTGCGCCTCGGGCGTCTGGGCAGCCGCGGCAACACCGGTGATCTGGCCGGTCGCCTCGAACAGTGCGATCATCTTGTCCTTCTGGTCCTTCAAAAGCGCAATGTCGCGTTCGGTCGCGGCAAGGCGGTCTTGCAGGATCTGCTGCTGCCCCAGCCGGTAAGACAGGGTATTCGGCAGTGCGTCCTTGTTCTCTTCCTGGAATTTCAGGATCTTCGCGCTCATAGCGCTCAACTCGGCATCCAGCCGCTTCACGTCGGCGGCAAAGAAGCTGACGGAATCCTCCGCGATCTTCTTCCGGGTCTGGGCGTCTTCCGACAGGAGGATGGTGACATATTCGTTCACCACGGCGGCAGCCTTGGCACCGGTCTCGCCGTCAAAGGTGATCGTCATGATCGTCGCTTCGCCGCGCCCCGCGCTCTTTTCGATGCGCGTGTTGTCGACCATTGCCTTGACGACCTGATCGGGCGTCATGCTCTTGTAGTTGGCAAAGGCTTCGAGCTTTTGCGCGATATCCAGAAGGTTGACCCGGCGCATCAGGTTCTTTTCCGCGACCTGCAGCTTTTCCATCGCCTGCGCCTGCACTGAGGGCGGCTGCAGCGGGCCCGGGATCTGGGAGCCTTCTACGATCAGCGTCGCGCGCGCGGTATATACGGCCGGCAACAGGAACGCCGCCGCCACCGCCGCCGCCGAGACCAGCGCGAACACGAGGATGAAGTAGTGGATGCGCCTGAGAAAGACCGCAAGATAGAAGGACAGGTCGAGGTTCATTTACGCTTCTCTTCTTCCGCCGCGATCTGGGCCGCGAAAAATACGCCGTCGTCAAGGACCGACTGCACGACATGTTCGTCTACATGATGATGGTCCATGCTCCAAGCGTAGAGGAGCGACATGTCAGACAATTGATTGACGAGGCGCGGCACGCCGTGGGTGTGACGGTGAATCATCTTCGCGGCGTCGGAGGTGATCTCTTCGCCGGTGCCGCCCGCGGCCCGCAGGCGGTGGGCGATCAACTCGCCGACCGACCGCTCGTCAAGCGGCAAAAGATGGAAGCTCGCCGCGATGCGCTGGGCAAGCTGGCGCAGCGACGGATCAAGGACCAGTTCGCGCAGTTCCGGCTGGCCAACGAGAACAAGCTGGATGACCTCATCCTTGCCGGAGTTGATGTTGGTCAGCATCCGCAGTTCTTCGAGGCTTTCGCGCGACAGGTTCTGCGCCTCGTCAAAGATCAGCACGACGCGGCGGCCCGAGGCATATTCCTCGATCAGGTAGTCCTGAAGCTGCTGGAAAAGCTGCACGTAGCTCGCATGCGGGTCGAACGGCACGTCGAGCGCGTTCAGCACCCACTGGATCAGCTCGCCCCGCCCGCCTTGCGCGTTGGAGATCAGGCCGACCGTCACCTTGCTGCCGAACTGTCTGAGAAGTTCCCGCAGGAGCGTGGTCTTGCCGCAGCCGACGCCGCCCGTCACCAGTGTGATCGGCGCACGCGAAAGGATGCCAAACTCGAGCACCGAGTAGGCGCGGCGATGCTGCGCGGACCAGAACAGGAAATCTGGATCGGGGACGAGCGTGAAGGGGCGCTCGCGGAACCCGAAGAAGTCCATGTAGAACCCGACGCTGCTCGTATCTTCCGCTCCGGTCTCCACGACCTTGTTCATTCACCAACCCATCTCACCAATGCACGTAGCGAAATTCGCCCGGCGCGCAAGTCTGATAGTCCTTTCGGGACCAAAGTTCACGGAGTAACTGCTCCTGAACTTCGGCAACTTGATGGCGCGTCCGGGCCTGCCGCAGGGCCATTCCATAGCGCGGATTCGAATCAAAGTCGCTTTTGTCGCTGCATCGCGGCGCAATTCGTACAAAATGCTGCTCACGCCCCTCTCTGTTTCGAGTTGAGAAACAGAACAATGTCAACGTGTTGCGCTTCCAGGCCCAAATGTGGCAATATTCAGCCCGTTACCCCTGTGCGGACAGGCCGGATGACAGCACGATCCGGATTCCTGTTTTCGCCACAATGCAGAAAATGGTAAGCAGGCTGACAGTGGTGCTCTCGCATCTGGATTCGTGTAGTGTTCGGCGTTCCGCTCGTATGGTTCGTCTTGGGGTCAGCGGTAGTGCGAGCGGAGTGAGCGTATGACGCTTCAGTTGAACGAATTGTCAGACGATTTCGACAGATCAAGCGCTCCGGTGGGCCCGGTGAAAATCAGCTACCGTTCGGGTATCTACCGCAACTATTTCAAGCGTCCGTTTGACATTCTGGCCGTGTTGGCGGGCAGCGTGATCGTCGGGCCGCTGATCTTTTTCATTGCGATCCTCGTCGCTTTCGACGGATCGAACCCGTTTTACTGGAATGTGCGCGTCGGGCGTGGCGGCCAGTCGTTCAGGATGCTTAAGCTGCGCACCATGGTCCCTGATGCGGACCGGCAGCTTGAGGCATACTTGTCGCGCGACGCCGAGGCCCGGCTTGAGTGGAACAGCACGCAAAAGCTCAAGTCCGACCCCCGCATCACCTGGCTCGGTCGTTTCCTGCGCAAGACCTCGCTTGATGAGTTGCCGCAGCTCTGGAACGTGCTCATCGGTGACATGTCGCTTGTCGGGCCTCGGCCGATGATGCCCAGCCAGCGACCGCTCTATCACGGCCTTGCCTACTACAACCTGCGGCCGGGCATCACCGGCATCTGGCAGGTCTCCGACCGCAATGAAAGTGCCTTCTCGAAGCGGGCGGAATTCGATACGGAGTATGATGAAACCTTGTCCCTCCGTAACGATCTCTGGCTTTTGTGGTCGACAGTCTGGGTCGTCCTTCGGGGCACCGGCTATTGAGATATTGATTTGGCCTAGTGCCTGAACGCAGGCAAACGCCGCCTGATTATCGGCATTCCGCCACAATCGCGCCGTTCTGTTCGCGTACTGGCACAAGTAGCAGCAAGTGAGGAAGATTGATGCCCCTGCGCAAACTACTGGTTTCCACGGTTCTGGCTGCCGGCCTGATGACGCTCGCCGCCTGCGAGTCATCTGAGGAACGCGCGGAGAAGTTCTACAAGTCGGGCATGACCTATCTCGAACAGGGCGATGTCGACCGCGCCTTGGTGGAATTCCGCAACGTCTTCAAGCTGAACGGCGAGCACAAGGAGGCTCGCCGCGCCTATGCCCGGGCCGAACGGGACCGCGGCCGTCTGCGCGAATCCTTCTCGCAGTACCTGCGCCTCGTCGAACAGTCCCCCGACGATCTCGAGGCGCTGCAGGCGTTGGCCGAGATGGCGGTGGCCAACGGCGACTGGGAAGTGGCGGAGCGCTACGCCACGCAGGCAGTCAAGCTTGAACCCGCCAACAATACTCTCCTGGCGATCAAGGCCGCAGCCGACTACGGACAGGCCAACCAGACAAACGACGCCGCCGGGGTCGTCAGCGCCCTCAAGCGCGTCAATGACCTGCGCCAGGCCGACCCCAAGAACATTCTTCTGCGCCGCGTCGTCATCGACGATCTGCTGCGCGCCCAGGAATTCCAGAATGCCCTCACCGAGATCGACGCGGCGATCGAGCTTGAGCCGAAGGACCGGCAGCTCTTTGCGCAGCGCCTGGCGGTTCTTTCGGCCCTTGGCGATGACGCCGGTGTCGAAGCCGGGCTGATCGACATGGTGGCGCGCTTTCCCGACGCGCCGGAAATGAGCGAGACCCTGGTGCGCTGGTACCTCTCGCGCAATGAGTTCGACAAGGCTGAAGCGCATCTGCGCAGCCGCATCGACATGAAGTCGCCTGACGTGAACAAGATCTTCGCCCTCGTACGTTTCCTCGCCGAAAATCGGGGGTCCAAGGTCGCAGTTGCCGAACTCGACAAGGCCATTGCCGCCGGCGCCAATGCGCCGATCTACCGTTCTGCGCGTGCCGGCTTCCTCTTCGACCTTGGCAGGCGCGAAGAGGCGATCGCCGACATGCGCGAGGTGCTGAAATCGGAAAGCACTCCAGACGACGCCCGCCGCATGAAGATCGGCCTCGCCCGCATGCTCACCGCCGACGGCCAGCCTGGCGAGGCGCGAAAGCTTGTCGAGGAGGTTCTGGCCGAGGATTCGGGTGCCGTCGAGGCGCTCAAGCTCAAGGCGACCTGGTATATCCAGGACGATCTCACCGGCGACGCGATCTCGACCCTGCGCCGGGCCATCGACGGAAACCCCGGCGACGCATCCCTGTTGACACTTCTGGCCCAGGCCTATGAGCGGGACGGCAACCGCGACCTCATGCGCGAGACGCTGTCGCTTGCCGTCGACGCCTCCAACCGCGCACCGGATGAATCGCTGCGCTATGCCCAGTTGCTCGCGTCCGAAAACAAGCTCGTGCAGGCCGAGGGCGTCATCATCGACGCGCTGCGCCTGTCGCCCAACAATCTGGGGCTCTTGGTGCCGCTCGGCCAGATCTACGTGGCCATGCAGGACTGGCCGAGAGCTGACGGCGTCGTCGCGCTGCTTGAGAAGTCGGAGGACGCCAACGCGCGCTCCGCCGCGATTGCGCTCAAGTCCGCCACGTTGAACGGCCAGAGGAAATCCGACGAAGCCATCGGATACCTCCAGAGCCTCGCCAAGGATGGCCAGGCCAATCTCGACACCAAGGTCGCGATCATCAGGACCCACATCGCGAACCGCCAGATCGACCGCGCGCTGGCCTTCGCCAACCAGATGCTTCAGGAGCAGCCCGACAATCCCGAGGTGCAGTTCATCCAGGCTTCCGTCAAGGCTCTCGCCGGGGACAACAAGGACGCGGAAGCCACGATGCGCCGTCTCGTGGCCGAAGACCCCAAGCGCATCCAGGCCTGGATGGCGCTGGTGCGGCTCGTCTCCGCCGACCCGGCGCGCTCCGATGAGACCGCCAAGCTGATCGACGAGGCCCAGAAAGCCGCGCCGGAGGTGCCCGAACTGAAGTGGGCCAAGGCCGGGTTGCTGGAGCGGAACGGCGACTTCGCCGGCTCCATCGCGATCTACGAAGATCTCTACAAGGAAAACAGCGGCAATCCGATCATCGCCAACAACCTGGCGAGCCTTCTGTCGGTTCACGGCGCCGGACCGGACAGCCTGAACCGTGCCGACCTGATCGCGCGGCGACTGCGCGACAGCACGGAGCCCGCCTTCCAGGACACCTATGGCTGGATCGCCTACCTTCGCGGCAACTTTGCCGATGCCGAGGCGAATCTCGTCAAGGCCGCCGCCGGGCTGCCGGACGACCCGTCAGTGCAGTACCATCTGGCGATGGCCTACCTTGCCCGCGAAAAGCGGAGCGAGGCGCTGTCTCAGTTCACGAAGATGTTCGCGCTTTTGCCGAAAGAGGGCCCGCAGCCCGACTATGCGCAGTCCGCGCGGCAGGAAATGGACAAGCTCGAAGCGGCGGGGGTCACTGTCGGAAATTGACTGTTGCCGTGTTGCGCATCTGGCACGATCCGATGCGCCGAGAGACTACAACGTTAAGTTGCCGAGTTAACATTTTGATTTCGCAACCATCGGGCTTACGCTGATCCCGATTCGAACCACCGGGTGAAACTATGTTCAAGACCTTCCTTGGCCTGATGCTGGCCGTTCTTCTCGCTCCTGCCGCATGGGCGCAGGGCTACAGCATCCAGCCCGGCGATGTACTGCAGATGGAAGTGCTCGAGGACCCGAGCCTTAACCGCAGCCTGCTGGTTCTGCCGGATGGCACCGTCAGCCTGCCGCTCGCCGGTTCGGTTCGCGCCTCAGGCAAGAGCGTGGAGGCGCTGCGCAGCGCCATCTCGGCCGCGCTGGCCTCCAACTTCGCCGCGCCCCCGTCTGTCACGCTTTCGGTCGGCCAGCTGAACCCGGTCACATCCGCGGTGAACAACGCCGCCGCCCAGGCCGCCGCCGCGAACTACCAGCCCTACGGCACCGTCGCGGTCTACGCGATGGGCGAGTTCAACACCCAGGGCCGCATCGAAGTGGAGAGCGGCACGACGCTCCTCCAGTTCCTCGCGCAGACCGGCGGTCTCAGCCGCTTTGCCGCGACCAAGCGCATCCAGCTTCGCCGGACCGACAAGAAGACCGGTACGGAAACAGTGTACAACTATAACTACAAAGCGGTACAAGCCGGTGCGAAAGCGCCCGCAATCAGGCTTCGTGATGGCGATGTCATCGTAGCGCCGGAGAGAAAACTCTTCGAATAACAAAAGGCAGAATGAGTGGTGGGGACGAGCAGTAGAAAAATCGCGGTAATCGCGGCCCTGTCGACACTGATACCGAACGGCGCCCTCCCTCAACAGGGGGGCGTAGTCACGACTCCGGGTACGCAGACCTCCGCGCCAGTCGCGACGGCCAACCAGCCTGCCGTCCGCGGAAACGCAGCGGCGTCGCAGGCCGGTTTGCCGGCGAATACCGGCGGCTTGCAGATCGACCTCGACCTGTCGAGTGAACTGCGCTTCGATGACAACCAGGCGCTCAGCAACGTCAGCGCGGGTGATGCGACCATTTCCGACACGAAGCTGACCTTCGGCCTTTCGAAAATCACAGCGCGCGACACGCTCTCGCTGGATGCCTCGACGGTTCTTCGCTTTGCCAACATTCCGGGGCGCAGTGTTTCGGGGTTCGAGGATCAGAACGTCCGCTTCAACTACGCCCGCGACGGCGTGAACAGCCGTTTCAGCGCGGATGCGCGCTACCGTCATGCCGACCGCGAGTTCCTGGACCCCTTCGCGGTCGAGCAGGACGAACAGGCGCTCGGCCAGTTGATTGGCGGCGGAGGTGTCGTCACCTGGCAATCGGCCGGCATCAGCTATGCGACCGGCATCAACGCGCCCTTTGGCTTCCAGCTCTCGGCCAGGCGCGACGAACAAAACTATGACGCGCTGGCGCAGTCGGTGGACCCGCTTCTCTTCGACCGGGTGACCAACCGCGTGAACGCCACCGTGACCGCACGGGTTTCGCCAGTCATGCAGCTGCGCGCCAGCGCCGGGCTGACGGACTATGATGCTGCAGATTCGGTCAGCACCGAACGGCAGACGCTCGACTATTCTGTCGGGGCGGCCATGGACATCAATCCGGTCCTGCTTCTTGATGCCCAGATCGGCTACACCGATGTCTCGACGGACACGACCGGCGGCCCGTCATCGGAATCCGGCCTCACCGGCTCGGCCCGGCTGACCAAGACCCTGCCGAACGGCACGGTCTACGGCGATTTCGCCTCCTCGGTCAACCAGAACGGATCGCAGGCGAGCCTGAGTTTCGGGCGAAGCCTGCAATTGCCCAACGGCAGCTTCACCGGCGTGGCCGGCGTCACCCGCGCACCGAGCGGCAGCTCGCGGCTCACCGGGTCACTGTCCTACAGCCACGCCCTGCGGTCGAGCAATGTCACCGTTTCGGGAGCGCGCAGCGTGTCGACCAACGGTCTTGACCAGGACGTTCTGAACACCCGCCTCTCGCTCGCTTATTCCTACGCGATCAACGACGTTTCTTCGCTCAACGTCTCGCTGAACTGGGGCCGGTCCGAGGGCGCGGACAGCGGGTCGGGCATCACCACGACCGACCGCACCACGCTCCGCGCGTCCTACACGCGCAGCCTGACGAAGGACTGGAACATGACCGGTGGGATGCAGATCCGCCGGCTCAAGGACAACAGTGGCGATGCGCAGTCGAACTCAATCTTCCTCACGCTGGACCGTGGATTCAGTTTCCGTCCCTGAGGCAATAGCCGCGCGTGGCACTTCCCGCGCGCGGCATTGGCAACGATGGGTCGGCAATGACACAAAGTTCATCGTCCTCCGCCGGTTGCCAGTCGATCTACGTCTGGAAATACCCTATCTTGGCTTGGTTTGAGTAGCCCCGGATTCCATCTCGCATGACGCACAGCTTCTCACCAGACCAGACTGCGGGCCGAGCCTCCCTTTTCTCGAACCCTGTAGGCTTTGCGCTCTTCGTCGCGCTTCTTGTTGCGTCCTTGCCGATCTTCTGGCTCGGCTACGATTCCCTCGCTCGCGCCTGGTCAACGGCCGAATACAGCCACGGGCCGCTCATTCCGATCATTTCGCTCTATCTCTTCCTGCGTGAACTGCGCGCCATGCCGCCGCCCGGACCGGCCCGCGTCATCTGGCCGGGCCTGCTCGCCGTTGCCGCCGGCCTGTCACTCGCGGCGCTTGGCAACATGATGCGGGTGCCGGACATCATCACCTATGCCTTCATCATCTGGGTTGCCGGCGTCGTACTCAGCGTCTTTGGCTGGGATCGCGGGCGGTTGCACATGCTGCCGGTCGTACACCTGGTGTTCATGCTGCCCCTGCCGCAGATTCTCTATTGGAAACTGACGATCTTCCTTCAGGGCGTCTCGTCTCAGCTTGGCGTCTGGTTCGTCGAACTTGCCGGCGTGGCGGTCTATCTCGAAGGCAACGTGATCGACCTTGGGGTCTACAAGCTCCAGGTCGCCGAGGCCTGTTCGGGCCTGCGCTACCTCTTCCCGATCCTCAGCTTCTCCTACCTCTTCGCGATCCTCTACCGGGGCCCGTTCTGGCACAAGATCGTGCTCTTGCTTTCTGCTGCGCCGCTGACCGTGCTGATGAATTCCGTGCGCATCGGCATCATCGGCATCCTTGTCGACCGTTACGGCATCGAACAGGCGGAGGGCTTTCTCCACTTCTTCGAAGGCTGGGTGATCTTCCTGATCTGCGTCGGCATCCTGTTCCTGCTGGCCATGGTGCTGCAACGCCTGGCGCCGACGCCCCTCACCCTGTCCGAGGCGATCGACCTCGACTTTCAGGGCATGACCCCGATCTTCAACCGGGTCTTCGGCATCCAGCCTGCGGCCGGTCTTCTCGGCGCGGTCATCCTGACCGCGATGGTTTCGGCAGCCTGGCAGTTCCTGCCGGCGTCGCCGCTTGCCGCACCCGAACGCGCGCCGTTGGCGCTTTATCCGCGTTCGATCGACGGCTGGCAAAGCTACACCGAAAACCTTGATCCCAAGATCGAGAAGGTCCTCGCCGCCGATGACTACCTCAACGCGGTCTACCAGCGTCCCGACGCCGCCCAGCCGGTAAGTTTCTTCGTCGCCTGGTACGACAAGCAGACCGAAGGCCAGGGAATCCACTCGCCCCAGGTCTGCCTTCCGGCCGGCGGCTGGGAGGTTTTCAGCCTCACTGAAGCGCCGCTCGACTTCAGCAAGGAAGGTTACGGCACCTTCCTCGCAAATCGCGCGGTGATCCAGAAGGGGCTGTCGAAACAACTGGTGATCTACTGGTTCGAAGGGCGCGGCAAACGGGAATCGAATGACTTCAGCGCGAAGATGAGTGTCTTGAAAGACAGCCTTGTGTCCGGCCGGACCGACGGCGCGCTGGTGCGCTACCGCATCGAGGTCGGCCG
>DJUV01000036.1 GCA_002440625.1 Rhodobacteraceae bacterium UBA6273 | reverse complement strand
TCGAATCGACCGGCATGTTCCTTGCCCTCGGCGACATGACCGGCCGCAAGATCACGCCCGAGCGGCTGTCGGCCGGACTTCGCACCGATGGCCTTGGCACGGTGATCGGCGGCATCTTCAACACCTTCCCCTATACGTCGTTCAGCCAGAACGTCGGCCTGGTGGGCGTGACCGGCATCAAGAGCCGCTTCATCTGTGTGGCGGGTGGCCTCATCCTCATCGTCTTCGGTCTGGTGCCGAAGATGGGCGCGCTGGTCGAGGCGCTGCCAGTCTCGGTCCTTGGCGGCGCGGGGCTGGTGATGTTCGGGATGGTCGCGGCGACGGGCATCCGCATCCTCGCCGCCGGGGTCGATTTCGCGACGAACCGCCACAACCTCTTCATCGTGGCGATCAGCCTCGGCTTCGGGATGATCCCGCTCATCGCGCCCGACTTCAAGATGTGGCTGCCGAACGGCATCCATCCCTTGATCGAATCCGGCATCCTCCTTGCCACTATCGCCGCCGTCGCGCTCAACGCCTTCTTCAACGGCGCTTCCGGCACGGAAGAAGACCTCCGCCGCGCGGCCGAAGCGATCGAGCACTGATCGTCCCGCCATGAGAAGGGGCCAGCCGGCCCCTTCTTGTGCCTGCCCTGCAAACATGGCTAGGTCGCGCGACCCCGCAAGGAACCGCCATGACTGACTCGACCGCCGCCGGGACAAGGATGACAGCCGACCAGCCGCGCTTTTCAGGCGAAGCCGCGGCGGCGCTTGCCCGCGACCTTTTCGGCCTCACGGGCCGGCTCGATCCCCTGACCTCCGAGCGTGACCAGAACTTCCGCCTGACCGCCGAGGACGGGCGGCGCTATGTGCTGAAGATCGCAAACGCCGCCGAACCGCGCGAGGTGACGAATTTCCAGACCCGCGCGCTGGCCCATATCGCGCGGACAGCGCCCGATCTGCCGGTCCAGCGCGTCATCGCCAGCGTGAGCGGGCAGGAAGAGACGCTTCTGCCCGGCGGCCATGTCCTGAGGCTCCTGACCTGGCTCGACGGCACGCCCTTGCATGCGGCCCCCGCCTCGCCGGCCTTGAGGCGCAGCGTCGGCAGAAGTGCCGCGAGCCTCACCCGCGCGCTTCAAGGCTTTTCCCACCCCGCCGAGGATCACGAGCTGATCTGGGACATCCGCAATGCCGCCAAGCTCCGCCCGCTGCTGGATTCCGTCCCCGAACCCGGCCTGCGCGGTCTTTGCACAGCGGCTCTCGACCGCTTTGATGCCGAAACCGCGCCGGCGCTGGCCGTGCTGCCGTGGCAGGTGGTCCATGCCGATTTCAACCCGCACAACCTTCTGACCGGCCCGGCTGCGACCGAAATCACCGGCATCCTCGATTTCGGCGACATGGTCCGCACCGCCCGCATCTGCGACCTCGCCGTTGCCGCCTCCTACCACGCCGATGCCGCCAGCCCGCTCGACACGCTTTCCGACGTTGTCACCGGCTGGCATTCGGTGCTGCCGCTTTTGCCGGGCGAGGCAACGCTGATCCTTGACCTCGTCGCGCTCCGGATGGTGACGACGGCGGTCCTGTCGAACTGGCGCGCCGCGCGGCAGCCCGAGAATGCCGCCTATTTCCTGCGCAACCTGCCCTCCTCCCGCGCCGGCTTCGAAGCCCTCGCCGCCCTCGACCGGGCCGAGGCGCAGGGCCGTCTTGCCGACACGCTCGCAAAGGAACAGCCATGAGCCGCGACACCATGCCCAATGCCTATGTCGCGGGGAAAGGCGATCTTTCGCCCGGCGATCAGGCCCTTGTCGCCCGGCGGCAAAAGGCACTTGGCCCGGCCTACCGGCTTTTCTACGAAACCCCGGTGCATCTGGTGCGGGGGGAGGGCGTCTGGCTTTATGACAAGGACGGCAAGGCCTATCTCGACGCCTACAACAACGTGGCCTGCGTCGGCCATTGTCATCCCCGCGTCGTGGCCGCAATGGCCGCACAGGCGGCGACGCTCGCCACCCATACCCGCTACCTCCATGACGGCATCCTTGGCTATGCCGAACGGCTGCTTGCCACCTTCCCGGCTGCGCTTTCCCACGCCATGTTCACCTGCACCGGGTCCGAGGCCAACGATCTCGCCCTGCGCATCGCCCGTGAACATACCGGCGGCACCGGCGTGATCGTGACGGAAAACGCCTATCATGGCGTGACCAGCAGCATTGCCGAGCTTTCGCCCTCCTTCGGGGCGGGCGTGCCGCTTGGTGCCCATGTCCGCACCATCCCCGCACCTGATCCGCGCCACTACGGGCAGGATCTGGGCGCAGGCTTCGCCGCTGCCGTCACTGCCGCCGCCGCCGATCTGTCGCGCCACGGCATCAGGCCTGCCGCCTTTCTCGTCGACACGATCTTTTCGTCGGACGGCGTCTTTGCCGACCCGAAGGGCTTCCTGGCCCCGGCAGTCGAGGCGATCCGTGACGCCGGCGGGCTTTTCATCGCAGATGAGGTGCAGCCCGGTTTCGCGCGGACGGGCGAGGCGATGTGGGGCTTCATGCGCCACGGGATCACCCCGGACATCGTCACCATGGGCAAGCCGATGGGCAACGGCTATCCGATCGCCGGGCTGGTGGTCCGGCCAGAGGTTGTCGCGGGCTTTGGGTCGAAAGTGCGCTACTTCAACACCTTCGGTGGCAATGCCGTCGCCGCCGCCACCGCGAATGCCGTCTTCGACGTGATCGCGGAGGAGGGGCTGATGGAGAATGCACGGGTGACCGGCGCCTATCTTGCCGACGGACTCCGTGCGCTTGGCACCCGGCACGGGGTGCTGGCCGAGGTGCGGGCAGCGGGGCTTTTCGCCGGGGTCGATGTGGAAAGGGACGGCGCGCCGGATGCGGCTCTTGCCGCGCGGATCGTCAACGGGCTGCGCGAAAGGCGCGTGCTCATCTCAGCCACCGGCAAGGCCGGAAACATCCTCAAGATCCGCCCGCCGCTGACCTTTGGCCGCGAGAATGCCGATCTTCTGCTGGAGCGGCTGGACGAGGTTCTGGCGGCGGTCTGAACCTAGAGGGCCATCCGCCGCGCCACGTCGAGCATGCGGTTGGCAAAGCCCCATTCGTTGTCATACCAGCCGAAAAGCCTGAGAAGCCCCCCCGCCGTGACCCGCGTTTCCGGCAGCGCCATGACGATGCTTTCGGGCCGGGCGCGAAGGTCGGAGGAGACGAGCGGCCTGTCAGTCGCGCCGATGACCGCGCCCGCCGACATGAGCGCGGCATTGACGGCCGCCACATCCGGGCGGGCCTTCGTCATCACCGTCAGGTCCACGGCGGAAACCGAGGCGACCGGCACCCGCACCGCCGCGCCCTCGATCCGGCCGGCGATCCCCGGCAGCACCACGTCAAGGAGCCTTTGCGCCGAGGTCGTCGTCGGCACCATCGACAGCGCCGCCGCACGGCTCCTCGCATATTCCGCCCCCGGCGCGTCGATCGTCGGCTGGCTGCCGGTGTAGCAATGGATCGTCGTCATCCAGCCCGTCTCGATCCCCCATTCGCGGTCCACGAGCCGGGCGAGAGGGGCGAGCGCATTCGTCGTGCAGGAAGCGTTCGAGACGATGCGGTGATCAGGCAGGAGCTTTTCGTCATTGGCACCGAGGACCACGGTGACATCGGCGGTCTGCGACGGGCCGGAGACAAGAACCCGCTTTGCGCCCGCGCGCAAGCCCGCCTCGGCGAAGGAGCGTTCACCGCCAAGGCCGGTGCATTCCATCACCACGTCGACACCACCAAGATCGAGCGTGGAAAGATCGCGCGTCGCGGTCAGCCGGATGCGGTGGCCGTCGATGACAAGCGCCCCGTCCTTGAGCGACACTGTGCCTTTCCAAGGCCCGAAGGTGCTGTCGTATTCGAAGAGATAGGCCGCCATCTCGGGCTTGGCGATGTCGTTGACCGCGACGATCTCAAGATCGGACTGGCCCGACGAAAGCGCTGCCCGCAGGACCGAGCGGCCGATGCGGCCAAAGCCGTTGATGGCGATTTTCACAGGCATCTCCGCGCCTTTCATGGTTTCTCGGGTCCGAAAGACCATGCGCCCGCGCAGGCGGCAAGCACCTTCTTGTCACCGTGACATTGCGAGAGGCGGCCGGGAGGGCCTCCCGGCCCGGCCACGGGCCGGGCGTTCCGCGCGGCTGTGGTCCACCGGACCACAGCCAATCGCGCTACACCCCTCCCGGACCCACCCGGGGTATTTGGACAACGAAGAAGCAAAGGTCAGTTGCCAATGCAGGAGGGACGTCAGCGCACCTTCTCCATCAGCGCGTCCTGCATCCGGCAGTCACGCTGGGCATCCTGGCCACAGTCGCGGGGTGCGAGGTCCTTCGTCAGGCATATCCGCACCTCGTCGATCCGCCCTTCTTCGCAGGTGACGGTGATCATGGTCCGGCTGAGCGCCGGGTTCGCCTCGATGAAGGCATCCTCCACCACGCGGGCGGGCAGTTTCACGTCACGGTCGAGCGCGGTGAGGAGCGGCGGCAAGGTGATGCTTTCATAGCCGCGCCGGGCGAGGGCGAAGTAGTCCATGGCGGCGAGGCCCGAGCAGCGGCCATGTTTCTTCCATTCGTGCCAGGCGAGCCCGCCCGATCCCATGATGTCGGCCATTTCCGCCGTCTCGCGCCGCGACGGATCGCGGGCGGTAGTCCGGCAATACTCCGGCCAGCCGATGTCGTTCTGCGGCCAGAGGCCGTGCAGGGTGAAGCTGTAGTCGCGCCGCGCGTCGCACTGCTCGTCGCCGCGTGCATCGCCCGTCAGCGCGCACCAGGTCGGCGACCAGCCGAGCGACAGCACATAGTAGTCGAACTCCCCCGGCCTGTCGCCACCGAAGGCCGGCAGGGCGGTCACTGCCAGAGCCAGACACCAGCGCATTTACTCTTCCCTCCTGTGCCGACAAGGACTATATAGCCCGGCAACTTCCCCGAAATCGAGGAGTCGCGGTTCACGGACCGCAGCCGATTTCCCGGCCCGGGAGAGATTTGTAAAGGAGACGCCGCATGACGAAACCGCTTATGGCCAAGGCCACGGCCGTCTGGCTTGTGGACAACACCACTCTCAGCTTCAAGCAGATCGCTGATTTCTGCGAGATGCACGAGCTTGAAGTGCAGGGCATCGCTGATGGCGACGTGGCGGCGGGCGTCAAGGGTTTCGACCCGGTTGCCAACAATCAGCTCGACCCGATCGAGATCCAGAAGGGCGAGAAGGATCCGTTCTACCGCCTGAAGCTCAAGTTCAATCCGGCCTCGCTGGGCGAGGAAAAGCGCCGCGGCCCGCGTTACACGCCGCTGTCCAAGCGTCAGGACCGGCCGGCGGCGATCCTCTGGCTGGTGAAGTTCCACCCGGAACTGGCGGATGCGCAGATCTCCAAGCTTGTCGGCACCACGAAGCCGACCATCGCCGCGATCCGCGACCGGACCCACTGGAACATCAACAACATCACCCCGATCGACCCGGTCGCGCTTGGCCTCTGCCGCCAGACGGAGCTTGACGCCGCCGTGCAGAAGGCCGCCAAGAAGAAGGCCGCCGATGGCGTGATGACGGATGACGAGCGCCGCAAGCTCGTCTCGACCGAGCAGTCGCTCGGCATGTCGTCAGAGCCGAAGATGCCTTCGTCGATCGCCGGGCTTGAAAACTTCTCGCTTTCGGGCTCACCCGACCAGGAAGAGAAGAACCCGGCCAACTATTCCGACGCCGACAGCTTCTTCAACCTGCCGCATGGCGATGATGACGACGAAGACGAGGACGACGATCACCGCAAGTGATCGTGGGTTCCTTCGCTCATGACGTCGGGCCGCAGCCGGTGAAGCCTGTGATCTTCGTCGAATAGTTCGCGGAGCCAGAGGACGTCATCAGGCCGAAGGGCCCGAGGGTGAACTTTTCCACGGGATAGGCCGTCCCGCCTCGGGGACGCGCCGCGCTGGTGAAGCCCTTGCCGGCGGGCCGGACCTCGCTGTCGATCTTGAAGCGGTCTCCGGCGCCGTTCCGGTAGGTGTAGCTGCATTTGCCCGGCACGGTGAAGCAGCTGAAAGGTTCGAAGCGTTCCCAACGGCCGTCGGCCCAGTTCCGGCGGACCATCAGGCCTTCGGCGTTGTAGTCGACCGTGCTGATGGCCGCGCCGCTGCGCGCATCAACGATCTTGACGCGGTACTTGCCCTTGACCTTGCCGAGGAAGGTTTCGCGCTGATCCGGGCGATCAGAGAGCTTGCTTTGCCAGCTGCATCCTTCGGGCATGGCGGCAAAGTCGATCCCGCCTTCCGCAAGCGCAGCCGGAGCGTAGAGTGCCGCCGCGAGCAGGATGGCCAATCGCATGGTACTACCCCTCAGGACGCAAGCGCTGCTGAGAACTCTCTAGCGAGGCCGCGGCGCTGTCAATCAAGCCTGTCTGACGGCCATAGATGCTCTGCCAGTGGTCAGTAGCGTTCGACCAGCGCGGCGCGCCAGTCTGGCGCGTGGTAGGTGTCGGGCCAGTATTCGGTCAGCTCCACGATCAGCCCGTCCCGCACGACATGGAAGCTGAGCGCCCGCGCCACGGTCTTGCCATCGGTCAGGGAAACGTCGGTCACGACTTCGTTCCGGTCGGCCAGAATGCGGTCCAGTGTAAAGCGCCAGCGGCCTTCCGAAGGGTAGGTGCTGTTGATCGTGGTGATGTTCCGGCGGCCGCGGATCCGCTCGCGTGATTGCGGCCAGTCGATCACGATGTCTTCCGAAAGCCATTCCGCCGCGCTGGCGAAATCATTGGTCTGCATCGCCGACCAATAGGCCAGAACAATATCCTTCGGCTGCATCACACCGCCTTTCGCGCCCTCAGCGCCGCCTGGATCGTGCCGTCATCGAGGTAATCCAGTTCCCCGCCGATCGGCACGCCTTGGGCTAACGTCGTGACACGGGTGCCGGTTCCCTCCAGCGCGTCGGCAATGTAATGCGCGGTCGTCTGGCCGTCGACGGTGGCATTGAGCGCGAGGATCACCTCGGCGACCCGTTCGTCGCGGACTCGCGACAGGAGCTTCGGGATGCGCAGATCCTCAGGCCCCACGGCATCGAGCGCCGAGAGCGTGCCGCCAAGGACATGGTAGCGGCCCTTGAAGCTTTGCCCGCGTTCCATCGCCCAGAGATCCGCCACGTCCTCGACCACGCAAATCTCGCCGGTGGCACGGCGCTCGTCGCGGCAGATGTCGCAAAGATCGGTGGTGCCGATATTGCCGCAGGTGACGCATTCCCGTGCCGTGGCCGCGACCTCGGCCATGGCCTGCGCGAGGGGCGCCATCACCTGCCCGCGCTTCTTCAGCAAGTGCAGCACCGCCCGGCGCGCCGAGCGCGGCCCAAGCCCCGGCAGGCGGGACATGAGCGCGATCAGCGCCTCGATATCGCGGGTGGCGTCGGACAAGGCCGCCTCAGATCGGCAGCTTCATGTCGGCGGGAAGGCCGAGGCTTTCGTAGAGCCGCTTCATTTCCGCCTGCTTGCGGTCGGCGGCCTTCTTCTGCGCATCCTTGATCGCGGCGAGGATCAGGTCTTCGACCACTTCCTTCTGGCTGGGATCGAAGATCGACGGATTGATGTCGAGCGCCTTGAGGTCGCCCGCCGCCGAGCAGGTGGCGGTGACAAGGCCGGCCCCGGCCTCACCGATCACGTTGATCGTGTTGAAGCTTTCCTGAAGCTCCGCGACCTTGCCCTGCATCTCTTGCGCGGCCTGCATCATCTTGGCCATGTCGCCAAGGCCGCCAAGCCCGCCCAAACCTTTCAACATTTCACTCTCCTCAGTTTTCCTCGAACGGGTCCCATTCATCCTCGACCTCGGGGAGGGCTTCCGCCGTCGCCTCGGTCCTGGCCTCTTCGGGCGTTTTCACGTCATTCACATAGGCATCCGGGAAGGCGGCGAGAACCGCCTTTACCAACGGATTTTCCTGTGCGCGCCCTTTCGCCGCATCGTCCTTGGCGCTCCGCTCCTCGGCGATGGTCTTCGCGCCGCCTTCGGAGACGACGGAGACGCCCCAGCGTACGCCGGTCCAGACCTGAAGCTTCTGCGCAAGGCTCGCCGCAAGGTCGCGGGGGGCATCGCCGGCGGGTTCGAACTCGATCCGGCCGGGGGCGTAGTGGACGAGGCGGAGGTGGTTTTCCACCTCGACCAGAAGCTTGACGTCGCGGTTGGCGCGGATCAGCTCCATCACCGCGGGGAAGCTCGCGTAGCGGGCCAGCGCCACTTCCGGCTGCCGGGCGAGCGCGGTTGCGGTGCCGTTGCCCGTTGGCGCGGAGGTCACGCTGGCGCGCGGGGCGGCATGGGTGACGGGGGCGGAAGGCGCGGGGCCACGGCCCTGCGGCGCGGCAGCGGTAGGGCCGGGGCCTTCGGCTAGACGGCGCATCAGTTGCTCGGGGTCGGGCAGGTCGGCCACATGGGTCATGCGGATCACCGCCATCTCGGCGGCCATCATTGCATTCGGCGCGGCGGCGATTTCCTCAAGCGATTTCAAGAGCATCTGCCACATGCGGGTGAGGACGCGCATCGGCAGTACCGCAGCGATGGCAAGGCCGCGCGAGCGTTCGTCGGGCGGCACGGTCGGATCGTCCGCGGCTTCCGGCGTGATCTTGATGACGCTGACCCAGTGGGTGATCTCGGCCAGATCGCGCAGCACGGCCATCGGATCGGCGCCGTCGGCGTACTGGGCGGAAAGCTCGTTCAGCGCCCCCGCTGCATCGCCCTTCAGGATCATGTCGAAAAGGTCGAGGACGCGCCCCCGGTCGGCGAGGCCCAGCATGGCGCGGACCTCATCGGCGGTTGTTTCCCCGGCGCCGTGGCTGATCGCCTGATCGAGGAGCGAGGTCGCATCGCGGGCGGAGCCTTCGGCGGCGCGGGTGATGAGGGCGAGGGCGTCGTCGGTGATCGCGGCGCCCTCGGCCCCGGCGATCTTGCGGAGGAGGGCGATCATCACCTCGGGCTCGATCCGGCG
>DJUV01000315.1 GCA_002440625.1 Rhodobacteraceae bacterium UBA6273 | reverse complement strand
GCCGCCTCGGCGATGCCCATGACCTTGAGGCCCTCGGCTTCGGCTTTCTTGGCCGAGGGCGAGCCCTCGCGCAGCGCCACGACAAGGTTCTTCGCGCCGGAATCGCGCAGGTTCAGCGCATGGGCGTGGCCTTGCGAACCATAGCCGAGAATGGCGACCTTCTTGTCTTTGATGAGGTTAATGTCGCAGTCGCGGTCGTAATAAACGCGCATCGGGCGCTCCTTTTTCATGTTGCTGGGCAGAGCATAGGGGGATCGCCCCAATTCGACGTGCAAAGTTTGACGAAATCCGGGAAACCTGAGATAAGTCATTCTTGGATTACCACAGTTGTGAAATTTTCATGCAGATCGACGACACCGACCGGCGCATCCTGCGTCAGCTTCTGGCCGATCCCGGCCTCGCCACGGCCGCGCTGGCGGAACGGGCCGGCGTCACGCCTGCGACCTGCTGGCGCCGGCTGGAGCGGCTGACTGCGGCGGGCATCCTCAAGGGTCAGCATGCGGTCATCAACTGGCGCGCCCTCGGCTGGGCGGTCGAGGTTTCCCTGCGCTTCACGCTCGACAAGACCAACCCGCGCGCCTTCGATGAATTCCTCGCCGCCGTCCGCATGGTGCCCGAGGTGATCGAGATCCAGAGCTTTCTCGGCCGCGTCGATGTGCGTCTCAATGTGATTGCCCGCGATATGGGCCACTATCAGGAAATCTACCGCGACCGCATCCTGACGCTGCCGCATATCGCGGACATCGAAAGCCTCATGTTGGTCTCCACCATCAAATCCAGCGAAAGCCTGCCGTTGTGATCGCGCTTGATGATACCGACCGCGCGATCCTGAAGGCGCTCGTGGCCGATGCCACCCAAGGCGCCGGGGCGGTGGGCCGGGCGCTCGGCCTTTCCCAGCCCGCCGCCTGGCGCCGCATCCGGCGGCTGGAAGAGGCGGGCATCCTCGCCGGGCGCCGCATCGACCTTGCCGCCGACAGGCTCGGCTTCGGCGTCACGGTGTTTCTCGGCGTCAAGCTCGCCACCAAGGGCCGGGTGAGCCTTGAGGATTTCGAACGCGCGGTGACGGCGATTCCCGAGGTGCAGGTCGTCCAGCACGTCCTTGGCGTCTACGACTACCGCCTTCGTGTCACCGCCCGCGACATCGCCGATTTCGAGCGTGTGCTGCGCCGCCGGATCATGACGCTGCCCGGAATCGGCAATGTGGAGGCGAATGTTCTTCTCAGCGAAGAGCGGCTGCCGGGGCCGCTGGGATAGGCTATTCCGCCTTGTTTTCGCCGGTACGCGCGTTACTCAGGGGAAACCGAAAGAGGAGAGCGCCATGCCCGGACTATTGCCGAACGTCGATCCGCAGGGACTTGAGGAGTTTTCTGTCGTTTTCACCGACCGCTCGCTCAACCACATGAGCGCGGCCTTTCAGGGCGTGATGCGCGACATTTCGGCCACTCTGGGCGAGGTCTACAATGCCGATGCCGTGGCGCTGGTGCCCGGCGGCGGCACCTTTGCGATGGAGGCGGTGGCGCGGCAGTTCGCCGGGGGGGCCCGGGCGCTGATCGTGCGGAACGGCTGGTTCTCCTATCGTTGGACGCAGATATTCGAGGCAGGCGGCTTTGCCGGCGAAACCCATGTCGCCATCGCGCGGCGGTCGGGGAATGAGCCGAAGGCGCCCTTCGCCCCGGCGCCGATTGAGGAGGTCGTGGCCAAGATCGCCGAGGTCAGGCCCGATGTCGTCTTCGCCCCGCATGTCGAAACCGCCAGCGGCATGATCCTGCCCGACGACTACCTGAAGGCGCTGGCGAAGGCCGCACATGATGCAGGGGCATTGTTCGTTCTGGACTGCATCGCCTCGGGCTGCGTCTGGGTCGACATGAAGGCCACCGGCGTCGATGTCCTGATCTCCGCGCCGCAGAAGGGCTGGTCCGCCTCGCCCTCCGCCGGCCTCGTGATGTTCTCCGATGCCGCGCTGAAGCGGATGGAGACGGCCACTTCGTCCAGCTTCGCGCTCGACCTGAAGAAATGGCGGGCAATCATGGCGGCCTATGAGGGCGGCGGCCATGCCTATCACGCGACGATGCCGACGGATGCGCTCCGGGCGTTCCGCGACACGATGAAGGAAACGAAGGACTACGGTTTCGGGCGGCTTCGCGAGGCGCAATGGCAGCTTGGGAATGCCGTGCGGGCAGAGTTGTCGTCGCGCGGCATCGCCTCGGTTGCAGCGGAGGGCTTCGCTGCGCCGGGTGTCGTCGTCAGTTATACCGACGATCCCGAGATCCAGAACGGCAAGAAATTCCTGGCTGAAGGCGTCCAGATCGCGGCGGGGGTGCCCTTGCAGGTGGGCGAGGGCGAGGCCTACCGCAGCTTCCGCATCGGGCTTTTCGGCCTCGACAAGCTTTATGACGTCGATCTGACGATGATGCGCATCCGCCGGGCGCTCGACGCGGCGCTATGAGGTAGGATGGGCAATACTGCCCATCCTACCGACCCATTCCGAGGCCGGCCTTCATCAGCGTGGTCCTGACGGCTTTGAGCGAATAGAGCGCGTTGAGTGCCGAGGCGCGCAGGTCGCGGAGCGGGCGGGCCGAAAGCATCGATGTTCGGTTCAGAAGGTCAATGCCCGTGACCCGCGCTTTGACTTCGGGCCAGCGGCGGCGGTGATAGGCGGTCAGCATCGCCCGGTCGCCAAGCCGGTCAGGTGCGGCCTTGGCGAGATCGAGAAGGCAGGCGAGGTCGGCGAGCGACATGTTCAGCCCCTGCGCCCCGATCGGCGGCACGACATGGGCGGCCTCGGCCAGAAGGGCCGTCCGCTCGCCATCGAACCGGTCGGCGATCTGGCTGATGATCGGCCAGACCGAACGCCGGGTGACGAGCGTCAGCGGGCCGAAAAGCCCCGCGGACCGCGCCAGCATCTCGGCCTCGAACTCCGGCACCGGCAAGGCGGCGAGGCGCAGCACCTCTGGCCCCCGCTCCATCCAGACCACGGCGGATGAGGGCAGCCCGTCGCGGTCCGGTAGCGGCACCAGCGTAAAGGGGCCGCCGGTGCGGTGGACCTCGGTCGAGACATTGTCGTGCGGAATCGGGTGGGTCACGGTGAAGGCCAGCGCCTTCTGGCCGTAGCGCGTGGTCTGTACGCCGATCCCGAGCGCCTGCCGCATCTGGCTGTCGCGGCCATCGGCGGCGATGAGAAGCTTCGCGGCGATCTGCGCGCCGTCGGAAAGCGTCACCCGGGCCTCGCCTTCACGGGTCAGAAGCGTGCGGGTGGCGATGCCGGGGCGGAAGGAGACGTTCGGCAGTTCGGCCAGCCTGGCGACGCCCTCGCGCCTGAGAAGCCAGTTCGGGAAGTTCCAGCCAAAGGGCTCCTCGCCGATCTCGCCCGAGTCGAAATCCTTGACGAGGCGCGGCTCGGGCGTCTCGCCGCCGGCATCGACGATGCGCATGATCCTCAGGGCGGCAGCATGGGGCGCGAGGCGGGTCCAGAGGCCGGCCTCTTCAAGCACCCGCCGCGCAGGCTGAAGGAACGCCGTGGTGCGCATGTCGGCACCATCGGCCCCGGCTTCGGTCACCGGCGGGGCGGGGTCGACGCAGATCACCGAAAACCGAGCCGCGCCGAAGGCCGCCGCCGCGGTCAGCCCGGCGACACCGCCGCCGGAAATCAGAATGTCGGTCTTCTCGGCCATGCCGCCCTCCAGCGCAGTTGCAAAGAGGTCTAGCGGCTTTTGCGGGCGAGGTCCAAGCGGCAAGCTGTCCCGCCCGTTACTTGCCCACCGTGATGAGGATGAGGACGGCGAAGACCACCGGCACCGTGGCAAGTGCCGTGAGGCCAAGCGCCACGAGGCCCCATGTCTTCATCGCCAGCACAAGAAGCGTCACGACGATGACGAGGAAGTAAAGGATGTTGTCGCGGCTGCCGTGGATCACATCCTTGGCGATCCAGCCGAAGATCGGGATGCGGTAATACCAGGGCAGCTGGTCGAGGCCGGTGAAAGTGGACATGGGTGTACTCCTGTTCGCTTCACGTTCCATAGAGGCTTCCCGGCTCGGTTCCATCAGGCGAATTGCCGCGTCTTATAGCACGAGGCGGGCGAGAAAGGTGCCAAGATCATCCGTGTGGTGGTCGATATGCGGCGCGGGCTGGGCCTCGGGTGCCACAAGGACGGTGCGCATCCCCATCCGGTGCGGCGCGGCAAGGTTGCGCACGTCATCCTCGAACATGGCGGCGCGGGCCGGGTCGATGCCGTCGCGGGCGAAGACCGTCTCGAAGGCCGCCTGATCCGGCTTCGGCCGGAAGTCCGCATGCTCGACACCGTAGATCGCGTCGAAAGCCTGCCTCAGGCCGCGCGCGGCAAGGACACGCTCGGCATAGGGGGCGGAGCCGTTGGTGTAGACGATGCGCCGCCCGGGCAGGCGCGCGATGGCGGCCATCAGCCCTTCGTCGGGGCGCAACTGGTCGAAGGAGATGTCGTGCACATCCTTAAGGTAAGGCACCGGGTCTATCCGATGTTCCTGCATGAGGCCTGCCAGCGTGGTGCCGTAGAGCCGCCAGTAATCGGCGCGGAGCCGGTCCGCCGCCTCTTCGGGAATGCCGAGCGTTCGCATGACATAGGCGGTCATGCGCCGTTCGATCTGGTCGAAGAGCCTGACTTCCGGCGGATAAAGCGTGTTGTCGAGGTCGAAGACCCAGGTTGTCACATGGGCGAAATCGGTCTGAATGGCTGTGCGTTTCATGGCCCCGGACCCTAAGCGGCCCGGCGCCCCGCTGCAACGGCAGCTTGCCTTGGCGCCCGTGCCGTGGCTAGGGTCGCGCCCGGGGGAACGGAAGGGACGGGAATGCAGAAAGACGCCTATACGCTGATCCTCGAAGCGATCGACAGCGGGGTCTACCGTCCTGGCGACCGGCTGGTGGAGGCGGAACTGGCCGAGCGTTTCGGCGTGTCGCGGACCCCGGTGCGCGAGGCGCTGCAGCGGCTGGAAACCCAGTCGATGCTGGCCCGCGACGGGCGGTCGCTGATCGTTGCCTCGCTCGACCACAACCAGCTTGCCGAGCTTTACGTGGTCCGGGCCGAGCTGGAGGGGCTGGCGGCGCGGCTTGCGGCGAAACATGCCACCCCTGAGGAGGTCAAGGTTCTCGCCGACCTCATCGACGCCGACCGCGCGCATCTTGGCGATCCGGTCGCGCTCAGCCGCGCCAACCGGCGCTTCCACAAGCAGATCCATCTCGCCTCGCACAACCGTTATCTTGTCCAGCAGCTCGACCTCGTCCACCGGTCGATGGCGCTTCTGGCGACGACCTCGCTCGCCGCAGAGGGGCGGGGGGAGACGGCGCTGGCCGAACATGCCGCCATCGTGCAGGCCATCGCGGCGGGGAACGGCGATGCAGCACAGGCAGCGCTGCGCGCCCATATCTCAAAAGCCTTCGAAACTCGTCTGAAACTCGATGCCGGGGCGCAGCGGAGCATTGGCGATCGTTGAGCCGAGGATGTAGGGCGCCGGCCTTGCGGGCGTGACGAGGCGAAGGCCGGGGCGCGCCACGGGCAGGGCCGCCGGGTCGGGCAGAAGGTCGGCGGGGAGGGCGCTGAAATGGAGCCGTCCCGCCGGAGGCTGCCGCCGCGATCCGTTGGGGAACAAGGGTGTCACGACCGAGGGCGGCAGCCAGACCGGGTCGGTCAGGACCAGCACCGAAGGCTCCGCCGCCTCTTCGGCCATGTTGACCACGCCATGCGCGGTCTTGTCCCAGTAAAAGGGCGCCACAATCCATTCCCAGAGCGCCTTGTAGGAGGAAAGCGAGGCGAGCGGCCCGTAGAAATGCATCAGCGGCAGCCAGGGGATGAGGTGCCGGTGTTTCGGTCCGCTAAGGCCCCAGAGACCGATCGACAGGGTCACAACCTCGGAAATCAGGAAGAGGATGCCAGCGCCGGCGACGACCCATGCCGGCAGGGTTCCGGCAAGCGGGTGCGGCAGGCCGATGACGACCAGCCAGTAGGACATCAGGACCGGCGTCAGGATCGCTTCGGTCAGCCCGCCGAGGAAGATGACCTGCACCCCGCAGAAGCGCCTCGGCCCAAGGTCGCGCCAGAGCCTTTGCGGCGACCGCATATGGCTCGCCCAGGTGATGGCATAGCCCTTCTGCCAGCGCGACCTCTGCCGGAGCCATGCGAGCACGCGGGAGTTCGGCTCCTCCTCCGTCACCGTCCGGATCAGCTCGGTGCGGTAGCCGTGGCGGGCGAGACGCAAGCCGAGATCGGCATCCTCGGTCACGTTATGCGCGTCCCAGCCGCCGAGCTTTTCGAGGATCTCGCGCCGGAAGAAAAGCGTCGTCCCGCCAAGGGGCACCACGAGGCCAAGTTCGGCCAGCCCCGGCAGCACGGCGCGGAACCAGACGGCATAGTCGATGGTGAAGCAGCGCGTCAGCCAGTTGTGGCGCGCATCGTAGAAATCGAGAATGCCCTGCAGGCAGGCCACATCCGCGGGCGCCGAGGCAAAGCGGCGCACGGCTTCGGTGATCTGGCCGGGGGCGGGCTTGTCCTCGGCGTCCCAGACCCCGACGATGGACCCACGGCAGAAATCGAGTGCGAAGTTGAGCGCCCTCGGCTTGGTCCGCAGGGGTCCGTCCGGCACCGCGATCACCCGCATCCAGCGCGGCAGCCGGTGACGGGCAAGGGCGGCCCGCGTCGCTGCGTCGTCCTCTTCCACCACGAGGAGGATGTCGAGCAACTCCTTGGGGTAATCGAGCCGCCCGAGCCGTTCGATCAGCCGGGGAACGATGTCATCCTCGCGGAAGAGCGGCACCATCATCGAGACGACGGGCAGTTTCGCGGGCAGGGCGGGCAGGGGGTCATTGTGCCGCCGGGCGAGGGCCGCGCGGACGGTCGCGGCGCCTGCGGCCAGCTTCAGGAAGGTCGTGGCGACCAGCGTAAGGATCGCCCAGAGCGAGAGCGCCGCAAGCGTTGCGCGCGGCGCGGCGATTGCGGCGAGAGCGAGGCTGGCGAAACCCGCCGTCGCGATCCGGCGGGCGCGGACACCTTGCGGTCCACGACAGCTTTCCTCCGCCCCGACCCGCGTTTCGGCGCGGCAGGCCAGTGCCGCCCCGCGCGCGCGCAGGAGCGCCAGATGGACGTCGCGGGCGGGGGCGAGGACCATGGCTACCTTGCCGAAATTCTGGGGCAGGGCATCTCGCATCCGCTCGAAGGTGTCTGGACAGGCGGTCGCGAAGACGCTGACATTGCCGGTCTGCCGCCATGGCAGGACCGAATGGCGAAGGCAGAAGTCTGGGCCGAGCCGGTCCAGAAGGCGCGCGTCCGGCGGTTCGGCGACAAGATCGACCTGCCGCGCCTGCCATTGCTGGCAAAGTGCGTCCATCAGGTCGGCCTCGCGCACCCAGCCGCGGGTCAGGAGGATCTCGCCCAGCCGGATATCCTGACGGTCGCGGAGCGCCAGCGCGCGAAGAAGATTGGCCGGTTCCACCGCCTTCATGTCGAGAAGGATCTGGCCCAGCGGGCGCCGCGCCGGAACCGGCGGCGTGGGAACGGACCGGAACACCGGACCATTCAGGGCCGATGGCAGGGCCGGCCCGGAAAGGGCTGGCGCGGTTGTCTCGATCAGGCGCAGATGGTGCGACGGCATGTCCGGGCTCTGGCACGTTTGACCAGAGCCTCGGCATTAGTGGTTAACGGCGGATTAACCGTAACCGGGCGGGAGGAAATTTCAGCCGCGCCGGGCCCGCATCGCTTCGGCGAAACGCTCGAAGAGGTAGAAGCTGTCCTGCGGGCCGGGGCTGGCTTCCGGGTGGTACTGCACGGAAAAGACCGGCCGGTCCTCAAGCCTTATGCCACAGTTCGACCCGTCAAAGAGCGATACATGCGTCTCTTTCACGCCTTTCGGCAGGGTCTGGCTGTCCACCGTGAAACCGTGGTTCATCGAGGTGATCTCGACCTTGCCGGTTTCCAGATCCTTCACCGGATGGTTGGCGCCGTGGTGGCCGTGGTTCATCTTGATCGTGGTGGCCCCAAGCGCCAGCGCCAGCATCTGGTGGCCAAGGCAGATGCCGAAGACCGGCACGTCCCTTGCCAGAACGCCCTTGATCATCGGCACGGCATATTCGCCCGTTGCCGCCGGATCGCCGGGGCCGTTCGAGAGGAACACGCCTTCGGGTTCATGCGCCAGAACCTCTTCCGCCGTCGCGGTTGCCGGCAGCACGGTCACGTCGCAGCCGACGCTGGCGAGGCAACGCAGGATGTTGCGCTTGGCGCCGTAGTCGAGCGCCACGACCTTGAAGCCCGCGCCTTCGCGCTTGCCGTAGCCTTCCGGCCAGGCCCAGCGGGTCTCATTCCAGCGGTAGCTTTGCGGGCAGGTCACGTCCTTGGCGAGGTCGAGGCCGACGAGGCCGGACCAAGCCCGCGCCTTGGCGACGAGGGCGGCGATGTCGAACCGGCCCTCGGGGTCATGGGCTAGCGCCACATGCGGCGCACCCTGCTGGCGGATGGCGCGGGTCAGGCGGCGGGTGTCGATGCCGCCGATGCCGATGCGGCCGCGCTTGCCGAGCCAGCTCACCAGATCTTCCGCCGCGCGCCAGTTCGACGGCTCCGTCGGGTCCCATTTCACCACCATGCCGGCGGCGACGGGTTCAGCGGTCTCGTCATCCTCAGGGGTGACGCCGACGTTGCCGACATGGGGGAAGGTGAAGGTCACGACCTGCCCGGCGTAGGAGGGATCGGTCATGATCTCCTGATAGCCGGTCATCGCGGTGTTGAAGACAAGCTCGGCCACCGTTTCGCCCACGGCGCCGAAGCCTTTCCCGTAAAAGAGCGTGCCATCGGCCAGCGCAAGGCAGGCGGTCGGCTTCTCCGAGGTCTGTTGGCTGGCGGGCATGGCGCGACTCCCGGGTGATAAATCCCGCGGAAACTACGGGGGGCGGGCGGCGCGGTCAAGGGCTGGGTCGCGATTCGGCTTACGCAACGAAATCAATGGCTTACGTGGAAATGTCGCCATTGTCTCCGGTTTTGGTTCAGGATAAGGTGGGGGCTTCGGAACTCATGGGGATGAACGATCCGATGACATTGCGAGAACGGATCGCAGCGGCGCTGAAAGACGCGATGAAATCGCGCGAGGCGGACCGGCTGTCGACCCTGCGGCTGATCAATGCCGCGATCAAGGACAAGGACATCGCCTTTCGGGGCGAGGGCGGCGAGGGAACCGTCGGCGATGCCGAGATTCTCGCCATCCTCGGCCGGATGGTGAAGCAGCGTCTGGAAAGCGTGCGCGCCTATGAAGAGGGCGGGCGGCTGGAGCTGGCGGAAAAGGAGCAGGCCGAGATCAAGGTGATCGAGGGATTCCTGCCGCGCCAGCTTTCGGCGGTGGAGGTCGAGGCAGCGCTCGCCAAGGCGATCGCCGAGGTCGGCGCGAGTTCGATCCGCGACATGGGCAAGGTCATGGCCGCGCTCAAGGCGAAGTATACCGGCCAGATGGATTTCGCCGCGGTCGGGTCGAAACTGAAAGACAAGCTCGCCTGAGGGGCGCCTCAGCGCAGTTGCGCCAGTCGCTGGCGCAGCTCCTCGGCCAGCCGGCGGCGTTCCTCTTCCGAGAGGAAGGCACCCAGCTCCACCTCGCGCCCGTCACCCTTCAGCGTCAGGTAGGCCGGGACCGGCCCGCCGGTCGGATAGAGATGGATGGTGGCCCAGTACGGGTTGGCCTGCCATGTCTGCTCCTTGCCGTCGGGGGCGCGGCGGACAAGCGTGATGCTCTCCGGCCCGATGGTCAGAACCTCGGTCAAGGCGGCATCGCGGTTATTGCGGCGCACCGCCCACCAGATGCCGGCGACCGGGACCAGCGCAAAGGGCAGGATGACCCAGAGATGCCGCGTGCCCAAGAGCACCAGAAGCGGCATGAGCATCATCAGCGAGGTCGCGGCGATGAAAAGGACGAAGCCCCGCGCGGGGAGGGAGCGATAGGGCCAGAGAGCTAGGCGCGTCTGGCCGTCCGGGCTCGTGTCGGTCCACTCATAGGGCATCGCCGGATCTCGTCTCGGGGGCTGTCGCGTCGGCCCTGCGCCACAAACTGAAAAGGCCCCGGATTTCTCCGGGGCCTTTCTTTCATTCCGCCGGGATCAGTGGGCGTGGCCCTTGTCCCAGTCCGACTGCTTCGGCAACGTTTCGAACGTGTGCTCAGGCGGCGGGCAGGGCAGGGTCCATTCCAGCGTGTCGGCGTGCTCGTTCCAGTAGTTGTTCTCCGTCACGCGCTTGCCGGCGCGCAGCGTGTAGAGCACCACGAAGATGAAGAACACGAAGGAAGCGAAGGACAAGAAAGCGCCCATCGACGAGACGAAGTTCCATTTCGCAAAGGCTTCCGGATAGTCGATGTAGCGGCGCGGCATGCC
>DJUV01000281.1 GCA_002440625.1 Rhodobacteraceae bacterium UBA6273 | reverse complement strand
TGATGCCGCGCGACATGATCGAAAATGAACGCTCCTCGGCGATCAGCCCGTCCGAGGCAACCGAGGAAAAGGTCTCTCTCTCCGACCGCTTCGGCCTCTGGCTTGGCTTCCATCCCTGCAGCCAGGACGAATACCTCGCCATGATCCGCGGCTATTGCAATGCTGCCGGAATCGCGATTTCCGACGCGGACCTGCGCGCCGAGGCCATCGAGTGGCAGGCGACGCGCGGCGCGCGGTCGGGCCGGGTGGCGTGGCAGTATTTCACCGATCTCGCCGGCCGGCGCGGCGTCAGCCTCTGAGCGGTCCGCGAAGGCCCCGCACTTTCTGTCCGAAAATACTCCGGGGTGAATGCCCCGGACCTTGGTCCGGGGCAGGGGGGCAGCGCCCCCTTACTGCAGATAGGGCATGGGATCGACGCTGTCGAAGCCCTGGCGCACCTCGAAATGCAGGAAGGCCGGATTGCCGCTGCGTACCTTGGCCAGCGTCTGGCCGCGCTTCACCCGGTCGCCCTTGGCCACGGCGATGCCGTCGATATTGGCATAGACCGTCAGGAGGTTGCCGTCGTGCCGGACGACGAGGATCGGCACCTGGTCGGTATCCTTGGTGATCGCGGCGACGGTGCCATCCCCGGCCGCCTTGACCGCGGTGCCGGCAGCGGCAGCGATGTTGATGCCTTCGTTCTTCTTCTTCTCGTAGGCGCGGATGATGCTGCCCGAG
Source organism: Rhodobacteraceae bacterium UBA6273 (assembly GCA_002440625.1). Classification (GTDB taxonomy): domain Bacteria; phylum Pseudomonadota; class Alphaproteobacteria; order Rhodobacterales; family Rhodobacteraceae; genus Albidovulum. The sequence goes on along the minus strand of DJUV01000281.1, from coordinate 4,255 downwards.
ACCGGCATGCCGAGCTTCGAGGCCGAGGCAGCGGTCTTCTGCGCGCCGAGGTCGGGGGCGGGCGGCGTCTTCGGCGCTTCCGCCTTGGGTGCGGTCTTTTCCGCCGGCAAGGGCTTCGCGGCCGAGGGCGGCGTCGGCGTGGGCGAACCCTGGCCCGGCGCCGTCAGCGTCTCGGACGACACGGCGGCAGTCTTGGCGCCAGAGGCGACGGCGATCGGGATCAGCAGTGTCTGGCCTTCGCGCACCTGAAGATCGGGGCCAAGCCCGTTCCAGTCGCCAAGGGCCCGCACATCGACATTGTAGAGCCGCGCGATCGAATAGGGTGTCTCGCCGCGCTGGACCTTGTGGCGGATCGGCTCGGTCTGGCCGATGGTGCTGGTGGTCTGCGAGGTGGTCTTGCCGCCGATGGGGGCGCTGGTGCCCTGGCCTTGGGCGCGGTCGATGGCGCCCGAGGCGATGGTGGTCACGTCGATGGAGCCGACCGGCACGCTCGTCGTCGGTGGCATGGCGCCACCCCCGACCCGGCGCGGCAGGGCGAGAACCTCGCCCTCGCGCAGTACGCTCGTCGGCGCGATGGCGTTGTAGGAGGCAAGCTCCCCCGCGTTCAGGCCGACGCGCTGGGCGATGCTGTCCACCGTGTCGCCGCGCCGGGCGACAACAACCTGATAGGTCGGGTAGGAGATGACGCCGCGATCATCCGTCGCGGGTCGGGGGGTGGTGGCATTGCGCGCCGCTTCCGTGGTGTCGAAGCCCCCCCTGCCGAAGTTCCGCAGGTCCGGGTCGAAGCCGCCGGGGTCGCAGGCCGAGAGCGCGAAGAGGCTCACGCCCATGAGGGCCACGGGCAGGGGTGAAAGATAACGGTGGCGTGCCATTGCTCGGTCCTCACTGTCCGGCCCGTTTTTCCGGGCCTTATCATCCTCGTCAGGCGGGGTGCGGGCGGTCAGTCCTGCCCGATCCCCTCGACCAGCGGCACGAAGCGCACGGGCCGCAACTCATCATACTCGTAGCCGGAAGAGCCGCGCGTCACCTTTATCAGGCTCTGAACGGTATCGGACTGCCCCACCGGCAATACCATGATACCGCCGATACGAAGCTGAGCCAAGAGCGGTCCGGGCGGGTCTTCGGCTGCGGCGGTGACAATGATCCGGTCGAAGGGCGCCTGATCGGGCAGGCCGTGGCTACCATCCGCCGTCATCGCGGTAATGTTGGGAAGGCCGAGCCGGGCGAAGACCTCCTCGGCCTCGCGCACCAGCCGCCGGTGCCGGTCGAGCGTGTAGACCCGCCGCGCCAGCTGGCTCAGGATCGCGGCCTGGTAGCCGGAGCCGGTGCCGATCTCCAGCACCTTGTCGCGCGGGCTGACCTCAAGCGCCTGGGTCATCAGCCCGACGACCGAAGGCTGCGAGATGGTCTGGCCGCAAGCGATGGGCAGCGGCATGTCCTCATAGGCGCGTTCGGCAAAGATGCCGCGCACGAACTCGCCGCGGTCGATCGCCTCCATCGCGCCAAGGACTCGGGCATCGGTGACGCCCTTGCTGCGGAGCGCGAAGAGAAACCGCATCTTGCGCTCGGCGGCGTCGCTCATCCAAGCCGCGCCCCGAGATCTGCGAGGACATCGTGGGCGGTGAGGTCGGCGCGCATCGGCGTGACCGAGATATGGCCGTCGAGGTTCACGGCAACATCGGTGCCGGGGGCCGTCGGCTTGTGCTGCGGCCCGCCGGTGATCCAGAGGAATTTGCGCCCCGAAGGCGAGATATGCGGCTCCACCCCGAAGAAGGTGTCGGTCCGGTAGCCCTGGGCGGCGACGCGGAGGCCCTTCACGTCCTTCGCGGCGACGGGCGGGAAGTTGACGTTGTAGAACAGCCGGTAGTCGCCCTGATCCCAGAGCGCCTTGTCGAGAAGGGCGCGCACCGTCGCCACGCCATGCTTTCGCGCCGCCTCAAAAGGATCATCGAGATCTTCGGTGCGCGGCCCCATGAACTGCGACAGCGCGATCGCCGGCACGCCCTGAAGGGCGGCCTCCATCGCGCCGCCGATGGTGCCGGAGTAAAGCACGTTCTCGCCCGCGTTGTTGCCGCGGTTGACGCCGGAAAGGACAAGATCGGGGCGGCCGCCCTGCAGCACGTCGTAGATGCCAGCGAGGACGCAATCCGCCGGGCTTCCCTCGGCCGCATAGCGACGGGTGCCGAGCTTCGCGATCATCATCGGATGGGTATAGCTGATGCAGTGCCCGACGCCGGATTGTTCGAAGGCGGGGGCGACGGTCCAGACCTCGCCCTTCGGGCCCGCGATCTCTTCGGCGATGGCGGTCAGAACCTCGAGCCCGGGGGCATTGATGCCGTCGTCATTGGTGATGAGAATGCGCATGTCGGCTCCGCTCTGTGGGGTCCTGCTTAGACGAGGGCGCGGGGGGCGTAAAGCGATTGCGGGCAGGGTCGCGCTGGCCCCTTGCGCTGCATTCCGGTCGGGCAGGCCCGCCCGGAGCCTCCGGCGGGGGTATTTAGCGCAACGAAGAAGCGGTCAGAGAAGCGCGAGAAGGCGCCGGGCTTCGACGCTCGGATGGGTGAGGGGCGCGCGATCCTCGCCGGGGAAGAAGCGGGCGCGGGTCGCGGTCGGCATCGGCACCGGCGTCTCGATCAGGACGCGGGGACCGGTCCTGGCGTTTTCGGCTTGCCAGCTTCGGGCAAGGGCCATCTGCGCCGCCTTGGTCGCGCCGTAGAGGCCGAAGAACTTTTCGCCTGCGCGCGGATCGTCGAAGAACATCGCGGTGCCGCGCCCGACCTGCAGAAGCGGCGACAGCACGGCGATGAGCTGCGCCGTGGCGCGCAAGTTGCAGGCGACCGACTTGTCGAGGTCCCTCGGATCGGCATGGGCGGCGGGTGAAAGCGGCGCTGCATGAACCGCCGCATGGACCCAGAGGTCGAGCCGGCCCCAGCGGGCGAGGATCGACTGCGCCAGATGCGCCATCGCGCCTTCATTGGTCACGTCGAGGGGGGCCAGCGTGGCAGCACCACCCCTGGCGCGGATCGCATCGTCAAGTTCCTCAAGCCCGCCGGTGGTGCGGGCGACGGCGAGGACATGCCAGCCTTTCGCCCCCAGCTCTTCGGCGATGGCACGGCCAAGGCCGCGCGAGGCGCCGGTGACGAGGGCAAGTTTTTCGGAATGGGTCGTATCGCTCATGGCCGCCCCTTTGGCATCGGCGCGGGGCTTCTGCAACAGAATAGATTGACACCCGGCGGCGCTGCGGCGAATTTGCGCGCCAGACCCGATGGAGGAAGGCTTCCCGATGACACTTTCAAAAGCGCTCGTTCGTTCGCAATCGCTGCCGGTGCAGGCCGCACTGGTCGCTGGCGGTTCGCTTTTCATTGCGCTGGCCGCGCAGGTGTCGGTGCCGATGATTCCGGTGCCGATGACACTGCAGACCCTCGCCGTGCTGCTCGTCGGTTTTGCCTTTGGCGCGCGGCTTGGCGTGGCGACCCTCATCGCCTATCTGGCCGAAGGCGCCATGGGCCTGCCGGTCTTTGCCCAGGGCTTGAACGGGATCGCCTTCTTTGGCCCGACCGGCGGCTTCCTCGTCGGCTTCGTCGCCATGGCCGCGATTGCGGGCTATGCCGCCGACCGTGGCGTGACGAGCTTTGCCGGAACCGCTGCGACAGGCCTTCTTGCCTCGGCGCTGCTCTATATCCCCGGTGTCGCATGGGCGATGTCGCTGGCGAAAGTGGCGGGCATCGACACGGCGAAATGGGGTGCCGACAATTTCGGCATGATCTGGCAGTACTACATGCAGCCGTTCCTGATCGGCGATGCGGTCAAGGCGGTGCTGGCGGCGCTGATCGTGACCGGCGGCTGGGCGCTGCTGAAAAACCGCAAGGCCTGACGCGCCTAAACTTGCGAAACATCTGCGAAGGGGCTGCCGTCAGGCGGCCCCTTCTTCGTTGTGAAGGCGCGATAGCGCCGCCTCGCACATTCCGTAGGCTTCCCACTCGCAGCCGGCGCAGAGGGTCTTCAGGCTCCCCGCCGGCACGTTCGCCCGAATGCGGTCCTTGGCCTCACCCCAGGTCAGGACTTCGCGCGGCTCGAGCTTCAGCGCTGCCGCATGGGCGCGGTCAAGCGTCTTGATCTTGTCCTGATTGGTGCAGAGCCTGCCCCGCCTTTTGGGGCAGGGCGCGCAGATGTCATCGGTGGCACCTGTGACGGCGATCACGGTGGCATCGCCGCCTTCCGCCCGGAGCCGGCCCATGACGATGGCGGTCATGTT
>DJUV01000049.1 GCA_002440625.1 Rhodobacteraceae bacterium UBA6273 | reverse complement strand
GCCTGATTGCAGGCGATGCAGGGCGCGATCTGGTCGGCCCTGCCCTCGGCTGCCTTCCTGACGAAATCGGGATCGGCAAGGAAGGGCCGCGCCATCGACACCATGTCGGCGCAGCCCTCGGCAAGCACCGCCTCGGCCACGTCGGGCGTGTTGATCCGGTTCGAGGTAATGAGCGGGATCGACACCTCGCCCATCAGCTTCTTCGTCACCCAGGTGAAGGCCCGGCGCGGCACACTGGTGGCAATGGTCGGGATGCGCGCCTCGTGCCAGCCGATGCCGGTGTTGAGGATCGAGGCGCCTGCCTTCTCGATGGCCTTGGCCAGTGTCACCACCTCATCCCAGGTTTGGCCGTCCGGGACGAGGTCGAGAAGCGAAATGCGGTAGATCAGGATGAAGTCGTGACCAACGGCCGCGCGCACCCGGCGCACCGTCTCGACAGCAAGGCGCATCCGGTTCTCAAGGCCGCCGCCCCAGCGATCGCTGCGCTTGTTGGTATGGGTGACAAGAAACTGGTTGATGAAATAGCCTTCCGACCCCATCACCTCGACGCCGTCATAGCCAGCCTCGCGCGCCCGCTGGGCAGAGGTGGCAATGTCGGCGATCTGCTTTTCGATCCCGGCCTCGTCAAGCTCGCGCGGCGGGAAGGGGGAGATCGGCGACTTGATCGGCGAGGGCGCGACACAGTCCTTGTTGTAGGCGTAGCGTCCGGCATGCAGGATCTGCATGGCGATCCGCCCGCCTGCGTCATGCACCCGGTCGGTGACGATGCGGTGGTGGTCGATGTCCTCGGGGGTGTAGAGGCCGGATGCGCCCTGGAACACCCCGCCTTCCGCATTTGGCGCCATGCCCCCCGTCACCATCAGGCCCACGCCGCCGCGCGCCCGTGTCGCATAGAATTCCGCAATGCGATTCCAGTCGCCGGTTTCTTCCAGATTGGTGTGCATGGAGCCCATGAGAACGCGGTTCGGCAGCGTCACATGGCCAAGGCCCAGGGGTTTCAGAAGATGCGGATACTGGGTCAATCGGGCCTCCCTCGTTCGCAATGATGCTGGCACGGGCCGGGACCGCAGTCACGCGCTACGCCGCGTCACGCCTGGGGCAGGCTACTTCCCGGACCCCGTGCAATGCCGGCGCAACGCCGCCTTGAGGATGTCGAGTTCGGCGCGCAAAAGATCGACTTCGGCGCGCAGGTCGGCATCCAGCGCCGCGCCGATCAGCACCGAAAAATGCGCCAGCGTCTCGCCGCTTGCGACGTCGCGGAGAAGGAAGGTCTGGATGCCGTCGGTCAACCGGTCCGCCGGTATCGTCGCGAAAAGTCGCCAGACGCCAGTGGTTTCACCGCGCTGAACCTCGACAGGGCCGACACGCTCACCGCCAAGCCAAAGCTCGGCAGTTGGCGCCGTGGAACCGGGCCGGTAGAGTGCACCTTCCCAGCGACCGGCACGGATGCGCGCCGCGACAACCTCAGACGCATCCTCCGGCACCTGCGCGGCCTGCCGCGTCACGGTTCGGCCCTCGGGCAACGGCTGAGCACGACATCGCGCAGCAAAAGCTGGTTCATCTCCGGTCTGCCGAAGATGAGGTCGATCCAGGCGCGTTCCACCCGCCTTTGGTTGATGCCGCTATGGGCGAGATCGAACTCGGTCCCGACCCGGCGCTCTCCCGGCGGAAGCTCGCGCACGATCTGTTCGGTATTCGGCCCGTGCCGGATGTTGAGCCGGGCGAAAATCTCGACCGGCTTTTCCGCCTCGATCAGGGTATCGAGCCGCAGCACATGGCCGGGTCCAAGGCCCACCGCCGCTGCGACCGGCAATTCGATCACCAGCGACAGGTAGGTGCCTTCGAAGCCGAAGACATCGCACTGCACTGCCCAAGGGGCTGCTTCATCGTCCTGACGGTTGCGCAACTGGCGAAGGGCGATCTCGCTTTCGCCGCAGTCGTGGTAGAGAAGCACGTCACCGCCAACCACCGCGCCGCTCTGGACCGGGGCCTGACCAGCAGAGCTGATGCGCTGGCGCCAGCCTTCCGGCCGCCAGGCCCAATCGGCAAGTTCCGGTCGCGGGAGCGCCTCCTGCACCCCGGCAAGCCGGGTGTCGGCCGCATGAAGAAGCCGGTCAACCTCGCGCCGGGCCTGCGCGGCCTGCCCCCGTGCCCGCTTCAGGTCCATCAGGTCCGCCGTCGCCGCGCCATCGGCAAGCCGGCGCCAGTGGCGCAGCGAACGGCGCGCGGCGAGGCGGTCGAATATGCTGGCGCCAAAAAGACTCATCCCGTCCGTCCGCTGTCCCACATCTGGATCCTGGCCATGAATCCTTAACGCCTCGCTCCGGTCCGAAGCAAGCCGGGGGTGTCTGGCGGGCGCCGGTTTCCCTAGCCCGATGTCGCCGCGCCACCTGCGCCGGCATTGGCGCGGCGCATCCGCGCGACGAACTGGTCCAGGACGGCGCGCTGTTCCGCCGAGGACAGCGGCGCGCTGGCTGGGGAAAGGACGGCAAGCGTCACGATCCTGCCGCGGAACGCCGTCAGCGCGCGCCATTGGCCGGGCTCGACCGATTGCCCCGCTGCCGCGGCGCTGTCCCTGAGCCGGATGTAAAGCACGTCGCCGGACTGGCTGACCTTTTCGACCTTGACCGTCGCCGCGTCGCCCGAACCGCTCAGCGCCGCGCGGCCCGGCGTGGATTTGAAGAAGGCGGCCAGCGCCGGAAGGTTCGCGACAAGATCCGCGCCCTCGGCTGCCGGTGGACCGACCGAGGCGGTCAGCACTGCCGGGCGCGCGGGTTGCCCCGCCGCCCGCGATCCGGTCAGCGCGGCGCAGGTGCCGAAGAGGACGAAAGCCCCCGAAGCGCCGTCACGCGCGGCGGCCCGGTCGATGCAATAGCCCGGCGGCCCGGCCACGGTCACCTCTCCGCGGGAAACCGCGACAGCGCGTGTCCCGGAAGTCCCAGTGGCGACGCAGGCCGCCAGAGTCAGCGCCAGCGCGACCGCCGCGCCGCCCTTACTGATCCATGTAGACATGCCGCTCCGCCTTCGCGCCGGGATGGGTGACAGCGCCGTGCCGAGCGCCGCCGACAAGCTGCGCATATTTCCAAAGCGCGCCGCTCGTGTATTCCGTCGGGCGCGGCCCGGCCCACGCCGCCTTCCGCCGCGCCAGTTCATCCTCCGGCAGCGCCACGCTGATAACGCCCTTGACCGCGTCGAGGGTGATGACATCGCCGTCCTTCAGAAGCGCAATCGGCCCGCCCTCGGCTGCTTCCGGCCCGACATGACCGACGCAAAAGCCCCGCGTGGCCCCGGAGAACCTGCCATCGGTGATGAGCGCGACCTTCTTGCCCATGCCCTGCCCCGACAGCGCCGCCGTGGTCGCCAGCATCTCCCGCATCCCCGGACCGCCCGCGGGGCCTTCGTTGCGGATGACGAGCACCTCGCCTTCCCTGTACTTCCGCGCCTTCACCGCCTCGAACGCCTCTTCCTCGCATTCGAAGACCCGGGCCGGGCCGGAAAACACCTGCTCCGCCGCCGACATGCCCGCGACCTTCACGATGGCCCCGTCGGGCGCGAGATTGCCTTTCAGGCCGACGACCCCGCCCGTGGGCGTGATCGGCGCCTCGACCGGATAGATCACCTTGCCGTCGACGGCGCGGTCCACAAGGTCCAGTTCCTCGCCCATGGTGCGGCCGGTGGCGGTGATGCAATCCTCGTGAATGAGGCCGGCCTTGCGCAACTCGCGCATCACGACCGGCACACCGCCCGCCTCGTAAAGATCCTTGGCCACATAGTCGCCGCCGGGCCTGAGGTTCACGAAATAGGGCGTGTCGCGGAAGATGTCGCAGACATCGAAAAGGTCGAAGTCGATCCCGGCCTCATGGGCGATGGCCGGCAGGTGCAGCCCGCCATTGGTCGACCCGCCAGTGCAGGCCACGACCCGCGCGGCATTCTCCAGCGACTTCAGCGTCACGATATCCCGCGCGCGAATGTTCTTCTCGATCAGGTTCATCACCGCCACGCCCGAAGCCTCGCCATACTGGTCGCGGCTTTCGTAGGGTGCGGGCGCGCCCGAGGAATTCGGCAGCGCCAGCCCGATGGCTTCGGAGACGCAGGCCATGGTGTTGGCGGTATACTGGCCACCGCAGGCTCCGGCGCTCGGGCAAGCCACCCGTTCGAGAATATCCAGTTCGGCATCCGACATCTGCCCAGCCTGATGCTTGCCCACCGCCTCGAACACGTCCTGCACCACCACGTCGCGGCCATTGAGCCGCCCCGGCAGGATCGAGCCGCCATAGATGAAGACCGAAGGCACGTTGAGCCTGACCATCGCCATCATCATCCCCGGCAGCGACTTGTCGCAGCCGGCCAGGCCGACGAGCGCATCGTAGCAATGCCCGCGCATGGTCAGTTCCACCGTATCGGCGATGGCATCGCGCGACGCGAGGGATGAGCGCATCCCCTCGTGTCCCATCGCAATCCCGTCGGTCACGGTGATCGTGGTGAACTCACGCGGGGTGCCGCCCGCCGCCTTCACCCCCATCTTCACCGACTGCGCCTGACGGTTCAGCGCGATGTTGCAGGGGGCGGCCTCGTTCCAGCAGGTGGCGACGCCGACCCAGGGCTGGTGGATCTCCGCCTCGGATATGCCCATGGCGTAGAAATAGGACCGGTGCGGGGCGCGGGCCGGGCCTTCCGTCACATGCCGGCTCGGGAGCCTCGCCTTGTCGAAGGTGCGGTTCTTCATCGTTCCCCCTCCTCTGTCGCGGTTCCTTTCCGGCTTAGCGCCGCGCCCCCCGCGCCGCAAGCCGCTTGGCCGATCCCGGTTGCGGCGCTCCGGCCCGGCGGCTAGCTTCGCCGGGCAATGGCCCGAACCTACCCCGCCTACCGCCCGCATGAAGGCTACATCGCCGCCGCCCGGCCCCGCGCGCAGCTCTGGCGGCTGGTGCCGGGGGCGCTGGTCATCATCTTCTTCTATCTCACACCCGTCGTCGGCGCCTCGGTCTACTTCGCGCTGACGCTCGGCCCCGATCTGGCCCAAGCGATGCAGGCACGTGTCGTGGCGGGGACGCTCCCCGGACCAATGCTGATCGTGCTTTACAGCTTTGCTGGCCTCGCCCTTGGCACCATGGCGGCGGTCCGCCTCGTCCACCGGCGCGGCGCGGGCTCGCTCTTTGGCCCTTCGCCCCGGGCCACGGTGCGGAATTTCCTTGCGGTCCTCCTGCCCCTTGCCGCCCTCAACCTTCTGGCCGCGGCGCAGGCACTCGGCGATTCTAACTTGAAACCCGGCCTGACCTTCATCGACTTCCTCGGCTACCTGCCCTTCGCTCTCCCCGGCATCCTGATCCAGACCGGCGCCGAGGAGCTTGTCTTTCGCGGCTACCTCCAGCAGCAACTCGCGGCCCGCTTCCGCACGCCCCTCATCTGGATGGGCATCCCCTCGGCGCTTTTCGCCGCCGGTCACTACCTGCCCGACGCCTTCGGCAGAAACGCCCTTGCCATCGTCCTCTGGGCCTTCCTCTTCGGTTGCCTTGCCGCCGATCTGACCGCCCGCACCGGCAATATCGGCGCAGCCCTCGCGCTTCATGCCACCAACAACGCCTCGGCAATGCTCATCATCGGACTTGACGGCAATCTCGACGGTCTTGCTCTCTGGACGGCGGATGTCGACATGACCGCCTCCGGCGCATTCTCGCTCCTTCTCGCGACCGATTTCCTCATGCTGCTCTCGGTCTGGCTTGTCGCACGCATCGCCCTTCGGCGCTGATTGCAATTCCGCCACCTTGGGCTTATCTCGAAACCCGCGACCTGCGGCCCCCGCGCCGCGCCCCGCAAGGCAGGGAGAGCCGATGAACTGGATCACCAACTACGTCCGGCCGACGATCAACTCGCTCTTCTCCCGCCGCGAGGTGCCGGAGAACCTCTGGACCAAGTGCCCCGAATGCGGGACCATGCTTTTCCACCGCGAGCTTGCCGACAATCTCAACGTCTGCGGCAACTGCGACCATCACCTCGCCTTCACCCCGCGCGAACGCTTCGCAGCGCTCTTTGACGGTGGCGTCTTCACCGAGGTGAAGGTGCCCGAGCCGATCGCCGACCCGCTCCATTTCCGCGACCAGAAGAAATACCCCGAGCGGATGAAGGCCGCGCAGAAGGCCACGGGCGAGAAAGAGGCGATGCTCGTCGCCGAGGGCGAGATGAACCGCACTCCCATCGTGGCGGCAGCACAGAACTTCGCCTTCATGGGCGGCTCCATGTCGATGTATGTCGGCAACGCAATCATCGCCGGTGCCGAACGCGCGGTGAAGCTGAAGCGGCCCTTTGTCCTCTTCTCCGCCGCTGGCGGCGCGCGGATGCAGGAAGGTATTCTCGGCCTGATGCAGATGCCCCGCACCACCATCGCGGTGGAAATGGTTAAGGACGCAGGCCTGCCCTATATCGTCGTCCTGACCCACCCGACGACGGGCGGCGTCACCGCCTCTTACGCCATGCTCGGCGACGTGCAGATCGCGGAACCGAACGCCCTCATCGGCTTCGCCGGCGCCCGCGTCATAGAACAGACGATCCGCGAAAAACTGCCCGAAGGGTTCCAGCGTTCGGAATACCTTCTCGACCACGGCATGCTCGACCGGGTCACGCACCGGAAGGCGCTGAAAGAGGAACTGACCACGATCCTCCGCATGCTGACCGGCCAGTCCCCCGCCGTGAAAGGCGACCTGCCGAAGCCTGATCCGGCCCCGGCCAAGGCCGGCTGACCCCACTTTCTGTCCAGAAATACTCTCGGGGGGTCCGGGGGGCAGACGGCCCCCCGGCGCTATCCGAAAAGCCCCCGGCGAGGCATGCATGTCCCAAGGCTCCGATCTGATCCTCCAGCGGATGATGGCGCTCCATCCGAAAATCATCGACCTGACGCTCGACCGGGTGGACCGGCTCCTTGCCGCCCTCGACCACCCCGAACGATCCCTGCCGCCGGTGATCCATATCGCTGGGACCAACGGCAAGGGCTCGACCCAGGCGATGATCCGCGCCGGGCTTGAGGCTGAGGGGGGCCGCGTCCACGCCTATACCTCACCGCATCTCGCCCGTTTCCATGAACGCATCCGCCTTGCTGGCGATCTGATCTCCGAGGACTATCTGAGCGAGATCCTCGAAGAATGCGAAAAGGCCAATGGCGGCATCCCGATCACTTACTTCGAAATCACGACCTGCGCCGCCCTTCTCGCCTTCGCCCGCACCCCCGCCGACTGGACGCTTCTTGAGGTCGGCCTTGGCGGCAGGCTCGATGCCACCAATGTCGTCGACAAGCCCCGCCTGACGATCATCACCCCGGTCTCCATCGACCACCAGCAATACCTAGGCGAGACGCTGCCGGAGATCGCCGGCGAAAAGGCCGGGATCATCAAGCGCGGCGTGCCTTGCGTTGTCGGCCCGCAAGAGGCCGATGGGCTGGCGGTGATCGAGGCGAAGGCCGAACGCCTTGGCGCGCCGCTTCTGGTCCACGGCCAGCACTGGCATGCTTTCGAGGAGCGCGGGCGGCTGATCTTTCAGGATGAAAGCGGCCTTCTCGACCTGCCGCTGCCGAACCTTCCCGGCCCCCACCAGATTGACAATGCGGGCGCCGCGCTCGCCGCTCTACGCCACCTCGGCGCCGGTCCTGCGGCCTGCGAGGCCGCCGTGACGAAAGCCTACTGGCCCGCGCGGATGCAGCGCCTGAAGCACGGCCCCCTGGTCGCGGCAGCGGGCGCTTCAGAGCTTTGGCTCGACGGCGGCCACAACCCGGCGGGCGGCATCGCCGTGGCGGCGACGCTGGCGCGGATGCCGAAGAGGCCCACGCACCTCGTCCTTGGCATGCTCAACACCAAGGACATCGCCGGCTATCTCCGGCCCATCGCCGCCGTCGCCGAAAGCCTGACGGCGGTGTCGATCCCCGGCGAGGCCAACACGCTTTCGGCGGAGGATACCCAAGCCGCCGCCGCCCGCGCCGGGATCGAGGCCGGGACGGCGGCAAGCGTCCTTGAGGCGGTCGAGCGTATCGCCCGCGACCATCCGGGCGCACGCATCCTGATCTGTGGCTCGCTCTACCTTGCCGGCAATGTCCTGCGCGAGAACGGTTGACCGGCGCACCCTTGCTGTGCGCCGGGACACCTTCCGCCTGACCGCGAATGCCGCCATATCTGCGGAGACCCAGACCAGCAGGTTCGCATGACCAGCCAGATCGAATTCGCGCTCGACACATTCGGCGACATCACCCTTGGTCCTGACGGCAAGCTCAAGCCCGCCGATCAGGTGATCCGCGATGTGGTGGAACAGGCCGTTCTCGCCGATCAGACCGGCATCGACTACATCGGTCTTGGCGAACATCACCGCGACGATTTCGCCATTTCCGCGCCCGAGCCGATCCTTGGCGCCATCGCCGCAAGAACCGGCCGCATCCGCTTCGGCACCGCCGTCACCGTGCTGTCTTCGGACGATCCGATCCGGCTTTTCCAGCGCTTTTCGACGCTGAACGCGCTCTCGAATGGCCGCGCCGAGGTCATCCTCGGCCGTGGTTCCTTCACCGAAAGCTTCCCGCTTTTCGGCCATGACCTTCGAAACTACGAGGTTCTCTTCAACGAAAAGCTCGACCTTTTCACCCAAACCCTGCGCAATCCGCGCGTGACCTGGGAGGGCCAGCACCGCCAGCCCCTGAAGGATCAGGACATCCACCCGCCGCTTTCCCAGCCGCTGAAGGTCTGGATTGGGGTAGGCGGCACCCCGGAATCGGTGATGCGCGCGGTCAGCCATGACCTGCCGATGATCCTCGCCATCATCGGCGGCGCGCCGGACCGGTTCCTGCCCTATGCCGACTACTACCGCAACGCCTTCGCCGAGCTTGGCAAGCCGCCGCAGCCCCTCGCCGTCCATTCCCCCGGCCATGTCGCCGACACGGACGAGCAGGCTAAGGAAGAGCTCTGGCCGCATTTCAAGGCCAACCGCGACCGGATCGGGGCCGAGCGCGGCTGGCCGCCCGCAACGCACGATGACTTCCTGAACGAGATCGCGCAGGGCTCGCTCTACGTCGGCTCCCCCGAGACGGTGGCGCGGAAGATCGCGCGCACGGTGAAGCTCCTCGACCTCCAGCGCTTCGAGATGAAGTATTCCTCTGGTCCGCTGCCGCATGAGAAGCTGATGCGCTCGGTCGAGCTTTGCGGCACCAGGGTCGCGCCGATGGTGCGCGACATCCTCGCAGACTAGCGGTCGCTGCCCCAGTCGGCTGCCTGCATCTCACGCAACCGGCTCGCGGTGCGTTCGAATTCGAAGGAGCCTTCGCCTTCAATGTAAAGCCGCTCCGGCTCATCCGCCGCCGAGGCGATGAGCCGGACCTTCGCCTCGTAAAGCGTATCGATCAGCGTCACGAAGCGCTTGGCCTCGTTGTAGTTCTCGGACGAAAGATGCGGGATGTCCTCAAGGATCAGCACCCGGATGGCTTCTGCCAGCGCGAGGTAATCCGCCGGGCCAAGGGGGCGGCCGCACAATTCCCAGAACGAGGCGCGGGCGACGCCGGCGTGGAAGTCGTCGATGACCAGTTCGCGACCCTTGACGACCAGCCGCAGCGGCGCGCTGCCGCCCCCGGTCAGTTCCGTCCATATCCGCGAGATCGCAGCCTTCGCCTCGCCCCCCGCCGGGCAGAAATAGACCTGCGCCCCTTGCAGACGGTGCTGGCGGTAATCCGTCTCGCTTTCCAGTTCCCGAACCTCCATCCGTTCCTTCAGGAGTGCGATGAAGGGCAGGAAGAGGCTCCGGTTGAGACCATCCTTGTAAAGATCGTCCGGAACCCGGTTCGACGTCGTGACCACCGTCACGCCCTTGTCGAAGAGCAATTGGAAAAGCCGCCCGACAATCATCGCATCGGCGATGTCGGTGATCTGCATCTCATCGAACGAGAGAAGCCGGAGCTTCCCGGCAATCGCCTCGGCCACCGGCCGGATGGCATCGTCGACACCGGTCTTGCGCGCCTCGTGCAAGGCCGCCTGCACCTCCTGCATGAAGGCGTGGAAATGCACCCGCCGCTTGGCCTCGATGGCGACGCTCTGGTGGAAAAGGTCCATCAGCATCGACTTGCCGCGCCCGACGCCGCCCCAGATGTAAAGCCCGCGCACCGCCTCAGGCCCCTTGCCGAAAAGCCCGCCCAGCAGACCCTTCTTCCTGCCGTTCGCGCCCTCCAGCCCCTCGCGGATGCGCTGCAGATCGGGCAGGGCCGCCCGCTGCGCCGCATCCGGGCGCAGCTTCCCCTCATGGGCCAGCCGGTCGTAGATCTCCGTCAGCGTCTCGCTCATGCGTCTGCGTAACCCGGCCCGCCGAAAAGTGAAAGTCCGGCTTCGCCCGCGATCCCGCGGGTCCCGGAGGCGGCAGGAAATCGTAACCATAACAAATCTCAATTTGACGCTGCCGCGCAGCACAGCCAATTTCCCATCCGTTTTCTAGGAGTGGTTCATGGAAACGCGCGCGAGTATTTTCACCCCGGTCCTGATCGGCAGCTGCATCATCATCATGCTCGGCTTTTCGATCCGGGCGAGCTTTGGCGTGTTCCAGATCCCCATCGCCGAGGAATTCAACTGGCCACGCGCCGAGTTCTCGCTCGCCATCGCGATCCAGAACCTCGCCTGGGGCATCGGCCAGCCGATCTTCGGCGCGATTGCCGAACGCTTCGGCGACCGCAAGGCGATCTTCCTCGGGGCGATCTGCTATGCCCTTGGGCTTGTGCTGTCGGCGGGGGCCGTCACACCGATCCAGCATCAGCTTCTGGAAATTCTCGTGGGCTTCGGCATCGCCGGAACCGGCTTCGGCGTGATCCTTGCGGTCGTCGGACGGGCGGCGAGCACCGAAAACCGCGCTGGCACTTGGCATCACTACGGCGGCAGGCTCCGCCGGCCAGGTCTTCGGCGCCCCCCTGGCAGAAATTCTCCTGTCGCAGTTCCCCTGGCAGACGGTCTTTATCATCTTCGCCGCGATCATCCTTGCCGCGATGTTCGCCCTGCCGATGTTGCGGGCACCGGTCAGGGCGACCAAGGCCGAGCTTGAGGAAAGCATGGGGGAGGTGCTGAAAAAGGCGTTCCGCGATCCCTCCTATTCGCTGATTTTCCTTGGGTTTTTCTCCTGCGGCTACCAGCTTGCCTTCATCACCGCGCATTTTCCGGCGATGGTGACAGAGATGTGCGGCGCCATCGCGCCGAACGGGATGCTGGCAGGGATCGGCATCACCACCACCTCGGCGCTCGGCGCGATCTCGATTTCCGTGATCGGCCTTGCCAACATCGCCGGTACGATCACGGCGGGCTGGCTCGGCAAGCGCTATACGAAGAAGTACCTGCTTTCGGGCATCTACGCGGCCCGAACCGTTGTGGCGGCGGTCTTCATCCTTCTGCCGATCACGCCCACTTCGGTCCTGATCTTCTCGCTTCTGATGGGCGCGCTCTGGCTGGCCACGGTGCCGCTTACCTCGGGCCTTGTCGCGCATATCTACGGGCTGCGCTACATGGGCACGCTTTACGGGATCATCTTCCTCAGCCACCAGATCGGCGGGTTCCTTGGCGTCTGGCTTGGCGGGCGGATGTATGATGCCTATGGCAGCTATACCGCCGTCTGGTGGATCGGTGTCGCGGTCGGGGCGTTTTCGGCCATCGTCCACCTGCCGGTCCGGGAACGCCCGATGCAGGCGCTGCCCGCCTGAGATCAGCCCCGGCGCGCCACGCCAAGGATGTAGCGCGCCGTCATCAGGTCGAGATGCGCGCCGCCGCCGTTCTTGGCGATGGTGATGTCCTCGTCGCTTCGCCGGGCGAAGGCGCCGCTGGCGATGTCGTAGAAATCGCCCAGCACATCCGCTTCGCTGATCGCGCCTGATTTCAGCGGCTCCATCAGCTCACCGATATGGTGAATGGTCGTGGCACGGGCATCGACGAAAAGCCGCGCGCGGCGCATCGCCTCGTCATCCACCTCGCGCATGTCGGCGCGGTAGGCACCGATCAGGTCAAGATGGGTGCCGGGGCGCAGCCATTTGCCAAGGATCACCGGGCTGGTGGCCATGGTCGCGGTGGCGATCACATCCGCCTTGCCTAACGCCGCTTCCAGATCGGCGGCAGGCTCCGCCCCGGTTTCATCGGCAAAGGCCCGCGCGGCATCGGGATTGCGCGCCCAGATGGTGAAGCGCGCCGCCGGAAAGACCGCGCGATAGGCTTCGACCATCGAGGTGGCGACCGCTCCGGCGCCGACGATCAGGATCGCCTCGCTGTCCTTCCGCGCCAGTAGCCGCGCCGACAGAAGGCTGTCCCCGGCGGTCTTCCACTTCGTCACCAGCTTGAAATCGACCAGCGCTTCCGGGCGCCCATCGGCATCGCTGTAGAGCGTGACCGAGCCGTCGATGGAGGGGATACCGGCCTTGGGGTTATCCGGAAAGATCGTCGCCGCCTTGACAGCAATGCCCATTCCGTCGATCCAGGCCGAGCGGGTCAGCAGCGTATCACCCTTCCGGCGGAGGAAGGTATCGCCGACCTCGGCGCGGGGCAGCCGGTGGCCTGCCTCGATCGCATGGGTCAGCGCAAGCCAGTCCAGTTTCGGCTCGATCTCCGGCCCGACAATCTCAAGGATCATACCGCTTCCCTTTCGGTCAGAAGTCCTTCGGAAACCAGCCGGGCGGCCAGCCCGTCAGGGTGCTCGAAGAGATGCGTCTGCCAGCCGCGCGCGGCCGCCGCGTCGATGTTGTCGGCACGGTCATCGGTGAAGAGGAGGCCGCCCGGAGCGACGCCGGTGCCATCCTCAAGCGCCGCGTAGATACGCGGGTCGGGTTTGTTGGCCCTGAGCGCACCCGACAGGAAGAGCTGATCAAACTCGGCCAGCACGGGGTAGCGCTTCGCGACGATGCCATAGGTTTCGACGCCGACATTGCTGAGGGCATAGACGGGGATGCCCCGGGTCTTCAGCGCCCGCAGGAGCCGCCCGGTATGGGGCAGGTCCGGCCCGATCAGCTCGCCCCAGCGGTCGTGCCAGAGCATGATTTCCCCGGCCCAATCGGGGTGTCGTGCGGCATGGGCGACAACGGTTTCGCGGAATGGCTCGCCACGGTCGATCTCTTCGTTCATGGCCGTCACGCCGGTTTCGGCGAAAAACCTTTCGCGCGTTTCGCGGCCAAGGCGGGCATCGTAAAAGCCTTCCGGATTCCAGTCGACCAGAACCCGCCCGATGTCGAAAACCACCGCTTCAATCGCCATGCTTGCCCTCATTCTGTAGCGCCGGAACCCTAGCCCTTCGCCTGAGCCGCGCGCAAGGCGCGGTCGAGCGCGGAGGCGAAGCGGCCCTTGTCGGATTTGGCGAATGTCTTGCCGCCGCCTTGCCGGAACGGGTCGGCGGAGCGCAGATCAGCCATCAGGTCGCGCATCGCCAGCACATTGCCGATATTGGCGCGGGTCAGCGCCTCGCCGTCATGCTTCAGGACCGCCGCCCCCGCCTCGACGCATTTCGCGGCCAGCGGGATGTCGCCCGTCACCACCACATCGCCCGCGCCGGCCCGTTCGGCGATCCACTTGTCGGCCTCATCCGGCCCGTCGGGGACGAAGACCGTCTCGACCAGCGGATGGGCCGACGGGCGCAGGCCGCCGTTGCAGACGACAAAGACCCTGACGCCCAGCCGCTCGGCGGCGCGGGTGCATTCGTCCTTCACCGGGCAGGCATCGGCATCGACGTAGAGGGTCATGGGCGCCCACCCGCGCCACACCGGATGGCTCTGGGGGTCCGGGCGGAGTCAGGGATCCAACTCATTGCGATGCTCCGCAGCCGCCGTTTGCGATGCAGGCCGTCAGGTGCCCAATCGCTTCGGTATCGGGCGCGGGCATTGGGAATGTGCCACAAAAATAAGCGCCCGGAACCGACAGGCGAAGAAAGTTATACTTTTCCTCCTTGAAGAAGAGCGCGGTAAATACCTGTGGTCCGTTCGTCTCCATCGGATAGGACCAATATCCTTCCTCAGCGGCGCCGGCGCTGCCGTCGACTTGATCGGGCCGTAGGCCAACCGGACCTTTGGCCGTCAGTTGCACGCCCTTGAATTCATAGAAGTCGGAGTAATCGAAGTGAACACCGTAGCCTCGAAAGCTATCTGAGCTTCGATAGTCTTGTATCTGCCGCTCCTCCGCCTGAATGTGGGGGAGAGGACGGGTTGCTGGCCATTTTGGCGTAAGCTCGCCAAGCAAGACGATGCAATCGTCCTCGGCGAGGCACCGGCGCAAGTGAGCGTATAGAAGGGCAGCGTAAGCCGCTGGTGCGTAACCGTCTTCGCCGGGCATTGCAACAATCTCGAGCGTGTCAGGATTTTGCTCTCGCGCGACGCAGCCAACGCTGGCCTCCAAGAGTTGCGGTGCCAGCGCCAGCATCGTAGCAATTCCGAACCTATGCACAAAACACCTCGTGTACTGAGCCTTTGAATCTCGCAAACCAACCGGGAGTGAGGGCCGACCTCGCGCAGTCATTCCTTCGGCGCCGCCTTCTTCTTCACCTTGTATTCTTCCGGGATCGGCATCCGGTTGAAGGCGTCAAGTCCCGCGATCTTGTAGGCCTCGGCCAGCGTCGGATAGTTGAAGGTGTTCTCGACGAAATAGTCGACCGTGCCTTTCAGGTTCAGCACCGCCTGCCCGATATGGATCAGCTCCGTCGCCCCTTCGCCCACGATCTGGACGCCGAGAATGCGCCGGGTCTTGAGGCTGACGAGCATCTTCAGGAAGCCGTTCTCGACCCCCATGATATGCCCGCGCGAGGTTTCGCGGAACCGGGCCATGCCGACCTCATAGGCGACGCCCTTTTCCTGCGCTTCTTCTTCGGACATGCCGCAGGTCGATATTTCAGGCACCGAGTAGATGCCGTAGGGATAGAAGGGGCTTTCCGGCAGGGTCGGCGTGTCAAGCGCATGGCAGGCGGCAACGCGCCCCTGCTGGAGCGAGGTCGAGGCGAGCGAGGGGTGGCCGATCACGTCGCCGGTGGCGTAGATATAGGGCACCTTGGTCTGGTAGGTCTTGCGATCCACCTCAAGCCGCCCGCGATGGTCGGTCGTCAGGCCAACGGCATCAAGGTTCAGCGTCGCGGTCGCCCCCATCCGACCCGCCGCGTAAAGCAGCATTTCCGCCCGGACATGGCGGCCATTGGCAAGCGTGATCTCGACATGCTTGCCCGCGTCTTCGACCTTCTCGATGGCCGAGCCGAGCCTGAGATCGACGCCGTTTTCCCGGATGAGATGGGTAAAGGTGCCGATCGTGGCGCGGTCGATGAAATCGAGGAACGAGGTGCGCGGCTCGATCAGCGTGACCCGGACGTCGAGCGTGGCAAACATCGTGGCATACTCGACCCCGATGACACCGGCGCCGACCACGACCAGCGAGCGGGGGATCTGCTTCATCTCGACGAAGTCGTCGCTGTCGAGAATGGTTGTGCCATTGAAGGGCACATCCTTCGGCCGGTAGGTGACGGTGCCGGTGGCGATCAGGAACCTGTCGGCGGTGACGCGGCTGCTGTCGCCGGCATCGGTCAGCACCTCGACCTCATTCGGGCCGGTAAACCGCGCCTGGCCGTAAAGCGTGGCGACGTGATTGCGGTTGAACTGGTGTTCGAGAACGTCGACCTCATAGCCGAGCGTCATCTGCATCCGCGCCTTCAGATCTTCGGCGGCGATATCTTCCTTAACCCGGTAGGCGCGGCCGTAGAAGCTGCGTTCGCGCCAGCCGGAAAGGTTCAGGACGGTTTCCCGCAGGGTCTTCGACGGGACCGTGCCGGTATGGACCGAGACGCCGCCGAAGCGGTCCTTGCGGTCGATGACCAGCACCTTGCGCTTCAGCTTGCCCGCCTGAATGCCGGCGGCACGGCCCGAGGGGCCGCTTCCGAGGATGACGAGGTCGTAATGGCTCATGCCCTAGTCCCGATAAAGCGCCTCTGCGTGAAAGGCGATGTGGTCACCGATGAAGGTCGATACGAAGAAGTAGCTGTGATCATAGCCCGATTGCATCCGGAAAATTCCCTGCTGGCGGCGTTCGGTCATGGCGTAGGCGAGGGATTCAGGCTTCAACTGTTCAAGGAACTGGTCCTTCGATCCCTGATCGATCAGCACCGGCCCGTCGAAGCCAAGCCGGCGCATCAGCAGGGCGGCGTCATGCTGCGCCCAGAGCGTCTCGTCAGGCCCGAGATAGGCCGTGAACTGCTTCCGGCCCCAGTCCGATTGCGTCGGGTTGGCGATGGGGGCAAGAGCCGAGACCGAACGGAACCGCCCCGGCAGGCGCATCGCCATGGTGAGCGCCCCGTGGCCGCCCATGGAATGGCCGGTGATCCCCTGACGTTCCTCATCCACGGTAAAGTTCGCGGTGACGAGCGCCGGCAGTTCCTCGCTCACATAGTCCCACATCTTGTAGTTCGCCGCCCAAGGCTTTTCGGTCGCGTTGACGTAGAACCCCGCCCCCTGCCCGAGGTCATAGGCGTCATCGTTGGCGACCCCGGCCCCGCGCGGGCTGGTGTCGGGGAATACGAGCGCCACCCCGTGCTGCGCCGCCCAGCACTGCGCCCCGGCCTTGACCATCGCGTTCTCATGCGTGCAGGTCAGGCCAGAGAGATACCACAGGATCGGCACCGGCCCCTCGCTCGCCTGTTCGGGCAGGAAGAGGCCGAAGGTCATGTCGCAGCCGCAGGCCTCGGATGCGTGCGAATAGACGCCCTGGATGCCGCCGAAGCATTTGTTTTCCGACAGGGTCTGCATGGTATCTCCTAGGTTGGCGTGATCCAGCCGATCACGAAAGTGACCGTCAGGATGCTGAAGGCGGTGGATATCAGGATCGAGGCCGAAACGCGCTGCGGCGCAACCCCGAAATGGCGGGCGAGCATATAGACGTTGCCCGCCACCGGCAGTGCGGCAGCGGCAATCATCACGCCCGCCGCCCTCGGCTCAACCGGGATCAGGATCAGCGCGGCAACGGCAACGGCGGCCGGATGCAGGACGAGCTTGGCAAAGGAAAGCCAGAGCGCCACCTCAAGCCGTTCCGCTGTGCGCGAGGCAAGCGAGGCGCCGATGGCGAAAAGCGCGCAAGGCGTGGCGGCGGCACCGAGAAGCGTCAGGAAATCGACCGCCGGGCCGGGAAGCGGCCAGCCCGTCGCCGACCAGGCAAGGCCGGCGGCCATCGACACGATCATCGGGTTCTTGACGAGGCCGAGCGCGGGGCGCTGGACGATGCCCCAGCCAAGGGCGCCTTCCTTCGATGCGGTAATGATAAGGGTGATGAGGCTGGAAAAGACCACCATGTCGATGGTCAGCACCATCAGCATCGGCCCTGCCGCCATCGGCCCGAGAAGCGCGATCATCAGGGGCACGCCGAGAAAGCCGGTGTTCCCGCTGACGCCGCATTGCGCCTCGATCGCTGCTTCGGCAGTCGTCACCCGCCGGAACTTCGCCGCGGCGAAGACCAGCGCGTAGAGCGCGGAGGAGGCGATCAGGTAGGCCAGTGCGAAGGCCGGATCGAAGATCTCGGCCAGGGGCAGTTCGGCGGCAAAGCGGAAGAGCATCGCCGAAAGCGCGAAGTAGAAGACGAAGCGTGTCAGCCACTCGGTCGCGACATCGGGAAAGAAGCGGATGCGCCCGGCCCACCAGCCAAGACCGATGAGCGCGAAGAAAGGAAGGGTCTTGAGGAAGATCGCCAGCATCTTGTCCCGCGCCTAGCACAAGGGCGGGGGCTATGCCAGCAAGCCGGCGCGCTCAGGCCTTCCGCACAGTCAGGATTTCCGCGAGCGGTTTCTTGATCTTCGCGACTTCCGGCACTGTCGCTTCCGCGCTCGGATGGCCGACGGCAAGGATCATCACCGGCTTTTCGCTGTCGGGACGGTCGCAAAGCTCGTTCAGGAACTTCATTGGATTGGGTGTGTGGGTCAGCGCGGCGAGGCCGGCGTGATGCAGCGCCGCGATGAGGAAGCCCGTAGCGATGCCGACGCTTTCGGGGACGTAGTAGTTCTTGTAGCGATGGCCGTCTTGGGTGGTGCCGTAGCGCTGCGCGAAGATCACGATCAGCCAGGGCGCGATGTCGAGATGCGGCTTCGACGCGCCCGTGCCGATGGGCTCAAGCGCCTTGAGCCATTCGTCACCGCCGCCGCCGGCGTAGAAGGCTTCCTCCTCCTCTTCCGCCGCCGCGCGGATGCGGGATTTCATCGCCGGGTCGGAAATGGCGACGAAGTGCCAGGGCTGGTGGTTGGCGCCCGAAGGCGCCGTCCCGGCGGCAGCGACACAGGCGGCGATCACCTCTTCGGGAACCGGATCGGGGAGAAAGTCGCGGACCGTGTGGCGCTTTCTCATGTAGTCGCGGAACTGCCCGGCGGCGGCGAGCGCCGCATCGTCGGCGAGGCTCACATGGTCAGGCAGCGGCAATGGCCTGTAACTGACCTTTTCGCGGGAATACATCTTCGCCCTCCTTGCGGCAATGGCTCAGCCCGATCCGATCAGCACCCCGGCTGCGAAGACCAGCGCCCCGCCCAGCACGACCTGGAAGGTCGCACGAAGGAAGGGCGTCTCCATGTACCGGTTCTGAATCCAGGCGATGGCCCAAAGTTCGATGAAGACGACGATAAAGGCGATGGTCGTCGCCGTCCAGAAATCCGGGATGAGATAGGGGAGCGCGTGGCCAAGCCCGCCAACCGCCGTCATCACGCCCGAGGCTATGCCGCGCTTGATGGGCGAGCCACGCCCGGAAAGGACGCCATCATCATGCGCGGCCTCGGTAAAGCCCATCGAGATGCCGGCGCCGACCGAAGCGGCAAGGCCGACCAGCAGAGTGGTCTTCGGGTCATGCGTGGCGAAAGCGGTGGCGAAGATCGGCGCCAGCGTCGACACCGAACCATCCATCAGCCCGGCGAGCCCCGGCTGCACCCAGGTCAGGATGAACTGCCGCTTTGCGGCGCGGTCCTCTTCGGCCTTGGCCGGGCCTTCGAGATGCTGGTGGGCGAGATCGGTTGCCTTCGTCTCATGCCCCGCCTCGGCCAGCGCGAGATCGCCGAGAAGCTTGCGCGTCTCGGCATCCTGCGTGCGCTGGGCCGCGCGGCGATAGAATTCGGCCGCGTCACGCTCCATCGCCTCGGCCTCCTCGCGGATACGGTCGAGTCCCAAGTTTTCGACCAGCCAGACCGGCCGCCGCGCATAGAATCCCGCGACATGCTCGCGCCGGATGAGCGGGATCACGTCGCCGAAGCGCGCCTGATGGCGGTCGATCAGGCGGCGGCGGTGTTCGTTCTCCTCCTCCGCCATTTCGTCGAAGACGGCGGCCGAGGCAGGATATTCCGCGCGCAGTCTTTCGGCATAGGTGCGATAGATCCGCGCATCATCCTCTTCGGAGGAAATGGCGAGCGCCAGTATCTCCTGTTCGCTCAGATCAGTGAAGCGGCGGCGGTTGGCGATGGCGGACAGCATGGGAGCCTCTGGATTGGAATGATTCCAAACTAGGGCGGACTACCGAGGGCCGCAAGTGGCCGCCGAGCAAAGAAGTGAACCGTCAAGTTCAAATTTGTCTTGCTAAACTGAACCGTTCAGTTTACTCAAGACTCACCAACCAACCAGCAGGACCCGCCATGAAAAAGGCCTCCCTCTCCCTCCTAATCGCCGCCTCTCTCTTCAGTGCAATCCCGGCACATGCGGGCGGCATATCCTTTGATCTGCCGCGCCTCGACTTCCCGGCACCACAGCCCGACGCCAGCCGCGACTGCGCCTCGCTGGCGACGGTCACGGCGACCTGCGCCCCGACAAAATCCTGACCGCGCGTGCCAATCCGCCGCCCGCTCTGCGGACTTGCGATCACGCAGAGCGGAGCGGTATGATTGCCGTACGGAGAGCATGAATGAACTCAGCCTTGGCAGCGGCGCAGATCAAGCGTGGTCGGAAATTCGATCAGGTCGTGAAGGGCGCAAGGGCGGTCTTCATGCGCGACGGCTTCGAACGCGCGAATGTCGATGACATCGCGGCTGAGGCAAGCGTTTCGAAGGCCACGCTCTACAGCTACTTTTCCGACAAGCGCATGCTGTTCATTGAAGTAGCGCGGCAGGAATCGCAGCGGCAGGCTGATGAGGCCGAGGCGCTGATCGACCTTTGCGCGCATCCCGAATGCGTACTGCCCATTGCCGCACATCGGATCATCGACTTCTTCTCATCCGAGTTCGGCCGGGCGGTGTTCCGGATCTGCATCACGGATATCCAGGGTTTCCCGGACCTCGGCCAGCAGTTCTACGCCTCTGGCCCGGCGATCATCCGCGACCGGCTGGCCGCTTATCTGACCGGCGCAATCTCGCGCGGCGAAGTGGTCATCGAGGATGTCTATCTGGCCGCCGACCAGTTCATGGCGCTCTGCAAGTCCGACATTCTTGGCGCGGTTTACCTCGGCACACAGTACGACGCATCGGAAGCCCACCGCAACCGCGTCGCGGAAGGTGCCGTCTCGATGTTCATGGCGCGCTACGGCGTGAATGACCACGGCCGCTAGCCCGGCGGCAGGAAGAGTTCTGCCGAGGCGCGGCGCGCGGTGAGGTGATCCGCGGCGCGGTAGCCGGTCAGGGCGTCGCGCCGTTCGTCGTTGACGACGGGCACATAGATCGACGTCCAGGTGACCAGCCAGACCCGCGCCTTTGGAGCGGCCGTCAGCGCGGCGGCATAGTCGGAAAAGACGTAGCGCACATCGCGGAGATAGTAGAAGAGCGGCGCCTCATCCCAGTGTTTGTCCTGGACCAAGACAAGATCGTCGGGCTGCATCAGGGGCGCCATCTCGGCCACCAGCGTCTTGTAGTCGATGGGCGAGATGTTCATCTGCCGCGACTGGGGGATGCTGCCGAGGAAGAGGCCGACCAGCGCCGCTATGCCGACACCGCGCACCATGGGCTGCCGCGGCAGAAGAACGACCGGCGCCGCGACGAGGAGAAGAAGGTAGGGGATCAGCACCAGGAATGCACGGGCGGCCAGAAGCGACAGGAGCGCTGACCCAGCGAATACGATGATCGGCGCGACGGCGGCCAGCATCCAGATCAGCACCGCTGCACCGTTGGCGCGCCCCAGCCAGCGCGCGAAGGCCGGCAGCCTGCCCATGACCCAGCCGGCAAGAAACGTGGCGATCTTCGGCATGAACAGCGACAGGATCGGCCCCGTCGCGACGACGTAAAGCACTGCGTTGCGGCTATACGCGATCGTCGCCAGCCAGATCATGAAGGCGGTGGCCAGCAGCGCGAGACCAAGGACGCGCCGGAACCTGAGATTGCGACCACCTGCCAGCGGCGGCTGGTCAATGCCTCTGACCTTCAATGCCAGCACCAGAAGGACGAGCGCCGCGATGAGCAGCAAGCCCGTGGCGAAAGCGCCGGGCAGGACCGCATCCCAGACGTTGTCGTCGCTGCGATAAAGGAAACCGAATGAGAAATAGTCGCGGAGCCAGCCGAGGCTGGGTTCGGCCGCCGCACCGCTGCGCGCCCGATAGACCGCGTGCAAAAGCTCCGGCAGCGAAAGGATCAGCGCCACGACCTGCAACTGAAGAATCCGCTGTGTGCCGGAGAAGAGCCGAGCGCCCCCTTTTGCCGTGGGCGAGATCTTGCCCGCCGGCAGCATCAGCGCCGCCCAGACGAGATGCATCCCGATCAGCGGCCAGAAAAGCTCAACGCTTCCGACCCCCGCGACAAGGGCCGCGACATAGCCCGCCTGGGTGCCCCGCCCCGCGCGCGGATCGCTTGCGAGCCTCAGAAGCAGCAGGGTTGCGAGGATCGAGAGAAAGGTACCCGCCGCATACATGCGTGCGGCCTGGCTCCAGAAAAGGTGAAGACCATGCGCCGACAGAAGCACCGCGGCGAGCAGCCCGACCCACACACCAAAGACCCGACGGCCGAGAAGAAACATCAGCGGTATGGTTGCAGCACCGAAGACGGCGCTCGGCAGGCGCAGGGCGAGGAGACTGGTGCCGAACATCTCGGTCCAGCCGAACATCGCCAGATACCAGAGCATCGGATGCGGTTCGTCGTGAAAGTGCATGCTGAGCGTGTCGCCCCAGGTCAGGCGCGGCGGCGGCACCGAATGGCCGGGTATGAGGTCGATGCCGGGAACGTAGACTTCCGGGTGCGACATCGACGGCGTCTCGATGCCGTAGAGCCTCAAGAGAAGGGCTGCTGCCGTCAGCAGTAGGACTGCGCCCCAAACCCAGCCCTGCACCGCGGCCGGATCGGTCGCCGCAGCCGAACCGCCCGACCCGAAGCGTGAGGATGCCGGCATCTGGAGTATTCCTTCGTCGTCCCTGCGCGAACGCACATCGGGCACCACTGATCCCGCAGCACATTCTCGCATGAAACACTGCCGCGCAAGGGGACGGCCCCGCGCGTTCCCCGGTATCAGCCCGACAGTTTCGCAAAGGTCCACAGTGACGCGATCAGCACCGGCTGGTGCACAAGGTAGAGCACAAGGCTGTGCCGGCCGGGCCATGCGGCGATCCGGCCGAATCGGCTGTTGCCGTCGCCCCATTGCCCCAGCCATTGCCAGAAGCCCGCCGCCCGCCCGATCTTCGCCGCGCCGATCCCCGCGAGCGTGGCCGCAAACCACGGGAAAACCGGCACGAAATCGACCGAGCGCACAGGCCAGGTTGTCAGCCCAAGAGCGGCGAGAACCGGCGCGTCAAACCAGCCGTTCTGGAGGTACGGCTTCGCGAAAACGATCAGTGCGGCGGCGGCCAGCGTCAGCAGCGCCGGAAGCCTGAGGAACAGGAGTCCAAGAAGGCTCGCCACGGTGATCGAATGCAAGATGCCGAAGAAGATGTAGCTGTCGGGCATCGCATAGCGTGTCGCCGCCGTGATCAGCGCCGCCGCAGCCGCGACCATGGCCAGCCGCCTGAGGAAAGGGCGCCAGCGGATGCCGTTGCCATGGGCGAGATAAAGGCTGACGCCGACGAGAAACAGGAAGCTTCCCGCAATCACGCGGGCGAAGATCGCCCAGCCGCCCGAGACAGAAGTGCCGGGCGCGATATAACCGAACATCTCGAGATCGAAGGTGAAGTGGTAGATCGCCATGCCGACAAACGCCGCCGACCGCGCGATATCCAGCGAGAGGATGCGCCGGCTTTTCGCCGGCGGGTTTGCCCCGAGGGCCAGGTCTGACGGCATGCTGGTCTGCATCAGTCCGCCCGCCGCACGAACAGCTGGTTGCCCTCGCGCCTCGTCTGGAACCGCTTCAGCTCGGCGATGAGGTCGCTGAGCTTGCGCTTGCCATAGGTGCGGCTGTCGAAGTCCGGGTATTCGGCGGTCAGCGCCTGGCCAAGCTGGCCGAGCGAGAACCAGTCGTCCTCTTGCGGCAACTTCTCCATGACCTTCAGGATCAGCTTCATTGCGTCGAGCGGCGTCTTGCGCGCCTCGGCCCCCGGCTTGTCCCTTTCGCTTTCCTCCTCGACGATGTTCTCGATCAGGATGAAGCGGTTGCAGACTTTCCTGAGGCTTTCGGGCGCCTTCGCCTCGCCGATACCGATGACGTCGAGCCCCTGTTCGCGGATACGGTTGGCAAGGGCGGTGAAATCGCTGTCCGAGGACACCAGCACGAAGCCGTCGAAGCGGCCGGTGTGCAGGATGTCCATCGCGTCGATGACAAGGCCGATGTCGCTGGCGTTCTTGCCGATGGTGTTGGCGGTTTCCTGATGCGCGACCAGCCCGAGGTCGCGCACCTCTTTCGCCCAGTTGCCGAGCCGGCCCGACGACCAGTCGCCGTAAACCCGCCTCAGCGCCGGCTCGCCCAGTGCCGTGATCTCCTTCAGGATCGCGCCGGCATGTTTCGCCGGGATGTTGTCGGCGTCGATCAGGACGGCATAGAGCGGCCGGTCGCGGCCGTTCATCAATAGACCACCACAGAGCGGATCGATTCCCCCGAATGCATCAGGTCGAAGCCCTTGTTGATGTCCTCAAGCTTCAGCGTATGGGTGATCATCGGGTCGATCTGGATCTTGCCGTCCATGTACCAGTCGACGATCTGCGGCACGTCGGTGCGGCCACGGGCGCCACCGAAGGCGGTGCCTTTCCAGACCCGCCCGGTGACAAGCTGGAAGGGCCGCGTCTCGATCACCGCGCCCGCAGGCGCCACGCCGATGATGATCGACTGGCCCCAGCCCCGGTGCGTGCATTCCAGCGCGTCGCGCA
>DJUV01000347.1 GCA_002440625.1 Rhodobacteraceae bacterium UBA6273 | reverse complement strand
TCGCGCGTGAAACGCCCATTCCTCGTCCGGCATCAGGTCTCGTGCCAAGCTGGTCTCCATCGCAGATACCAGCTTGAAGCACCATCTGCGCGACATGTGAATCCCTTTTGTCAACGCGACCTAGGGTGCGGGCCAGAAACTGTGAGGTTTCCTGCACCGAATGGCAGAGGCCGACATAGCGGATATCGGGATAGGTTTCGGCCATGGCCCAGCAGATCACGGCCATGGGGTTCACATAGTTCATCATCGGCGCCCGCGGACAATGCCGGCGAATCTCGTCGGCAATGGACAACACGACCGGAATGGTACGCAGCGCCCGGAAGATGCCGCCGATGCCAAGCTTGTCAGCGATCGTTTGCCGCAAGCCCAGCCTTTTTCGGAACCTCGAAGTCGGTGACCGTCGCCGCCCTGTAGCCGCCGACCTGCATCATCAGGATGACAAAATCCGCGCCCTGAACGGGCTTCGCGCGGTCGACGGTGGAAACCAGCCTGACGCGGTTTTCGACCCCCAAGGGCGCGGCAGATGCGGTGGGTCATGAATAGGGAGGTGGCAAGACGTTCCGCATCGATGTCATGCCATGCAATCTCGCAGCCCGATTGCGGCGAGCCTTTCGCCGGGCAATCCAACACCGTGGTGCTGCCGCCCGGCCAGGACCCGAACATGCAGGGGCTGTTCGGGCAGGACACCGGCATCAAGCTTGATCTGCAAACGGCGTCGTGGGACGACCTCCAGTCCAAGATCACCACCGCGCTAATCGCCGGGACCGCGCCCGCCGACGTGGCTGAAATGGACTGGTCCTGGACTGGCCAGTTTGCCGCGGCCGGCTGGTATCTGCCGCTGAACGACGTGGTCGATGCCGCGACCCTCGAACACTTCCCCGGCAAGGCGAACTTCGACGCGAACGGCAACCTCCTCGCGATCCCCTCTACCAACGACTTCCGCGTCATGCTGATCAACAGGAAGCATTTCACGGACGCCGGCGTCGCTGAAACGCCGAAGACGCTAGATGAACTGGTCGCGGCGGCGAAGACGATCAAGGAAAAGGTATCGCCCAATATCCGATCGGGCTGCCCCTTTCGGCCACCGAAGGCGCCTTGAACTCAGCTCCCGAGACCCGCCCTGGCCTGCGCGCCGGTTTCCCAGGCGTACAGATAGACGCATTCATACTTCAGGGATCGCCGCAGGCGCTCGATGAAGATGTTGTCAAGGCAGCAGCCTTTTCCGCCCATTGAGATCCGGGTGTCGACCCGCTTCAGCCGGCCGGTCCAGGCGAAGGACGTGAACTGGCGGCCCTGATCCGTGTTCACCATGGCCAGCAGCTTGCGACCTGCCCTTCCCCGCGGGGCGGGGTGGAACGGCGCGGGCGGCTGGCTGATCCGCTCGCAGTCCCGGCATGTGAACTTCCCGCGGACAGTCCGGATGACCTACCACTGCCGGGGGATGACCTTCAGCGTCTCCGCGATTTCCTCGCCAATTTTCGCGATGCGTGCCGATCCGCAGAAGTTGCAGGATGCCGGCGCCCTGACCACCACGCGCTCGCGGGGCAGATGTTCGGGAACCGGCTTGCCGGCGGGGCGGCGACGTTCAAACGCGATGACGGCTCTCTTTGAGGCCGCCTCTTCGGCTCTGGCCCGGTCGCTGGCGATGTCGGTCTCGATGTCTTCGAGCTACATCTCGAGTTGCTCGATCAGCCGGGCATGGCGTTCGGCGCTGTGGCCATACTGCTCGCGCCGGAGCTTGGCGATCTGAGGCCGAAACGACAGCGCGGGTCTGCATCAGTTCTTCTTCCGCGGCAGACGCGCGCGCCTCTGCTGCGGCAGGAGTGGCGCGCAGAACAGCGATCTCCAAGGCAGTCTCCGATAAGCGGGACAGTTACCCCAAAGCCGAAGAATATGTCAATAAAACAAGGGGGTTTTACCAGTCAGCCCGCCGAAACGGGCCGCTGCGTCCATCGCGGATTGCGCCAGTCGATCCCCTCCAGAAGATAACCGGGTTGGGCCTAAGAGACAGGCACCGCAGCCCCGCTCTCGCTGACCGGCCAGATGAATTTACTCGCCTCCAGCCGCTTCAGATAGAGCGACATGCCGACCCCATCGTGCCAAAGCACCATGATGAGGTCGCCCTGCGGCCCCGGAAGCAGAAGATCTCGCCGCCATGCGGGGTCGCGCCCGAGCCCTTGCTGAACCATCAGCGCCAGGCCGTTCATCCCGCTCCGCATGTCGGTCTCACCATCAAACCATGGATCAAACAACTAGCCGGAGACACCCGGTTTTCACGCAGCTTCGATTGCAGGCTCGATTGTCCCCGCAACCCAGGCCGCCAGCGCATCGCACTCGGGCGACACGCGGATGGCCAATCCCCCCGCGAAGTCTACGAAGGCCTCAAGGTTCAAGGTGTTCACGCCGACGATCACCGGAATCCCCAACGCAAGCGCTTCAGCAATGGCAGTCCGAAAACCGCGTCCTTCGGCTTCATGCTTACCGAATTTGTTGACGATGAGCACATCTGCGCCACCGGCGAGGCTGGCTGAAACCAACCCGACTGCACTTTCCAACGCGGCGGGGTCGAGCCTGCAACCGCGTGCAGACGGGCCAAGGTCCTGACTGATCCGCAGCACCGGCCCATCGGGCAGCACCTGTACGTCCATGTCGCAGGGGCCGGAATCCGCTCGCTCGGAATTGATCTGAACGGTTCCGCAACATCTGAGGCCACGCGAGGCCAACTGGTTTGCAAGCTTGTGGAGGATAAGGTCTGTATCGCCCCGTCCGGGCGCCATCGTGTAGGCAAGGTTCATCTGAGCGGTCCTTAGTTTGGGCAGAAGGGTTGGAATTCAACCAAGGCACCGGCGGATAGAAACGCGGCATCTGCGGGCAAGTAGATGAGGCCCGAAGCTACGGAGAGGCCCGCTACGCGAGAGGAATGCGTCTCTGGGTCAAAGCCGACCACTTCGCGTCCATGCGGGTCAAAACCGATGCAGCGCGCCGGGCGAAACTCGCAGCGTCCCGGCTTTCTGGTGATGCCCTGTGCCAGGATGACATGACGGCGTGCGACGCCGTCGCCATTTTCGCCGGTCATTCGTCTGACCAGCGCTTCGCCAAAGAGCTTCCAGGTGATGAAAGCCGAGAGTGGGTTGCCGGGAAGGCCAAGCCAGGACCTGTCCCGGACATGCCCGAAAGACACCGGCTTGCCGGGTTTGATCGCGACGCCGCTAAAGATGAGATCAGCCCCCATCGCCTGAAGGGCAGGCTTCACATGATCTTCTTCCCCCACCGAAATCCCGCCGGTTGTGATCAGCAGGTCAGCCTTGCCAGCCAACCCGGCAATCTGCCGGACGAGACCATCGAGGCTGTCCGGACCATGTTCGACGGCGACCAGATCAATGCCGGGTCGCGTCAGCAGAGCGCAGAGCATCGGCGTGTTCACATCCTGGATCCGGGCTTCCGACGGATCCCCGCCAGCCTGCCGGACTTCATCCCCGGTCACGAGGATTGCGACACGCAGCCGCCTTCGGACACGAACCTGCGCCACCTCGGCAGCCGCGCAGACCGCGATTTCGCGCGCGCCGAAGTGGCACCCCTGGTGCAGGACAGCGGCGCCTGCGGCAAATTCGCTGCCCGCGCACCGGATGTTCAGGCCGGGCACCGGGCGATGACCGATGCGAATTGCCGCACCGGTCCGCTCGACGTCTTCCTGCATCACGACGGCATCCGCGCCGAGGGGGATCGGGGCGCCGGTAAAGATCCGGCTGGCCTGCGGCCCTGACAGCGGCGCCGCCTCGCGCCCGGCCGGAACGCGCGCGGTCACCGGCAGATCCCATGGCCCCGGACCGATCAGGGCCGTTGTCGCGACCGCATAGCCATCCATTGCCGCATTGTCGAAAGGCGGTGCCGACCGGAGGGCGGTGACCGGGTCCGCCAGGATGCGGCCCAGAGCATGCCCTGCCGCGAGCGCCTCGGTTTCATCGACCGGTCTGGTTCGTTCACTGATCAGGGCCAGCGCGTCATCGACGCTGAGCAGTGGCCTGGCCGCGTCCCGCCGGTCGCAGCCGCAGCCTTGTGTTCCGATGGGTCGCAGGATTGTCATTCCGCCGCCTCGCCTCTGAAATGGCCCGGGCCAACGGTGCAATCGAGGTCGCTGAGGCGGCCATCCTTCAGCCCGTAGATCAGACCGTGGACGCGAACCTTCGCGCCGCGGGCCCATGCCCTTTGCAGGATCGGCGTCTCGCAGACCCGCCTGACCCCTTCGACCACGTTGAACTCAGCCAGACGGTCGCGTCGTCCCTCGATGTCCGGCTCCCGGCCCAGATCGACCGCGTAAGCCCGGGACAGTCGGCGGATGGGCTCAAGCCAGTGATCAACGAGCCCGTGCGGCAGATCCTCGGTGGCGGCCTTGACGCCACCGCAGCCGTAATGGCCGCAGACGATGATTTCGCGCACCTTCAGCGCCTCGACCGCGAATTCCAGTGCCGACAGAAGGTTCATGTCCGAGGAGTGGATGATGTTGGCGACATTGCGATGGACGAAGACCTCGCCCGGGTCGAGACCCGCCACCACATTTGCGGGAACGCGGCTGTCCGAACAGCCGATCCAGAAATACTCTGGAGCCTGCAGGGCTGCCAGACGGGTGAAGTAATCGGGCTCCTGCGCCTGCCTGCTTGCCGACCAGTCCCGGTTTCGTGCCAGTAGATCAGTCAGCATCGGGCGCCTCCGCAATTGGTGCCCAGCCTCGACGCACCCGCATGTGCGAAGACAGCTGTTGCAGATCTCGCCGCGTCAGGCGGGCGCGGGCAATTGGCAGCAGGATTGCGTTTTCTGCCGCAAGGTGACGCCGCACATGGCAGGCAAACCGTGTCAGCAACCGGCGATCCTCGGATGCCAGACCGGATCCGGTGTCGAGGCCCCGGACAAGGGCCGCCTGAAGCCCGGGCAAAAGCCGTGTCGCCTCATCAAGATCGGTGCATATCCGTGCAATCACCCGCCCGATACCATCTTCAACCGGGCAGCGCCGCGCGAGCATCGGAAACAGGTCCTCGGCATCGTCGCGCATGTGGAGGTTCAGTTCTTCGTTCACGAACCGCAGCACGGCTCTTGCTGCCGAAGGGTCAAAGGGCCCGGACAAGGCCAATCGGTCGATCATGCTGCACACCTGCCGTTCACGCAGGTGATCCTCGCTGAGAAAGTCGAGCGGCGTCGCAAGAAGCGAAGCCTCGGTCGGCGACAAGCCATCGCCGCGCCGCACCTGCTGCGCTCGCGAGGAATGCTGGCCCTTCATCACCCCTCCTATCGCGCCGTTCAGATCGAAGCCAGGCTTGCGCCGGTGATCTCAGCGCCTTTGGCCAGGGCCTCGATGAAGTCACGGGAGGCGCGCGTCCAGGCTGCCTTTTCCAGCGCTTGCGCGATCTTCGGGCGCACGGCCTCAAACGGCAGCACCTGCCCCGGAGCGATGGCGTTCAGACGGATGATGTGCCAGCCGTGGCGCGAAAGGACGGGCGCGGGCGTCGTGGCACCTTCGGAAAGGTCGCGCAGCGCCGCCTCGAACTCCGGCACGGTGTCGCCGGGGCCGAGCTGGCCGAGGTGGCCGCCCGCCGCCTTTGACCCGCAATCGCTTTCGCGCGCGGCGAGGGCGAAGCCTTTGGCATCACCGTCCAGCCGCGCCAGCATGGCCTTGACGCGGGCTTCGGCCGTGGCGCTTTCCGCGGCGTCACGCGGATCGCAGGCACAGAGGATATGCGACACATCCCAAAGCGGCGCCGACCGGAACCGGTCGGGGTCCTTGGCCCATTCCGCCTGAACCTCTGCATCCGCGACCGGCGCGATGGACAATGCCTCGTCCAGAAGGGCGCGGATCAGCGCCTCGTCCCCGGTCTCGACCCGACCGGGTGCAAGTTCTTCAGGTTCGGCCGTCAGCCCGCGGGCGCGGGCTTCCTGCAACAGCAAGGTGCGGATCGCCAGAGCCTGCGCCGCCTTGCGCCAGGCGATGCCCGGCTTGTCCCTGGGGGCCGTGTGGTTCTGGGCCTCGGCGGCGATGGCCGCCGAGGGGATGGTCTCGCCGTTCACGACGACATCGGGGAAAAGGGCGATGTTCATTGCGCTCACTCCGCCGGTGTGGTGATGGTCGGGCCGGACTTGCCCTGCCGTGCGTCATGGGTACTGCGACGCTCCTCCAGCGGGCGACGGCGGCGCGAGCGCACGATCTGGTAGCCCGGGCGCAGCGTGACATAGCGGATCGGCACCGACAGCATGTGCACCAGCCGGGTGAACGGGAACAGCAGGAAGATCGTGAGCCCCAGGAACAGGTGCAGCTTGAACACCAGCGCCGCGTCGGCGATCTGCGCCGCCGCACCCGACTGGAAGGTCAGGATCATCTGCGCCCAGGTCATGAACCTGATCATCTCGCCGCCGTCGAGATTCTGGACCGATACAAGTATGGAGCCCAGCCCCAACACCAGTTGCGCCAGCAAGAGGGCAAGGATGGCGATATCGGCAAAGCTCGAGGTCTTGCGAATGCGGGGATCGGTCCAGCGGCGGTGAAACAGCATCCCCCCGCCGATCAGCGCCATGACACCGGCGATACCGCCCACCACGACAGCCAGAAGCTGCTTGGCAAAGGGCGTGATGCCCAGGGCATGGAACACCGCAAGCGGGGTCAGCAGCCCGAAGAAATGGCCGAAGAAGATGATCAGCACGCCGACATGGAACAACACCGATCCCACGATCAGCTGCTTGCGCCGCAGCAACTGGCTGGACGACGATTTCCAGGTGAACGGATCGCGTTCATAGCGCGCGACAGACCCGATCAGCAGGACCGAAAGCGCAATGTATGGATAGATCCCGAACAGGAAGTCTTGCATCTCTCTCTCCTCTATTCAGCCGCAAGGCGCGCGTCTGGTGCCGGGGTGGCGGGTCTGTCCATGGTGGCCAGCAGGTCGCGGACCTGCGGGCAGCCGGCGTTGGGGTCGGGACCGAAGGTCACTTCGGTTTCCTCCCACACCGCGTCGAGCGCGGTGAGGTCGGTCGGGTCATCGTCGGCTTCAGCCAGCATGCCGGCTACTGCCTCGACATCCGCCTCGGCGCCTGCCAGTTGGGAAAGCGCGGCGAACGCGGCGTCATATCTGCTTGTCCGCCGCACCAGACGGGTGGCAAGCGCGTCGAAGATATGGGCCGCGTCCGCCAAAGTTTCCTGCACTTCTGCAAAGGGACGCGTCGACAGGAATTCCAGCAACACCGGCAGGTGGTCGGGCAGTTCCGTGGTGGCGGGCTCGAACCCCGCCGCCCGGTAGGTTTCGATCAGGCTGACCATCGCGCCACCCCTGTCGCGGCTTTCGCCATGGACATGCTCGAACAGGTTCAGCGACAAGGTGCGCGAGCGGTCGAAAAGCATCACGTAGCTTTCCTGAACATCGAACAGGTCGCCCTGCCCCATGTCATTGGCCAACTGTTGCAGCGCCAGGCGGGTTGCAGGCGTCAGCCGAGGGTCGGAGGCCAGAACAACCCCGATCTCGGGCATGACATCCTGAAGCTCGGCTGTCGGGTAGCTAAGGGTCAGCGACAACGCCTTGAGTGTGCGGTCCATCATCAGAATGACTCCAACGGAAGGGCAAAGGACTTCTTCTTGCCGCCGAACAGGCTGGTCTTGCCCGTCTCGCCGGCGGAACAGCCGTTGCCATCGGTAAAGCCGCAGCCGCCACGGATGTCGGCGCCAGCTTCGTTCTGTTCGCGGTGCGCCGTGGGGATCGCGAAGCGGTCCTCGTAGTCGGCGATGGCCATGATCTTGTACATGTCCTCGATCATCCGGCCCGACATGCCGACGCGGGCGGCAATGCCCTCGTCGCGGACGCCATCCACCGTCAACGCGCGCATGTAGAGACGCATCGCCGACATGCGTTCCAGCGCGTGAACGATGGGCTCCTCATCCCCCGCCGTCAGCATGTTGGCCAGATACTGCACGGGAATGCGAAGGGACCGCACGTCGGGCATCTGGTCGCTCATCGCGATCTGGCCGGCCTGAGCCGCGTTCTGGATCGGCGACAGCGGCGGGATGTACCAGACCATCGGCAGGGTGCGGTATTCGGGATGCAGCGGGAAGGCAACCTTCCACTCCATCGCCATCTTCCAGATCGGGCTGATCCTGGCCGCCTCGATCCAGTCCTCGGGCACGCCATCCCGGCGGGCGGCCGCGATCACGTCCGGGTCATTCGGGTCAAGGAACACGTCAAGCTGCGCCCTGTAAAGATCCGTCTCGCGCTCGCTGCTTGCCGCCGCCTCGATCTTGTCGGCGTCGTAAAGGATCACACCCAGATAGCGGATGCGCCCGACACAGGTTTCCGAACAGACCGTCGGCTGGCCGCTCTCGATGCGCGGATAGCAGAAGGTGCATTTCTCGGACTTGCCGGTATCCCAGTTGTAATAGACCTTCTTGTACGGGCAGCCCGAGATGCACATCCGCCAGCCGCGGCATTTTTCCTGGTCGATCAGGACGATGCCGTCTTCCTCGCGCTTGTAGATCGCGCCCGAGGGGCAGGAGGCGGAGCAGGTCGGGTTGAGGCAATGTTCGCAGAGCCTCGGCAGATACATCATGAAGGTGTTTTCATATTCACCGTAGATCTGCTTCTGCACATTCTCGAAGTTGTAGTCCAGCGAGCGTTTGGCGAATTCGCCGCCCAGGATTTCCTCCCAGTTCGGGCCCTTGACGATCTTTTCCATCCGCTCGCCGGTGACCTTCGACCGCGGGCGCGCGGTGGGGAAGGCGTTCAGGTCAGGCGCGGATTTCAGGTGGTCATAGTCGAAATCGAACGGCTCGTAGTAGTCGTCGATCTCGGGCAGGTCGGGATTGGCGAAGATGTTCGCCAGAATCCGCCACTTGGACCCCTGCTTGGGGTGCAGCTTGCCCGACTTCGACCGCGCCCAGCCGCCGTTCCAGCGTTTCTGGTTTTCCCAGTCGGTCGGATAGCCAGTGCCGGGCTTGGTTTCGACGTTGTTGAACCAGGCGT
>DJUV01000286.1 GCA_002440625.1 Rhodobacteraceae bacterium UBA6273 | reverse complement strand
CCCTTTTGTCAACGCGACCTAGGGTGATCTTAGCTCATCGCGGCCGATACTTCAGTGGAGGAAGACCTTACCAAGCGGCCCGGCGGCGGCACCCCGTGCACGCGTGCGGTTCGTGCAAGCCCGTGCGCGGTCCCAGAACCAGCGATGATCCGAGCAGTCGATCCGGTTCTGGTCGCCCTGGCATTCGCAGCATTGGCAGCATAGCGGCCGAAAACAGGGGCACTATCTGACCAGCACCGGATAGTGCGGCAAAGACCGCGAGGTCGACGTCTATGGCGATGAAATCGTGCATCCGCGTCAGGATGCTCGAAGAAACTTCCGAAAGATAGACTGGGTTCATGCCTGATCTCCACTTTCAGCGGTGGTGCGGGGCGCGGTCACAGGTGATGCAGGACAAGTGGCCGGCCCCCGTGTTCAGAAACCCGGATTTCAGTCTCGTAGAGGGACGACAGTCCGGGCGCGGTCAGCACCTCTCCGGGTGTCCCCTCGGCCACGATCCGGCCGGCCTTCATGGCGACGACATGATCGGCCCAGCCGGCTGCGAGGTTCAGGTCATGCAGGACGACAAGGATCGAACCGCCCCCGTCGCGCAGCCGCGCCAGATGCGCCATCAGCGCGCGGGCATGGGCAAGGTCGAGGTTGTTCAATGGCTCATCAAGGATCAGCCAGGGCGTTTCCTGTGCCGCCGTCATCGCAAGATGGGCCCGCTGTGCCTGCCCGCCCGACAGGGTGTCAAGAAACCGGCCGGACAGGGGCAAAAGGTCGAAGTCCCGCAGGGCTCGGTCGATGGCGGCGCGGTCGGCAGGGCCCGGCCTGGCCATGCAATGCGGCCAGCGCCCGAAGGCCACAAGCTCCCGCACCCGAAGGCGCGAGGCGAGCCAGGCCTGCTGGCCGAGAAACGCCATCTCGCGTGCCAGCCGGTCGCTGGGCGTCGTCGCCACGTCCAGCCCGTTGACGACGACCCGCCCTGTGACCGGCGGTTCGATCCGTGCGATCAGGCGCGACAGGGTGGATTTGCCGGCGCCGTTGGGACCGATCAGTGCGGTGATCCTGCCACCGGGCAGGCTGAGGTCGGTGGGCGCCAGAATCTCTGTGCCCCGGACGGCATGGGCCAGGCCCTTGATCTCGATCCCGGAGTGACTGGTCATCGGACCTTCCCCCGCAAAAGGAGTGTCAGGAAGAAGACCCCGCCCAGGAATTCGATGACGACGCTCAGCGTTGCCTTCAGGCCCAGCACCCGCTCGAACGCCCATTGCCCGCCGACCAGCAGGACCGCAGCGATCAGCGCCGCCGCGATCAGCAGGCGCAGATGGCGGGCATCGGGGAGGATGCTGTGGGCGAAGCCCGCGATGATGAGGCCGAAAAGTGCCACCGGCCCGACAAGTGCTGTCGATACCGCCGTCAGCACCGCGACCAGCGCCAGCGTGAAAAGCACCATCCGCCGGTGCCCGAGACCGAGCGAGATTGCGCTGTCGCGCCCCAGCGCCAGCACGTCGAGCCGTGGCGCGAGCCAGAGGGCCGCAGCCATTGCAGGAAGCGCCACCATCGCGGCCCAGGCGGTCGTTTCCGTGACCGGACGGCTGAAGTTGGCGAAACTGACCTGCTGGACGATGGAATATTCGTTGGGGTCAAGCATCCGTGTGACCAGCGTCGCGCCCGACCGGAAGAGGATGCCAAGGACCACGCCGGTCAGGATCGTGCGGCCGATGCTGTCGCCCCGCGCCTGACCCAGCATCGCGCCGAACAGCGCCACCGCCACCCCGGCCATCACCGCCGCCTCGGCCGCAAACTTGAGGCCGGTCGGAAGCCCGGCGAAACCGACCGTCCCGAGGCTGGCGATCATGACGCTCTGGATCAGCAGGTAGAGCGCGTCGAACCCCATGATCGCGGGTGTCAGGATGCGGTTCTGCGCGACGGTCTGGAACAGGATGGTCGCCATCCCGACCGAGGCCGCGACGAGCAGAAGGGCGGCCAGCTTGCCAAGCCGCAGGTCAAGGACGAAGCGCCAGTTGCCGCCCAGCCCCTGAAACAGCCAGAGCGCCGAGACGATGGCGAGCAGCCCCGAAAGGACGGCGATCCTAGGCTGCATTCCGGTTCCCCTGCCACAGAAGCCAGAGGAAGGCGGCGGCGCCCACGACACCGAGGATCGTGCCCGCCGGGACCTCGTAAGGATGGATCACCAGCCGCCCGGCAAGGTCAGACCCAAGGACCAGAACCGCCCCCGCCATCGCCACCACCGGCAGCGAGGCGCGCAGGTTGTCGCCCATCACCCGCGCAACCAGGTTGGGCACGATCAGCCCTACAAAGGGCAGCATCCCCACCGTCACCACGACCATGGCGGTGACGAGCGCCACGACGACCAGCCCCAGCCGCATCACCGCCGTAGCGCTGAGGCCAAGCGCCGTCGCGGCCTCGGGCCCGAGGGCGAGGATCGCGAAGCGGTCGGCGGCGAACCAGGCGAGCAGGGCCGCCGCCCCGGCGATCCAGAGAAACTCGTAGCGCCCGGCGATCACGCCGGAAAACTCGCCCGAAAGCAGCCAGATGCTGATGTACTGCATCAGGTCCGTCTCCCAGCCGATCAGGGTCACGCCCGCGCCAATGACACCGGCAAGGACAAGGCCGGTCAGCGGCACGAGAAAGACCTCGCGCGGTGGCAGGCAGCGGATCAGCGCAGCGAAAAGCGCCGCCCCGCCCAGTGCTGCCATCGCCGCCACCGCCATCTTTACCCAGACCGGCGCATGCGGGGCCGCCAGTGTTACCGCCAGAAGCCCCGCCGCCGCCGCCTCGGGCGTGCCCGCCGTGGCAGGCTCGACGAAGCGGTTCCTGACGATCTGCTGCATCACCACGCCGGCGACGGCCAGCGCAGCACCTGTCAGGATCGCCGCCAGCGTGCGCGGAATCCGCGAGACACCAAGGATCAGCCCCGCCGTCGGCTCGCCCGGCACGATCCGGGCAGCGCCGACCATCAGGCTCGCCCCGGCCAGAACGACCAGCGCGCCGGCCGAGATGGCCCAGAGGTGTCCCGCCCGTATCCTCATCCCTTCAGTGCCGCCAGCATCTCATCAAGCGTGCCCATCAGCGAGCTGTAGCCGCCGCCCGAGATGTAAAGCCGCCCGGCGTCGAGGTAGACAACCTGGCCCGCCTGCGCGGCCTTGGTCCCCGCGACAAGCGGATTGTCCAGCGTCTCTGCCGCCGAAGCGCCTTCCTCGCCGACGGCGGCGCCACGGTCGATCACCAGAAGCCAGTCCGGGTTCACCTCGGTGATGAATTCGAACGAGATCGCATCGCCATGGGTTTCCGGGATTAGGTTCGGATAGGCTTCGGGCAGGCCGACCGTGTCATGCAGCCAGCCGAAGCGCGAGCCGCGGCCATAGGCCGAAACCTTCGGGCCGTTCGTCATCACGATCAGCGCATTGCCCTTGTCCTTTGCCGCCGCCTGAACCCCGGCGATGCGCGCATCAAGCGTGCCGGCCAGTTCCGCCGCCTTGTCGGCCTTGTTGAAAAGCGCGCCATAGGTCAGAAGCCGCGCCCTGGCATCGCCGACCACATCCGG
The DNA here is from genome assembly GCA_002440625.1 of Rhodobacteraceae bacterium UBA6273. GTDB lineage: Bacteria > Pseudomonadota > Alphaproteobacteria > Rhodobacterales > Rhodobacteraceae > Albidovulum. Next base: position 6,254 of record DJUV01000286.1, on the reverse strand, counting down.
CGAGATCGTCATGTCGATGGCTGGCGCGACCTCTGACACCTGGTCGAACTGGGTGGCCGTGCGCCCGCCGACGATGACTAGATCGGGGTCAAGGCCGGACAGCGCCTCGATATCCGGCTCGAAGAGCGTGCCGATCTTCGCGGCGCCCCCGGCCGCCGTCTTGATGGCGGGGACATAAAGCTCGTCCGGAACGCCGGCCGGGGTGACGCCCAGGGCCAGAAGCGTGTCGATGGCGGCAATGTCATAGACCGCCACCTTCGCCGGAGTCTGCGCGACCGATACCGGGCCGCGCGCGGTCCCGATTTCGACCGGGTCGGCAAGGGCGGGCGTGGCCGCGATCAGCAGCGCGCCTGCGATGGAAGCAAATTTCATGGTGTTTTCCTCATGTTGATGGGCGATCGCGCCGGGCTCTATGTGTTTCGCGGCTTGCCCCGGCAAACACAAGCCTATAGTTTACAAAAAAAATCAGGAATATCGGATGATCGTCACAACCGCCCGCCTTTCGACCCCGAACGGATCGAAATACATCGCCCAGCTCTGCAAGCATTTCGCACGCAAGGTGGAGGTGTCGTGTGACGACCATCGCGGACATGCCGCGCTGCCTTCGGGACCTGCCGAGTTTTCGGCCGACGCCGGCGGTCTGACCGTCCGGCTGGAAGCGGCAGACGCCAAGAACCTGATTCAGGCCCGCTTCACCATCGACGTTCATCTCGCGACCTTCGCGCACCGGGAAAACTTCCTCGGTCTGAACTGGGTCGTGGAAGGCGCTTAGCGCCGGTGTCCTCCGTCTCACTTCCAAAGGCTGTTGATGGCCCGCGCCAGGAAGAGCGCGAGCAAACCGTCATGGTTTTCGCCCGGCAGCACGATGACGCTGGTGCCCAAGCGCCCGGCCATCGCCGCCGCCCGCCCGGCCATATCGCGGGCCCTCAGACGGGCAACGCGGTTGGCCGGTTCGCCCGCCGCCATGGCCGCCTCAGGCGTTTCCAGCTCGCCAATGGTGATGAGGATGCTTTGCCCGGCCGGAACCGGGGCCGTCCTCAGGAACCAGTCGGGATCGGTCCAGATCGACGGGCTGCCGGCGGCGATGTGACCGAGAATCACATCCGCCAGCTTCACCGTGACCTCCTGCGCCGCAGCGGCAAGGGTGAGCGGCATCGCGGCGCCTGGAATACCTCGGCAAACTCGATCGCGGCCTTTGACGAGACGGGGCAGCAGATCGGCATCGTCTTCGAAACCGCCAGTCCTTTCGACACGCCCGCGCGGATGACTGGACTGGTGGACTGGTACAATGCCGCCCGCGCGGACGGCACGCTGCATCCGCTTCTCTTGATCGGCATCTTCGTGGTGGTCCTTCTTGAGATCCACCCGTTTCAGGACGGGAACGGCCGCCTCAGCCGGGCTCTGACCACGCTTCTCTTGGTCAGGGCCGGCTATGCCTATGTGCCCTATGCGTCTCTTGAAAGCCTCATCAAGAAAAGCAAGGAAGCCTGTTATCTTGCGCTCCTGCGCCAGATGCGCCGGTTGCGCGACAAGGTCGAACGCGAAAGGCTGATGATGGGCAGCCTGCCGGAGGTGTCGGCAAAGCTTCTGGACTTTGTCCGCGACCACGGTCGCCTGACGATCGGCGATGCGGAACGGCTGACCGGAGAGAACCGCAACACCCTGAAGCTGCACTTCAGGGCGCTGGTCGGGGATGGCCATTTCGTGTTGAACGGGGCCGGCCGCGGGGCGTGGTACTCACTGGGGTAAAAAGGATCGGGCGCAGGCTTCCATGCCGGCAGAGGAAAGAAGAAACACGGGCCGTAGCCCGTGTTTCGATGTGGTGCTCTGTCGAGCTTGTTAGCCGCTCGACCGCAATTTCTGAATGAAGGCAAGAATTCGCGGATCAATCCGAAATCCCGGACCAGCGGCAACTCAGGGCAACTGACGGGCCGTGAACAGATGTTTTACCATGCTTGCGCAGCCTTGATTTACACGGCGAAGTTTGAACCCCCGTCTTGCCTTCGTCGCGCATGGTGAGACGGCAATAAAATTCTGAAACGGGTCGGTCGACCGACCTTCGCAAAGAGTGAAGGCGAGACTGGACCTTACCAAAGTGAACCGCGCTTTGGGGCCACGGCCCTGTCGTACTGAACGGGGACCTGAGACATGTCATCCTGTTCGGCGCCGTCGCCGGTTTCGCGATTCTTGGGCAACGCCCGGTTGACCGCCGCAAGCGGCGCGAGATGGGCGCGGACCAAGACCTTCTGCGCGCAGAAGTCAGGCCATCCTGCTGATTACCCTGCGGTTTTCGCGAAAGGTCGTGGCCCGTACTGCGGCGGGTCTGGCGTTGTATCTGCCGTTGATCGGCGCGCACCCGCTGTTGTCCGGGGTCGGTCCCTTGCCCTGAACCTCAGGTCGAGAAGTCGTCAATCAGCGGGTTCGGTCTGGCAAACCCTTCCAGATCGGCCTGGTCGCCGATGGAAATGCGCGTGCCATCGACAGCCACACCATAGGGCTGGAGGCCCTTGAAGGCCCGGCTCAGGTTCTCGGGCGTCATTCCCAGCACGGATGCGAGTCGGCGCTTCTCGACATCCAGTTCGAAGCTGGCCCCCCCGCCGGCGCGCTTCTGTTGGCGCAAAAGATAGTTTGCCAGCCGTTCGAGCGAGGTTCTGAGCTTCAGGTCCTTTTGTGACTTGATGACGGCCCGATAGCACCGGGCGAGTTCCGTCACGATGGCACGGGCGAAAATGCCGTCGACATCGAAGATCGCGCGCACGTCCTGACTGGGAATCAGGACGATCCGGCTTTTTTCCAGCGTTCTGGCCGACATCAGATAGGGAGCATTCCGGATGGTTGCCGCCAGGATGAAAGTCGAGATCGGCCGCACGGTTGCCAGGCTGGTATCGCGACCGTTCCACGTCGAGAACAGATCGACCGAGCCGGACAGGACGACATGCAGAAAATCGCTCGGCTCGCCCTCGCCGATCAGTTCGATCTGCGGCGGAAAGTTCTGCACATAGGCACCGCGCATCAGGGACTGGAAATGCGCGTCCGCCATTCCGGAAAACAGCCCGAGAGCCCGAATCTCCGGGTAGTGTGACTCTGGCATGCCATGCGCTCCCCATCTGGAGTTCCCAAGATCATCGGCGCGCTTGATATTTGTCAAGCCGACAATTGATCTCCGTCGGAACCGGCTTGATGCCGCATCGCCCTTGAGTCAACAAATTTGGGCAAGCCATTTATTTCGTTAAGCGGTCCGGGCGGCGTGATCTAGATCAAGTCATTCGGCCCGCTCCGGCCGCAGGTCTGGCTGCAATCCCCTTCGGGGGCAACCAAGCCATTCCTGCCGGAGGCCCTGCCATGCAGACCGTAGCCAAAGCCTCACGCGCCGATCAGACGCGGGCCCTGAGCCTGAGCACAATTGCCTTCACCGCCTGTTTCGCGGTCTGGACGATCTTCTCCATCATCGGTGTCGCCATCAAGGGCGAGCTCAGTCTGAACGACACCCAGTTCGGCCTTCTGGTGGCCACGCCCATCCTGACCGGCTCGCTGACCCGCATCTTCCTGGGCGTCTGGACCGAGAAATACGGCGGGCGCCTGGTCTTTTCCGCGCAGATGATCCTTGCGGCACTCGCCACCTGGGCCCTGACCTTTGCGGACACATACATCATGTATCTGGTCGCCGCGCTGGGTGTGGGCCTCGCCGGTGGATCGTTCATCATCGGCGTCGCCTATGTCAGCCGCTGGTACGATGCCGGCCGCCAGGGCACGGCCCTGGGCATATTTGGGGCGGGCAACATCGGCGCAGCGGTGACGAAGTTCGTCGCCCCCTTCGTGATGGTGGCTTATGGCTGGCAAGGCGTGGCCAACGTCTGGGCTGCCGCACTTGCCCTGATGGGCGTGGTTTTCTTCATCTTTGCCAAGGATGACCCGGCACTCGTCGAGCGCCGCAGGACAGGCGCCAAGGCGCCCGGTTTTGCCCAGCAGTTTGCGCCGCTCAAGAACCTGCAGGTCTGGCGCTTCTCGCTTTACTACTTCTTCGTGTTCGGCGCTTTCGTTGCGCTGGCGCTGTGGCTGCCAAACTATCTGATCGACGTTTACGGCGTCGACGTCCGCACGGCGGGCATGGCGGCGGCGTCCTTCAGCCTGTCGGCCTCGCTGTTCCGGGCCTATGGCGGGCACCTGTCCGACAAGTTCGGCGCGCGGTCGGTGATGTACTGGACCTTCGGCTTCGCCATGCTGTTCCTGTTCATGCTGTCCTATCCGCCGACGGATTACGTCATCCAGGGCAAGGACGGACTGATCGCCTTCTCGACGAGCATGGGCCTGTGGCCCTTCGTCGCCACGTTGTTCGCGCTTGGCTTCTTCATGAGCCTGGGCAAGGCGGCGGTGTTCAAGCACATCCCGGTCTATTACCCCAACAATGTCGGCGCGGTCGGGGGCCTTGTGGGCATGATCGGCGGCCTTGGCGGCTTTGTCCTGCCCATCGCCTTTGGCGCCCTGCTCGACCTGACGGGCATCTATACCTCGTGCTTTGCCCTGCTGTTCGTCCTGGTCGCCATCGCGCTGGCATGGATGCATCTGTCGATCCGCGCGATGGAACGCAAGGCACATGGCGAAGCACTGGACCGGCTGCCGCAACTGCCCGAGATGCAGGCCATCCACAACCCTGACCGCACGGCGATGCCGCGCGTTCTGGAAGACTGGACTCCGGAAGATGCGGCATTCTGGGCTGACAAGGGCCGGGCTGTCGCGCGTCGGAACCTATGGCTCTCGATCCCGGCACTGCTTCTGGCGTTCTCGGTCTGGATGGTCTGGTCGATGGTTGTGGCCAAGCTGCCGCTGATCGGCTTCACCTTCACCCCGGAACAACTGTTCTGGCTCGCCGCGCTGCCTGCCTTGTCGGGGGCGACGCTGCGGATCTTCTACGGCTTCATGGTGCCGATCTTCGGCGGCAGGCTCTGGACGACCCTTTCGACCGCATCGCTGCTGCTGCCCGCCGTCGGCATCGGCTATGCCGTGCAGAACCCTGAAACACCCTATTTCATCTTCCTGGTCCTGGCGCTGCTGTGCGGCCTTGGCGGGGCCAACTTCGCCTCCTCCATGGCCAACATCGGCTACTTCTTTCCCAAGGCCGAAAAGGGCAACGCGCTGGCGCTGAACGCCGGCCTTGGCAACCTCGGCGTCAGCGTCATGCAGTTCCTGGTGCCGCTGGTGATCACGGTGGGCGTGTTCGGCGCTCTGGGCGGTGCGCCGCAGACCGTCGCCGAAACCGGGGCCAGTCTCTGGATGCAGAACGCGGGCTTCATCTGGGTGCCGTTCATCCTGATCTCGACCATCGCGGCATGGGCGGGCATGAACGACATCGCCGATGCGAAGGCGAGCTTTGCCCAGCAATCGGTGATCTTCGGGCGGACGCATAACTGGTTGATGTGCGTCCTCTACATCGGCACCTTCGGCAGCTTCATCGGCTATTCCGCGGGCTTCCCGCTTCTGTCGAAGATCGCTTTCCCGGACGTGAACGCCCTGCAGTACGTCTTCCTCGGGCCGCTGGTCGGTGCGCTCAGCCGTGCCGGCACGGGATGGGTTTCCGACAGGTTCGGCGGCGGGCGTGTCACGTTCTGGGTGTTCGTCGGCATGATCGCCTCTGTCTTTGGCGTAATCCTGTCCCTTCAGGCGGGCAGCTTCGCCGGGTTCTTCGCGGGCTTCATGGCGCTGTTCTTCTTCACCGGGGTCGGCAACGCCTCGACCTTCCAGATGATCCCGGTGATCATGGGCCGTGAAGTGCCCCGCCTGATGCCGAAGCTGACCGGGGCCGACCGTGCCCGTCAGATCGCCATGGAATCGGGCGGGATCGTCGCCTTCACCAGCGCCATCGGCGCCTATGGCGGGTTCTTCATCCCGAAAGCCTACGGCTCGTCGATCGCGATGACCGGCAGCCCGATCGGCGCGCTTTGGGTGTTCCTGATCTTCTACGTGCTGTGCCTTGCCATCACCTGGGTCGTCTACACGCGCCCCGGCGGCCTGCTGCACGATATCGAGCGCGGCCGTGCCCGTTTGGGCGCCACCGCCCACCCCGCAGAATAACGAAAGGAAGCCACGATGAGCCACCTGCTCGACAGACTGAACTTCTTCCAAAGCAAAGAACTTGAGCAATTCTCGGACGGCTGGGGCCAGACAACGCGCGAGAACCGTGACTGGGAGGATGTCTACAGAAACCGCTGGCGGCACGACAAGATCGTGCGGTCGACCCACGGGGTGAACTGCACCGG
>DJUV01000346.1 GCA_002440625.1 Rhodobacteraceae bacterium UBA6273 | reverse complement strand
GATCTCGGGCCGGCGCGAGGCGCCCTTGCGGGCTGTCGCCGAGCCCCTTGGCGCGCGCTTCGTGATTGCCGACGTTACGCAGGAAGGCGACGTGGCGCGCACCTTTGCCAAAGCCGGACCTTGCGACATCGTCATCGCCAATGCCGGGGCGGCGGAAAGCGCGCCGCTTGGCCGCGTGACGCTCGACCAATGGAACGCCATGCTGGCGGTGAACCTGACCGGCGTCTTCCTGACGTTCCGCGCCGGCCTTGCGCAGCTTCCAGGCTGGGGCCGGCTGATCGCCATCGCCTCGACCGCGGGCCTCAAGGGCTACGGCTATGTGGCGCCCTATGCGGCGGCCAAGCACGGCACGGTGGGCCTTGTGCGTTCTCTGGCACTGGAGGTGGCCAGGGGGCCGGTCACGGTGAATGCAATCTGCCCCGGTTTTCTCGACACCGAAATGACCGACCGCTCGGTCGCGACCATCGTCGCAAAGACCGGCAAGTCGGCGGAGGAGGCGCGCGCCGCGCTGGCCGCCACCAACCCGCAAAAAAGGCTGATCCAGCCGGTGGAAGTCACGGCAACGGCGCTCTGGCTCTGCGGACCGGGGTCGGAAGGCGTCAACGGCCAGGCCATCGCCATCGCGGGGGGCGAGCTATGACCAATCCCCTCTCCAAGCGCCGCCTCAAAATGTGGATCCGCCTTCTCGGCGTGACGCGCGCAGCGGAGGGCCAGCTACGGGAGTTCCTCAGGGTGAAGCACGCCACGACCCTGCCGCGCTTTGACGTGATGGCAGCCCTCTGGCGGCGGCGCGAAGGGATCAGCATGAGCGAGCTTTCGCGGATGCTTCTCGTCTCGAACGGCAATGCGACCACGGTGGTCGACCGGCTTGAACAGGACGGTTTCGTGCGCCGCACCCCGTCCGAGACCGACCGCCGCACCATCTTCGTCGACCTGACGCCCGAAGGCGTGACGGCCTTCGAAGGCTATGCCGCCGGGCATGAGGTGGAGGTGAACCGCATCTTCGCGTCGCTGAGCGAAGCGGAGCTTGACCTTCTGACCGACGTCCTCAAACGCATGGGAGGTGCCAGATGACCGAACTCGCCGGGCTGAAGCCGAAGCATTTCATCTGGGAGACGCGAGGCCGCGTCGCCGTGATCCGCCTTAACCGGCCCGAGCGGAAGAACCCCCTGACCTTCGAAAGCTACGCCGAGCTGCGCGACACCTTCCGCGCGCTGGCCTATGCGAGCGATGTCGATGTGGTGATCTTCGCCTCGAACGGCGGCAACTTTTCCTCCGGCGGCGATGTGCATGACATCATCGGCCCTCTGGTCGGGATGGACATGAAGGGGCTTCTCGCCTTCACCCGGATGACCGGCGATCTCGTCAAGGCGATGATCGGCTGCGGCAAGCCGATCATCGCGGCGGTGGATGGCATCTGCGTCGGCGCCGGCGCGATCATCGCCATGGCCTCGGACCTGCGGCTGGCGACGCCCGAGGCGAAATGCGCCTTCCTTTTCACCCGCGTCGGCCTGGCCGGTTGCGACATGGGCGCCTGCGCCATGCTGCCCCGCATCATCGGGCAGGGCCGGGCGGCGGAGCTTCTTTATACCGGGCGGAGCATGGAGGCGGGCGAGGGCGAACGCTGGGGCTTCTGGAATGCGCTCCACCCGGCCGAGACGCTGGAGGCCGAGGCGCTGAAGCTTGCCCAGCGCATCGCCGATGGCCCGACCTTCGCGCATGGCATCACCAAGACCCAGCTCAATCAGGAATGGAACATGGGGCTTGAGCAGGCGATCGAGGCGGAGGCGCAGGCGCAGGCGATCTGCATGCAGACCCGCGACTTCGAGCGCGCCTATCGGGCGTTTGTCGCCAAGGGGAAGCCGGTTTTCGCCGGCGACTGAAGTAACGGGACAGGTGACATGAGCGACCGGAGCTTTCTGAACTGGCCCTTCTTCGAGGAACGGCACCGCGACCTGTCGGCGACGCTTGAGGCCTGGGCTTCGGCGAACCTGCCGGTGGACCATTCAGACGTCGATGCCGCCTGCAAGGGGCTGGTGACGTCCCTCGGTGCCGCCGGATTTCTCCGCCACAGCGGCGCTCAGGATGGGGAAACGCTCGATGTCCGCAACCTTTGCCTGATCCGCGAGACGCTGGCGCGCCATGACGGGCTTGCCGATTTCGCCTTTGCCATGCAGGGTCTCGGCATGGGCGCGGTCAGCCTTTTCGGCACGCCCGAGCAGCGGCAATGGCTGGACCGTACCCGCGCGGGAAAGGCGATTTCCGCCTTCGCGCTGACCGAACCGGGATCGGGGTCGGATGTTGCCCATACCGCGACCCTTGCCGAGCGCATGCAGGGCGGCTTCCGGCTGAACGGCGACAAGACCTATATCTCCAACGGTGGCATCGCCGATCTTTACGTGATCTTCGCCCGTACCGGCGAGGCACCGGGGGCGAAGGGCCTGTCGGCCTTCCTTCTGCCCGCCGACACGGCCGGCCTTGAGGTGGTGGAGCGGATCGAGGTGATCGCGCCCCATCCCCTTGCTCACCTGCGCCTGACAAATGTCGACCTGCCGGAAGGCGCACTGATCGGCAAGGCGGGCGAGGGTTTCAAGATCGCCATGTCGGTCCTTGATGTCTTCCGCTCGACCGTCGGCGCGGCCGCTCTGGGCTTTGCCCGCCGCGCGCTCGATGAGGCTTTGGCCCGCGTGCAAAAGACCCGTGCCAGCGGCGGCACGCTTGCCGACTACCAGATGGTGCAGGGCCACATCGCCGACATGGCGCTTGAGGTCGATGCGGCAGCACTTCTCGTCTACCGCGCAGCCTGGATCCGCGACATGGGGGCAGCGCGGATCACCCGCGAGGCGGCGATGGCGAAGCTCTATGCCACAGAAGCGGCGCAACGGGTCATCGACTCCGCGCTCCAGCTTCATGGTGGCGACGGTGTGCGCCACGGCTTCGCCGTCGAAAGCCTTTACCGCGAAATTCGCGCGCTCAGGATCTACGAAGGCGCCACGGATGTGCAGCGGGTGGTCATCGCGCGGAGTGTCCTCGGATGATCTACAGCCGCCCGATCCGCATCGAGTTCAACCATTGCGATCCCGCCGGGATCGTCTTTTACCCGCGCTATCTTGAGATGACCAATTCGGTTGTCGAGAACTTCTTCCGCGACGTGGTCGACCTGCCCTTTGAGGTGATGATGGCGCGGCAGGAAGGTGTCCCGACCGCACGGCTTGAGTTCAACTTCCATGCGCCGTCGCGTCTTGGCGAAATTCTCGACTGGCGGCTGAAGGTTGCCCGGCTGGGAGGGGCCGCGCTGGATCTGGATATCGAGGCGCACGGCCCATCCTCGCATCGGCTGACCGCCGCGCTGACGGTGGTCTACATCAATCCAAAGGGTCGCCCTCAAGCCTGGCCCGATGAAGTCCGGCAACGGATCACAGCTTTCATGGAGGCAAAATGACCGCCCTGACCCTGCACCCCGAAGGATGGAAACCCGCCAAGGGCTATGCCAACGGCATGACGGCGAGAGGCCGCATGATCCTGACCGGCGGGCTGATCGGCTGGAACGCCGATTGCGAATTCGAGACCGACGATTTTGTCGGTCAGGTCGAACAGACCCTGCGCAATGTGGTGGCCGTGCTGGCCGAAGGCGGGGCAGGGCCGGAACATCTGGTGCGGCTGACTTGGTATGTCACCAGCAAGGCCGAATACCTCGCCGACCTCAAGGGGCTGGGCCGGGTCTACAAGGACGTCATCGGGCGCCACTATCCGGCGATGGCTGTGGTGCAGGTCGTGGCGCTGATCGAGGACCGCGCCAAGGTCGAGATCGAGGCCACCGCGATCGTGCCGGAGGGAGCGGCATGAAACAGGGAGGAACGGAGATGCTTGGTCCCAGCGGGCATTCGGACAGCTTCACGCGCGACCGACTTCCGCCCTTCGCGGAATGGCCGGTCCTGAACCTTGCCGGTTTCGACTTTCCGGACTGGCTGAACGTCGGCGTCGAGCTGACCGACCGCATGGTCGAGAAGGGGTTCGGCGACCATACCGCCCTGATCGGCAATGGGCGGAGCCGCACCTACAAGGAACTGACTGACTGGACCAACCGCATCGCTCATGCGCTGGTCGAGGATTACGGCGTGAAGCCCGGCAACCGCGTGCTGATCCGGTCGGCCAACAACCCGGCGATGGTGGCCTGCTGGCTGGCGGCGACCAAGGTCGGCGCCGTGGTCGTCAATACCATGCCGATGCTCAGGGCGGGCGAGCTGACCAAGATCGTCGACAAGGCCGAGATCAGCCATGCGCTTTGCGACACCCGGCTGATGGAGGAGCTGATCCTCTCAGCCCGCGACAGCGCGTACCTGAAAACCGTGGTCGGTTTCGACGGCACCGCCAACCACGACGCGGAACTTGACCGCGCCGCGCTGAAGAAGTCGGTCCGGTTTGATGCGGTCAGGACGGGCCGCGACGATGTGGCGCTTCTGGGCTTCACCTCGGGCACCACCGGCGAAGCCAAGGCGACGATGCATTTCCACCGTGATCTTCTGATCATCGCCGATGGCTATGCGAAGGAAATCCTCGCCGTCACGCCCGAGGATGTATTCATCGGCAGCCCGCCCCTGGCCTTCACCTTCGGCCTTGGCGGCCTTGCCGTCTTTCCCCTGCGCTTCGGCGCAACGGCGGCGCTTCTGGAACAGGCGAGCCCGGTGAACATGATCGCGATGATCGAGGAACATAAGGCCACGGTCTGCTTCACCGCGCCCACCGCCTACCGCGTGATGCTGAAGGCGATGGACGAGGGCGCGGACCTGTCCTCGCTCCGCGCGGCGGTCAGCGCGGGCGAAACCCTGCCCGCCCCGGTCTATGAGGAGTGGCAAAGGAAGACCGGCAAGCCGATGCTCGACGGGATCGGCGCGACCGAGATGCTGCACATCTTCATCACCAACCGGTTCGAGGACCATCACCCCGGCACCACCGGCAAGCCGGTGACGGGCTATGAGGCTCGGATCGTCGGCGAGGACATGGCCGAACTGCCCCGCGGCGAGACCGGGCGGCTGGCCGTGCGCGGGCCCACCGGCTGCCGCTACCTCGCCGATGCCCGGCAGGGCGTCTATGTCCGCGATGGCTGGAACCTGACGGGGGATTCCTTCTGGCAGGACGAAGCGGGATATTTCCACTTCGCCGCCCGCAGCGACGACATCATCCTGTCGGCCGGATACAACATCGCCGGGCCAGAGGTGGAGGCGGCGCTTCTGTCGCATCCGGCGGTGCAGGAATGCGCCGTGATCGGCGCCCCTGACGAAGAACGCGGCCATATCGTTCAGGCGCATGTGGTGCTGGCCAAGGGGCAGGTGGGCGACGCGCTGATGGTCAAGCTGTTGCAGGACCATGTGAAGAAGGTCATCGCCCCCTTCAAATACCCCCGCAGCGTCATCTTCACCGAGGCCCTCCCCAAGACCGCGACCGGCAAGATCCAGCGCTTTCTTCTGCGCAAGCACGGCGCCTGAACCGCCGCCCCGGCTCTGGCCGGGGCCAATCCTTGCCGCTAACCTGATCGTGCCGAATCCGGCGTCAGGCAATCAGGGGCAGGGTATGAATGTGTGTTTCACCACCGACCGGGAGCTGCGCTTCGGCGATTGCGACATTTCCGGCACCGCCTATTACCCGGCCTATCTCAACATGCTGAACGGCGTGGTGGAGGAGTTCTGGGCGTACATCGGTTATCCTTGGAATGAGATCATCTGGAAGGAACGCTGGGGCACGCCTACGGTTCACCTGACCTGCGATTTCTCGAAGCCCTCGTTCTTCGGCGACCGCCTGACCTTCCGGTTGACGATCCTGAAGGTCGGCAAATCATCCGTCCGGCTGAATCACACGATCCATTGCGGCGAAGAACACCGCTGGTCGGTGGAACAGGTGCTCGCCGCAAGCTGGCTCGACAGCCACACCTCGATGGTCTGGCCGGAGGAGGTCAAGGCCAAGCTCGAAAGCCTGATGCGCCCCGAGGCGGCCGAAAGGCGCCCGGTCGGCGGCCCTCAACCCCAGGCCTGAGCCGGATCGGGGAGCGGGATCGCGTCCAGAAGCTCGCGCGTGTAGGCGGCTGACGGGCTGGCGAAAAGATCGGCCGTCGGGCGATCCTCGACGATTTTGCCCCGGTAAAGGACGATTGTCCGCTGGCACAGGCGGCGGATCACCGAGAGGTCATGGCTGATGAAGGCCAGCGTCAGGCCGAGGTCGGCCACCAGCCGTTCGAGAAGGTTCAGCACCTGCGCCTGCGATGAGACGTCAAGGCCGGAGACGATTTCGTCGGCGAGGATGAAATCCGGCTCAAGCGCGATGGCGCGGGCGATACCGACGCGCTGGCGCTGGCCACCGGACAGCTCATGCGGATAGCGGGTGGCGAAGGACTGCGGCAGGCCGACGTGATCCAGCGCGCGGTTCACGCGGTCGGGGATGGCATCGAAGCCGTGAAGGCGCAAAGGTTCGGCGATGATCGTGCCGACCCGGTGGCGCGGGTTGAGCGAGGACATCGGGTCCTGAAAGATCATCTGGAAGCGCCGCCGCACCGGGCGCAGGCTGGCCTCAGGCAGATGGGTGATGTCGGTGCCGTCGAAGCGGATCGTGCCGCCCGTCGGCTCCAGCAGACGCACCAGCGCGCGGCCGAGCGTGGACTTGCCCGAACCGGAGCCGCCGACGATGCCGACCACCGCGCCTTTCGGGATGGTGAAGGTGAGGCCCCTCAGGATCTCGATCCGGGGCGCCGCGCCGAAAAGCGGCTTGGCATTGAGATCGGGGAGCGACAGGCGAAGATCGGTGATGGTGTAGAGATCAGCCATGCGCGGCCCTCCGGTCGAAGGCGGCAACCTCGGCGCGCACCGCCTCGATGACGGCATCGGGCACCGGGTTCAGCCCGGCGGAAGGATCGGTGTATTTCGGCGTCGCGGCCAGAAGGGCGGCGGAATAGGGATGGCGGGGCGTGGCGAAGAAATCCCTGACCGGCGTATCCTCGACCACCATGCCGGAGTAAAGCACCGAAAGCTGCTGGCAGACCTTCGACACCACGCCAAGGTCATGCGTGACGAACAAAAGCGCCGTGCCGTGGCGGGCCTGCATCCCGGCGATCAGCTTCAGGATCTGCTTCTGCACCGTCACGTCGAGCGCGGTTGTGGGTTCATCCGCCACGATCAGCTTCGGCTCGGCGGCGAAGGCGGACGCGATCAGGATGCGCTGGCGCATGCCGCCCGAAAGCTCATGCGGATAAGCGCGGAGCACCCGGTCCGGCTCGGGGATCTGCACCTCGGCCAGCAGGGCGCGGGCGCGGGCATCGGCATCGGCGCGGGTCCAGCCGAGGATATCGACCAGCCGGTCGGTGATCTGCGGCCCGATGCGATGCGATGGGTTGAGCGCAGTCAGCGGGTCTTGCGGGATCAGCGCGCAGGTGGCGCCGATGTGGCGGCGGCGCTCCGCCGGCGAGAGACGCAGAAGATCGGCGCCGTCGAGCAGGATCTCGCCTTCCGTGATCTCGGCGGCGGGCGGCAGGATGCCAAGAACGGCCTTGCCGATCATCGACTTGCCGGCGCCGGATTCGCCCACCAGCCCCCGCACCTCACCCGCCGCCACATCGAGCGAGACGCGGCGGAGAAGCGGCAGGCCGCCTTTCAGCCGCACGGACAGATTGCGGATCGAAAGGTAGCTCATCTCAGCACCGGATCGAAACGGTCCTTCAGCCCTTCGCCCAACTGGCTGAAGGAGAGGACGGTGAGGAACAGGGTGATGAGCGGGAACACGAGCACCCACCAGGCCTGATGGATCGAGGTGCGGCCTTCGGCGATCATGCCGCCCCAGGTCGGGTCGTCGGTCGAGATCGAGAGGTTCACGAACGAGAGGATCGCCTCGACGATCACCGCGATGCCCATTTCCAGCGTCAGAAGGACCACGATCGTCGGCAGCACGTTGGGCAGGATTTCGCGGACCATGGTGCCAAGCCGCCCCCGCCCGGCGACACGGGCCGAGGCGACGTAATCCATCGCCCCCTGCGCCATCGCTTCGGCCCGAACCACGCGGGCAAAGCGAGTCCAGTCGATGACCACGATGGCGATGATGATGGAAATCAGGCCGGGGCCAAGGACGGCGATGAGGAGGATCGAGAAGAGGACCGGCGGAAACGCCATCCAGATATCGATGAAGCGCGAGATGACCATGTCGACCCAGCCGCGCAGGAACCCGGCGAGAAGGCCGAGCGTCGCGCCCACGACGCAGGTGATCGTTCCCGCGACCAGCGCCACCAGAAGCGCCACCCGTGCGCCATGGATGATCCGGCTGAGGACATCGCGGCCGAGGCTGTCGGTGCCGAGGAAGTAGCCCGGCTCCGATCCGCTTATCCAAAAGGGGGGCAGACGGCCGAGGAAGAGGTCCTGCGCCAAGGGGTCCTTTGGGGCGATCCACGGGGCGAGAATGGCGGCAAGGCACAGAAGCCCGAGCCAGAGCGCCGAAAGCCAAAGGCGTGCGCCTGCCCGGCGGCGGATCATGGAGCGTCCGTCAAGCATGGCGGAGCCTCGGGTTAAGGACGGCGTAGAGCAGATCCACGATCATGTTCACGGCGACGAAGATCACGGCAAAGAGGATGACGATGCCCTGGATCAGCGGCAGGTCGCGGTTGATGACCGCGTCGATGGCCATGTTCCCAAGGCCTTCGTAGGAGAAAAGCCGTTCGATGATGACGGTGCCGCCGATGAGAAACGTGAACTGCACGCCGACCAGCGTCAGCGTCGGCAGGGCGGCGTTCCGAAGCGCCTCGCGCAGGATCACGCGGGTCTCGCCATAGCCCTTGGTGCGGGCGAGGGTGACGTAGTCGAGGTTCATCGTTTCCTTCAGGCTCTGCTTCAGAAGCTGGCCGATGATCGCAGCAAGGGGGATCGCCAGCGCCAGTGCGGGCATGAACATATGGCTGACGATATCGGCCCAGAGGTCGAACCTGAGGCGCAGGAGGCTTTCGAAAAGGTAGAAATTCGTGGTGAAGGGCAGGTCCAGCGACGGCGTCACCCGGCCCGAGATATGGAACACGGGCACCAGCACACCGAAGACGAGGATCAGGATCAGGCCCCAAAGGAAATCCGGCACCGAAAGGGCCATGCCGTTGGCGATGTCGATGGCGCCTTCGGTTCCCGTGCCCCGGCGGCGGGTGCCGACAAGGGCGGCGATGCCGCCAAGGATTACCGCCATGACAAGCGCCATGATGGAAAGCTCCAGCGTTGCGGGAAGGCGGCTGAGGACCAACTGAAGCACCGGCTGGCGGGTGGTGATCGAGGTGCCGAAATCGCCCTGCATGACGCCCGCGACCCAGATGCCGAACTGCGTCGGCAATGGCTTGTCGAGCCCGTAAAGCGCGGAAAGCCGCGCCACATCGGCCTCGGTCGCGCCGGGGGGCAGCATCATGGCGATGGGGTTGCCGGGCACCACCCGGATGACGAAGAAGACGATTACGGCCACGCCCGCCAGCGTGACCAGCGTCGTCAGTAACCGCAAAAACAGGATGCGAAGGATCTGCATCGGCCCCGGTTCCTTCCTGCCTTTCCGGCAGGGGCGAGGGGGAAGCCCCCTCATTCATTGCTGTCGGGAAAGCCGGGGGGCGGGAAGGCCCCCCGGTTCGTGTCATCGCGGGGGCGCGCCTCAGGCCCGCTTCATCAGATGCGGCAGAAGCGCGCCCGAAGCATGTGGCGTCACCACCACGCCGGGGGCGTAGAGGATCGGCTGGACATATTGCAGAAGCGGGATCACCAGCGCGTTCTCGGCGATGTACTTGTCGACCGCCTTCCAGCCGTCGATGCGCTTGGCCTCGTCCTTCTCGCCCCAGAGGGGGCCGATCATGTCGATCAGGTCCTTGCCATCCCAGACCGAATGCGGCGAGGGGCCGAACATGGCGAAGCCGGTCGATGTCGTCGGGTCACCGACGGAATTGCCCCAGTTGTAGAAGGCGGCGGGGGCTAGCTGGTCGGCGGCGCGCAACTCGTAATGCTTGGCGATCTCGTAGACCTCGATCTCGGCCTCGATCCCGACCTTGCGCCAGAGGCCGACAATGGCCTGCATCATCTCGTAATCCTTGGGCTTGAAGCCCTTCGTGGTCTGGATCTTGAACTTCACCGGGTTGTCGACCGAATAGCCCGACGCCGCCAGCAGCTCCACCGCCTTCTCGGGGCTGTATTCCACGGTGATCGACGGATCATAGGCGTCGTATTCCGGGGTCTCCAACGTGTCGATCTTCACGCCATAGCCGGAGAGCAGCCGGTCGATGATCGCCTGCTTGTCGATGGCATGGGCGGCGGCCTTGCGCACGTTGGGATCGGTCATTGCCTCGATATCGTTGAGGAAGATCATGCCGATGTCGGAGATCGGCGTGGCGATCCCGGCAAGGGGGCCGCCCTTCAGGCGGTCGTATTCCTCGTAGGGCATCTCCAGCGTGACATGGCTGTTGCCGGATTCGACCTCGGCCACTCGCGCGGCGGCATCGGGGACGAACTTGATCGTCACCGTGTCGAAATCGGGCTTGCCGCCCCAGTAGTTGGCATTGGCCTTCAGCCGGACGAAGGCGTTCCTTTCGAACTTCTCGACCATATAGGGGCCGGTTCCGATCGGTGCAGCCTCGAACCCTTCGGCGCCGACCTTCTCGTAATAGGCCTTGGGCAGGACATAGCCGGTCAGGAAGTACATCCATTTGAAGATGGTCGGGTCGAACTGGACCACATCGGCGATGACCTTGTTGCCCTCGACCCGGTGATTGGCGAGCGTGCCCCAGACGAACTGGATCGGGCTGCCGGTTTCGGGATTGGCGACGCGGGCGAGGTTCCAGGCGACGTCCTCGGCGGTGAAGGGCGATCCGTCATGCCAGGTCACGCCGTCGCGCACGGTCATCCAGATTTGCGTCTTGTCATCGTTCCAGCCCCATTCGGTCAGAAGGCCGGGGGCGGGTTTCAGGTCGGGCTGCTGCAGGATGTACTGGTCGAAGACCGACTGGTAGATGCCCTGGATCGTCGGGTTCACCGCGCTCGGGCCCACGGTCGGGTCCCAGGAGGGCAGGTTGACGTTATAGGCGATCACCAGTTCGTCGATCTGTTGGGCGAAGGCGGGCAGGCCGATGGTGCCTGCGGCCATTGTCGCGGCTGAAAGCTTCAGAAGGCTGCGGCGATTGAGTTTCATGTTTCCGTTCCCTGTTGGTGGTTCTTGGTCGTTGGTCATTTGCCGGCGAGCTTGCGGGCCAGAAGATAGCCCGACCCGGCCCCGGTTCCCGCACCGGGCCAGACGGCGGCGCCGGTGAGGTGAAGGTTGGCGATGGGCGTGCTGCCGTCGGCATGGCCGCGGGCTGGGCGGAAAAGGAAGTTCTGCGACAGGTGATGGCTGCCGCAGACCTGATCGCCGCCGACGAGGTTGGGGTTGTCGGCCTCAAGCTCCGGCGGCGTGACGATCCGCTGGCCGAGGATCTTGGCGCGGGTACCGGGGGCGTGGGCTTCGAGGATCGACAGCGCCCGTTCGGCGAAGGGCTGGGCGGCATCGGTCCAGCCGGTCGCCCCGATCTCGCGCTTGGCATCGCCCTTGATGGTGCCGGGGGCCATGCGGACCTGCACCCAGAGGACATGCTTGCCACCCGGCGCGCGGGAGGGGTCAAAGACGGTGGGCTGGCCGACGACAAGGATCGGCTCATCCGGCAGAAGCCCCGCCTTTGCCTGCTGATAGGTCCGCGCCATCTGGTCGAGGCTGGGCGCGATATGGACATAGGCGTGGGATTGCAGGGCCGCGCCGGCGCGCCAGTCGGGCAGGGCGTCCATCGCAAGGTGGATCATCATCGTGCCGGGGGCGTGGCGGAACTGGTTCATCGCTTGGTCAAAGGCTGGCGTCGTGCCGCCGGTCAGGCGGGGCAGGGCGCGCGGGGCGATGCCCGCGATCACCGCGCGCTTTGCCGTGATGCGGCGGCCGTCGGCAAGCTCGATGCCTGTGGCGCGCCCGCCGTCCTTGATGATGCGGGTAACGGTTGCTCCGGTTTCCACCGCGCCGCCGCGTGCCTTGATGGACGCGAACAGCGCCCTGACAACGGTATCCGCGCCGCCCTTGCCGATCACCATGCCGAAGGCCTGCCCGGCCATGCCTTCCAGATAGGGGAACATCGCACCGCCTGCGACATCGGGCGCAAAGTCGAGATGCATGCCCCAGGCCCCGAGAAGCGCGCGGATATGGGGGTGTTCGAAGGTCTCCTCCAGCCAGGCACGCGGCGAGGACAGCAGGAACCGCGTCAGGTCGAGCGAACCGCCCGTTCCTTTCGCACGCCACGTTTTAAGCATGAAATATGCAAGCGCACGAAATTTCATCTCGGAGCCGAGAAGCCCGAAGAGATGCGGCGCCTCCGCCCCGAATCGCGACACGAGACTTTCCCATGTCGCGGCGTCGCGGGGCGAGAGGGCGCGGAATGCGGCGAGCGTCTCGGCAATATCGGTGGAGACGCCGGCCCATGTACCATCCGGGAAGGACGAGGAGAAGGGGCGGTTGACCGGAACTAATTCGCAGCCCTGGCGGGTTAACTCGGCGCCATGAGCCTTGAAAAACGGGCTTCCGGCGAAGAGGGAGAGATTCATCGCCGCCCAGTCGTGGCGGAACCCGGGCAGGGTGTATTCACCAGTCTTGACCGCGCCGCCCGCCACCTCGGCCTGTTCGAACACCCCGACCCGCCAGCCCTTGGCAGACAGATGCAGCGCGGCGGCCAGCGTGTTGTGGCCCGCCCCGATCAGGACTGCATCGAAGTTTTCGGCCATGTTCCCCTGCCAGACTGACGCAGGGATATTTGCAAATGCATTTAAATATGTCTAGCATGATTCCGCGAGGACCGGGACAACCGGGGCATGACATGCCGGACGGTCCGGCCAAAAGGGAGATGCCGATGACTTCTCAGAATGTTCTTCAGTCGCTGGCGGGGATGCTCGCCTCGGGCGGGATCGAGGTGGTGGACTGCACGGGCGTCCTTGGCCCGAAGACGCCGCTTCTGAAGCTGCCGCCGGATTTCGCGAAAGACACCCCGCCGATCAGGATCCACCGGATCAGCGAATACGACAAGGACGGGCCGTTCTGGGCCTGGAACTGGCTGGAGCTTGGCGAACATTCCGGCACGCATTTCGACGCGCCGCATCACTGGATCACCGGCAAGGACTATGCCGACGGCTATACCGACACCCTTTCGGTGCAGCGCTGCGTGGCGCCAGTCAACGTGCTCGACTTTTCCAAGGAATGTGCGGCGGACCCGGATTTCCTTCTGACCATCGACCATGTGAAGGCGTGGGAGGCCAGGCATGGCGCCATCGGCAAGGGCGAATGGGTCGTCCTCAGGTCGGACTGGGACAAGCGCGCCCATGACGAGGGCCAGTTCCTCAATGCCAATGAGACCGGCCCGCATACGCCGGGGCCGACCGCCGAGGTCGTCCAGCACCTTCTCGACAAGGGCATCGTCGGCTGGGGCAGCCAGTGCATCGGCAC
>DJUV01000113.1 GCA_002440625.1 Rhodobacteraceae bacterium UBA6273 | reverse complement strand
GGCGGCCAGCGCCAGCGTGTCGCGATGGGCCGCGCCATCGTGCGGCGGCCGGAGGTGTTCCTGTTC
The DNA here is from genome assembly GCA_002440625.1 of Rhodobacteraceae bacterium UBA6273. GTDB lineage: Bacteria > Pseudomonadota > Alphaproteobacteria > Rhodobacterales > Rhodobacteraceae > Albidovulum. The sequence goes on along the minus strand of DJUV01000113.1, from coordinate 21,404 downwards.
GACGAGCCTTTGTCGAACCTTGACGCCAAGCTCCGCGGCCAGATGCGGGCCGAGATCAAGAAGCTGCACCAGAAGGTGCGCACCACGGTCGTCTATGTGACGCATGATCAGGTGGAGGCGATGACGCTGGCCGACCGGATCGTGGTGATGAAGGACGGGCGGATCGAACAGGTCGGCACGCCGATGGAGGTCTTCAACCACCCAAACTCTACTTTCGTGGCGACCTTCATCGGCTCGCCGCCGATGAACCTCCTGCCCGCCACGATTTCGCGCGGCGCGGTCAGACTTGCGGACGGCACCGCCGTGCCGGTGCCCGACCGGCTGAAGGGCTTTGCGCGCGAGGGCCAGAAGGTCACGCTTGGCATAAGACCCGACGACATCAGCCCGGTCGGCCATGGCCTGTCGCAGGACGGGCCGGGGGCCGAGGTCGGGATGGAAGTGGAGCTTGCCGAACCGCTGGGCATGGAAAGCCTGATCTACACCCGGCTTGCCGGCCAGGAGGTTCTGGCCAAACTTTACGGCCCGCGCCTCGTCCAGCCGGGGGAACGGCTGACCTTCCGCATGGCGCTGGACCGGGCGCATCTCTTCGACGCGGAAACCGGCCTGTCGGTGAGGGTGGGCTGATGGCGCGCATCGCCCATGTCGAAGTGCTGATGGTGACGCTGATGCCGCTGGTGAAGCGGACCGACGCGATCCAGAGCTTCGTCGCGCAGGAAACGCCGATGGTGCGGATCACCGATGCCGAGGGCGCGGTGGGCACCGGCTACAGCTACACCATCGGCACCGGCGGCCCGGCGGTCGTCAGCCTTTTGCGCGAGACGCTGGTGCCCCGTCTGCTGGGGCGCGAGGCGGAGGAGATCGAGGCGATCTGGCGCGACCTTCTCTTCGCCACCCATGCCACGGCGGTGGGTGCGCTCACCTCCATCGCGCTGGCGGCCATAGACACCGCCCTTTGGGACCTGCGCTGCCGCCGGGCGCGCCTGCCGCTCTGGAAGATGGCGGGCGGCGCGAAACAGTCGATCCCGCTCTATTCGACTGAGGGTGGCTGGCTGCATATCGAGACGCCCGCGCTGGTCGAGGACGCGCTGGCCGTCAAGGCTCAGGGCTTTGCCGGGTCCAAGGTCAAGGTCGGCAAGCCGCATCTGGCCGAGGACCGGGCGCGGCTTTCAGCCGTCCGAGCTGCGGTCGGCGACGACTTCCGCCTGATGGTCGATGCCAATCAGGCATTCCACTACCACGAGGCGCTGCTGCGCGCCCGGATGCTGGCCGAGGTTGGCGTCGCGTGGTTCGAGGAACCGATGCCCGCCGACGACCTGACCGGTCACGCGCGGCTGGCCGAACACTCCGGCGTGCCGATTGCCGTGGGCGAAAGCCTCTATTCCCCCGGCCAGTTCGCCGACTACATGCAGGCCCGCGCCTGTTCCATCGTTCAGGTCGATGTCGGTCGCGTCGGCGGCATCACCCCATGGCTCAAGGTCGCGCATATGGCCGAGGCGATGAACCTTGCCGTCTGCCCGCATTTCCTGATGGAGCTGCACGTCAGCCTCGTCTGTGCCATCCCGAATTCGTGGATGCTGGAATATATCCCGCAGCTCGATCCCATCACCGAAACCCGGCTCGACATCCGCGACGGGCTTGCTCATCCGCCCGAGGCGCCGGGCCTTGGCATCAGTTGGGATGAGGATGCCATCGCCCGGCAGATCGTGCCGGGCAGCCGGTCGGAACATAGGGTCTGAGGAGGAAGACGATGCAACGTATGGGAATGGTTCTGGGCCTGAAGCCCGACAAGGTCGAGGCCTACAAGCGCCTGCACGCCGCCGTCTGGCCCGAGATTCTGGCCAAGATCAGCGACTGCAACATCACCAATTATTCGATCTTCCTGAAAGAGCCGGAGAATATGCTCTTCGGCTACTGGGAATATACCGGCACCGACTTTGCCGCCGATGCCGCGAAGATGGCCGCTGATCCGAAGACCCAGGAATGGTGGTCAGTCTGCATCCCCTGTCAGGAGCCGCTTCCGACCCGGAAAGAGGGTGAGTGGTGGGCGATGATGGAGGAAGTGTTCCACCATGACTGATCGTCTCGATCGGGCGAAAAGCTGCTACACCTCCGTGCTCCATGACGTCATGCGGGCGATGGGGCTGAAGGATTTCACCTTGCCGCCGCGCATCCGTCCCATGGACCCCGAAGGCGTGCTGACCGGCCCCGCCTTCACCATCGAGGGCCGGATCGTCGAGGGTGCGGACGCGCATCAGACGCTTCTGGAATGGACCGGGCTCTTGTCGAAATGCCCCGCCGGCCATGTCTGGGTGGCGCAGCCCAGCAACCAGATCGTCGCCAGCATGGGCGAGCTGTCGGCGGAAACGCTGCACCGGAAAGGCGTTCTTGGCGTCGTCACCGATGGTGCGCTCAGGGACACGAACTTCATCCTGAAGCTTGGCCTGCCGACTTGGGGCACCCATTACACGCCGCGCGATGTGGTCGGCCTCTGGCTGCCCACCGCCATCGGCGAGACCATCCGCATCGAGGATGTGACGATCAACCCCGGCGACTGGGTGCATGGCGACCGTGACGGCATGGTGGTGATCCCCGCCGCGCATCTTGATGAGGTGATCGACAAGGGCGTCGCCGCGATGGCGACCGAAAGCAAGGTGCGGCGCGCGATCCTTGACGGGATGGACCCGCAGGAAGCCTATCTCAAATACGGGAAGTTCTGAGCCATGCGGATCGCCAGCCTTGAAATCCGCGCCTGCCGCCACGCGGACGCCGCCCTTGGCGGCTCTGCGCTCCGCGACGGGCAGGGGCGCGAGGGGCTTGATTACCTCGTCTACACGCTGAAGACCGACTGCGGGCGCGAGGCGTCGATGTTCGGTTTCGCGGGCCGCTCCGCCATCGGGTCGGCGCATCTCGCGGCGGCCTCGCTGCGGCCCTTCTTCGCGGGCCGCAATGCGCTCGACCGCGAGGCGGCGTGGCACGACTGGCGCACGGCGGACCGCTGGTGGCACCACCTGCCGGTCTACAGCTACGGGCCGGTCGATTGCTGCCTGTGGATTCTGGGCGCCGAGGCGGCGGGCCAGCCACTCTGGCGCTATATCGGCGGCGCGCGGGCAGAGGTGCCGGTCTATGCCTCCTCCCTCGTCCTGGCCGATGCCGACGCCTATGAGGCCGAGGCGCTGGCGGTCAAGGCGGCGGGCATGAAGGCCTACAAGATCCACCCGCCGGGCAAGTCGCTGGCCGAAGACATCGAGATCCACCGCGCCGTGCGCGAGGCAGTCGGGGCGGACTTCCCGCTGATGTCCGATCCGGTGGCGCCCTATACGCTCGATGAAGCGATCCGCCTTGGCCGCGAGCTTGAGCGGCTGAACTACCTCTGGCTTGAGGAACCTTTGCCCGACGAATCCTTCGGCGCGCTCCGCGAATTGACCCGCATCCTCGACATTCCGGTCATCGGGACCGAGGTCCTGCCGAAGCATCCCTATTCCGTCGCCGAATGTCTCGCCACCCGCGTTGTCGATGGCGTGCGCGCCGATCCCTCATGGTCGGGCGGCGTCACCGGCACGCTGAAAACCGCGCGGCTGGCCGAGGCCTTCCATGCGCCGTGCGAGCTTCACACCACCATTTTCCACCCGCTCGAATTGGTCAGCCTGCACCTGAACGGCGCTATCGCCGGTTCCCGCTATTTCGAGGTACTCTGGCCCATGGAAAAGTTCGACTTCGGGCTGACGGAATCCTTGCCGATCAGTGAAGGAATGGCGAGGCTGCCCGAGGGGCCCGGTCTCGGCATTGCGCTCGACCGCGACCTGATCGAAAACGAGACACTGGAGGTGCTATGAGCCAGACCGACCGCCGCCTCTTGCTTCTTTCGCCCGACGACAACGTGCTTGTTGTCCGCGCGCCCATCGGTGCGGGCGAGCCGATCCGGGTCGAGGGGCTGGAGCTTCCCTTGAACAACGCCGTCAGCATGGGCCACAAGCTCGCGCGCCGCGCCATCTTGGCCGGTGAGCCGGTGGTGAAATACGGGGCCGTCATCGGCACGGCGAGCGCGGACATCCCGCAGGGCGCCCATGTCCACACCCACAACGTCCGCAGCAATTATACCGCGACCCATACGCTGGAGGAGGCCCGCGCCGCCTATGAGATCGCGAACGAGGTAGGCAAGACATGAAACAACTCTCCGGCTTTCTTCGCTCTGACGGGCGCAAGGGCATCCGCAACCGCGTGGCGGTCGCCTATCTGGTCGAATGCGCGCACCACGTCGCGCGCGAGATCGCCTGGCCGAACCGGGCCGAGGCGCATGTCATCGGCTTTCCGGGCTGCTTCCCGAACCAATACGCGCAAGGGATGATGGAGCGGCTCTGCACCCATCCGAATGTCGGCGCGGTCCTTCTGGTGTCGCTCGGCTGCGAAAGCTTCAACCGCTTCCAGCTTGAAAGCGTGATCCGCGAGAGTGGCCGCCCGGTCGAGACGCTGGTGATCCAGCGCTCGGGCGGCACGGCAGCGACCATCGCCAAGGGACAGGCGTGGATCGACGCGCGGCTGGAGGAACTGGCCACGGCGAAGCGGGTGCCGATGGATGTCTCGGAGCTTGTCGTGGGCACCGTCTGCGGCGGCTCGGACGGGACCAGCGGCATTTCCGGCAACCCGGCGGCGGGGCGCGCCTTCGACCGGCTGGTCGAGGCCGGTGCTGCCTGCATCTTCGAGGAAACCGGCGAACTGATCGGCTGCGAGGAGATCATGGCAGAGCGCGCCGTAACCCCCGAACTTGCCGATATTCTCCGCGCCTCGGTCGCCAAGGCCGCGCGCTACTACGCGACGCTCGGCTACGGCAGCTTTGCCGCGGGGAATGCCGATGGCGGCCTGACGACGATCGAGGAAAAATCGCTCGGCGCCTATGCGAAGTCGGGCCAGTCGCAGATCTCGGGCCTCATCAAGCCGGGGGACATCCCGCCGAAGGGCGGCCTTTACCTGATGGACGTGGTGCCCGACGGCGAGGTGCGCTTCGGCTTTCCGAACATCTCGGACAATGCCGAGATCGTCGAGATGATGGCCTCGGGCGCGCATATGACGCTTTTCGTCACCGGGCGCGGCTCGGTGGTCGGTTCGGCGCTGGCCCCGGTCATCAAGATCGCCGCCAACCCCGAGATGTACGAACGCCTTTCCGCCGACATGGATGTGAACGCGGGCCGCATCATCAAGGGCGAGGCGAGCGTCGATCAGGTCGGGCAGGAGATCTATGATCTGGTGCTCAACGTCGCCGCAGGCGAGAAAAGCTGCTCCGAGGCGATGGGCCATGCCGAATTCATCCTGACCTACAAGTCATTCGAACCGATCGGGCCGGCCTGCCTGCCGGCCTGAACGGGGGAACACAGAAGGAAAAGACATGGGAAGACTGCAAGGAAAGCGCTGTCTGGTGACGGCGGCGGGGCAGGGCATCGGGCGCGCCACCGCCCTGATGATGGCGCGCGAGGGCGCCAAGGTCATCGCGACCGACATCAATCAGGCGACGCTCGACGCGCTGAGGGCCGAAAACCCCGCCATTGAAACGCGCCTTCTGAACGTGCGCGACAAGGCGGCGATTGACGCGGCGGCGGCGGAGATCGGCGCGCTCGACGCGATCTTCAACTGCGCGGGTTTCGTCGCGAACGGCACCATCCTTGACTGTGACGAAGATCAGTGGGCCTTCTCGCTCGACCTCAACATGACCGCCATGTACCGGATGTGCCGGGCCTTCCTGCCGGCGATGATCGCGGGCGGCGGTGGATCGATCATCAACATGGCCTCGGTCGCGTCCTCGGTCATCGCAGCACCCAACCGTTTCGTCTATGGCGCCACCAAGGCCGGCGTCATCGGCCTGACGAAATCCGTCGCCGCCGATTTCATCGGCAAGGGCATCCGCTGCAACGCGATCTGCCCCGGCACGGTCGAAAGCCCCTCGCTAGAGGAGCGGCTGAAGGCGACGGGCGACTATGAGGCGGCAAAAGCGGCCTTCATCGCCCGCCAGCCCATCGGCCGGATCGGCAAAGCCGATGAGATCGCGGCGCTGGTGGTCTACCTCGCCTCGGATGAAAGCTCCTACACGACCGGCGTCGCCCATGTGATCGACGGCGGCTGGTCGAACGTCTGAAAGGAATAGGCATGAAACTTCTGCGCCACGGGCCCATCGGCCAGGAACGCCCCGGCATCCTGCACAAGGACGGCACCATCCGCGACCTGACCGGCCTTGTCCCTGATATCGGCGGAGCGGTGATTTCCGACACCGGCCTTGCCATGCTGCGCGGGATCGACCCGGCATCGCTGCCGGTCGTCGATCCGAAGACGCGGCTTGGCCCCTGCGTCGCCGGCACGGGAAAGTTCATCTGCATCGGCCTCAACTACGCCGACCACGCCGCAGAATCCGGCATGGCCGTGCCGCCGGAGCCGGTGATCTTCATGAAGGCGACCTCCGCCATCGTCGGCCCGAACGATCCCATCGTCATCCCGCGCGGGTCCGAAAAGACCGACTGGGAGGTGGAGCTTGCCGTCATCATCGGCAAGACCGCGAAATACGTCTCCGAAGCCGACGCGATGAACCATGTCGCGGGCTATGCCATCACCAATGACGTGAGCGAGCGGGCGTTCCAGACCGAACGCTCCGGCCAGTGGACCAAGGGCAAGAGCTGCGACAGCTTCGGCCAGATCGGGCCGTGGCTGGTGACGCGGGATGAGGTCAAGGACCCGCAGAACCTGAAGATGTGGCTGAAGGTCAACGGCCAGACCATGCAGGACGGTTCCACCAAAACCATGGTCTACGGGGTGAAATACCTCGTGAGCTACCTCAGCCAGTTCATGAGCTTGCATCCCGGCGACGTGATCTCCACCGGCACCCCGCCCGGCGTTGGCCTTGGCATGAAGCCGCCACGCTATCTGAAGGCGGGCGAGATGGTGGAGCTTGGCATCGAAGGGCTGGGGAGCCAGCGGCAGGACGTGATCGCCGACCGCTAGGAGGACAGGATGGACTTCATCGACACGCACCAGCACCTGATCTGGCGGGACCGGCTCGGCTATGGCTGGACCGCCGGAATCCCGGCGCTGGCGACAGGGGATTTCACGCCCGAGGATTATCAGGCCCAGATCACGGGGCTTGGCATCGCGGGCACGATCTTCATGGAATGCGGTGTCGATGATGCCGACCATCAGGCCGAGGCGCGTTATGTCGCGACGAGGGTCGGGCGCGACGGCATCCTGGGCCAGATCGCCTCCTGCCGGCCCGAGACGGACGATGGTTTCGATGAATGGCTTGAGGAATGCGGCGGCCTCCACGTCAAGGGTTTCCGCCGCATCCTGCATGTCGTACCCGATGAGATGTCGCAGACCCCGACGTTCCGGCGGAACCTGAAGAAGATCGGGCAAAAGGGTCTTGCCTTCGACATGTGCTTCCTTGCCCGGCAACTGCCCATCGCCGAGGAACTGGCGCGGGCTTGCGACGGGCAGGCGCTGGTCCTTGACCATTGCGGCGTCCCGGACATCGCCGGCGGCGCCTTCGACGATTGGGCCACGGGCATCGACCGCCTCGCCGCCCTGCCGCATGTCAGCGTCAAGCTTTCCGGGATCAGCGCCTATTGCGCGCCGGGAACTGCCAGCACCGAAACGCTGAGGCCCTGGGTCGACCATGTGATCGCCCGCTTCGGCGCGGACCGCGTTGTCTGGGGATCGGACTGGCCGGTGGTGCTTCTTGGCAGCGGCCTCGTGCCCTGGATCGAGATCACACGTGCGCTTCTTTCGCCGCTGTCACCCGGCGAACAGGCCGCCATCGCGTCGAGGAACGCGCGGCGCATCTATGGCGTGTGATCGCAACTCCGGTGGACCGGGTCAGTCTGGCTGCGACCTGGCAGCCGCCTGATCCGCGGTCTCCCTGAGCCTCTGGCGCATCGCGGCAGCACTCGCCAGCTTCAGTTCCGCGGCGAAATGTGCGTCGGCCGCCAGCAGCGCCCTCAGCCGTTCCGTGCTGAGGACATGGGCGTCGCAGACCCCCATGGCGCCGAGTGTTGCGGTGGCTGGCGCGCCGGTTGCACAGGTCATCTCGCCAATGATGGCGCCTGCTCGCAGGGTCGCCACCGCGACATTCCGTTTCATCACGCTGCGATGACCGTCGGGAAGGAGGGTCAGGTTGGGCTTTGATGATGGGTTGGGACCAAACGAAATCAGCCTCGCCTTTCCAGAAAAGCGCCAGCGCATCCACCAGAATCTTCTACCGCCGCGCGCAACGTAGAGATCAGGTCGCCTCCATCGGTCAGTTTGCGGGGTTTTCCAGAGAAGTCGGGCCTCGCGCCTTGGCAAACAGCATCGGAAAGTGGCATGTGGTACCCTCGTGCGGGTATCGGGTATCTGAAAAGTACCCGCATCTGATATCCGCACAATTGGGGTGCGCGGACGCGCACGAATTTCGTCATGCGATGACATCTTTGATTTTATTGAGTTTTCTTTCAGACGGGTCGTATTGGGGCGCAAAAAAGGGGGCTGGCCGATCGGCCAGTTTGATCGATCAGATTTTCCGTGATCGGATCCACCGGCGCCCGATCCTCCGTGCGGCGTCTGCTACCGTCTGGCCCAACAGGCCCAGACTTTGCTAGAAGCGGACGGTCTGCGGCTGTGAGGTGTGATGGGCGAGCGGACGACATGTCCGGCCTTCTGGCCTTCATCAGCCGTGAAGGTGACGGGCGCGGACGGCTGCGGGATGTGGTCGCCGAACATCTCATGCCGGCCCTGGAGGAATTCGAGATCGACCATGAAGGCCTGGCCGATCTTCTGGGTGAGCAGTGGTGGGGCGTGCTCTGGGGATGCGGGTTTGAGAACTTCCTTGGCCAGCGCTTTGAGGACGGCAGCATCGTCGACCTCTACCTGAAACGGCGCGGCTGGAAGGAAACGGCCTTGAACCGGGCCTATTTCACTGCGCTGCGGGATGCGCCGGTCAGCCTGTATGAGGTCAGCAATGTCCAGCCCGGCACCTCGATGGCGCTGCGCGATCTGCTGTCGGACACCGCGCCGGTTACGGTAAGAGAGAAATCTGCCACGCGCATGCTGAAGCAATGGGGCCGGATCGCCGTGCGCGTGGTGCCCGAACGCAATCATCATGTCATCTCCAGGCCCCTTTTGCCCTTCCGGGTCGAGGCGGTGGACTTTCTGTTTGCAGGGCTCTGCGATGCTCTGAAACTGAGGAAGCGTGATGCGCTGCGGCCCTCCCGCGATCAGCTGATTGGCTGCGCGCCCATCTTCACCTCCGCCTGGCTGTTCATCGAGATCGACAGCGCCCTAACCCCCGCGCAGCCGCAGTTCACCAATTCGGACGGTCATAATGTGCTGTTCCATGATCTGCGGTTCCCGCTCGGCAGCGGGGTAACACAGAGGGCGATTGCAGAGCGGCTGGACCGGGTAAAGGGCTTCCCGCTCGAGGGGGCGAGGTTCTGGGATGGGCTGGTTGCGCGGAAGGGTCGCGGCGGCGAGGCAGGCGGCGGCAACATGGTGGACGCGCCGATCCCGGCGCTGGGCGGCAAGTAACCGCGTCAGGCCGTGCACACGGCCACGGGGCGCGAGAAGGTCATCGACTGCCTGAAGTTGCTTGAAAACCGCAGCGCCGGACATGGGGATGGTCCGATCGCTGAGTACGATTTCGCCTGGATATGGGCCGAGCTTGGGCTTCAGGAACATCGGCGATAATGGCCTGCTCGGCGGTACCCGATGATGGTCGGCCGGGCAAGGCGTCGGGCTGCACCACGCTCAGGGACAGCATCGCCGGCCGGACCAAGGAATACGTCAACCTGGCCGATGCCCAGCTCAAGAATCCGGTCCTGTACGATGCCTGGAATATCATCCCGGCCGAAACCCGGGCCCATGCCTACATGGTCTTTGACTCGAACCTGTTCCCGGCCAGGAAAGACCAGCCGAACAACACGGTTGGATACAGGGAGGCCTCGGTCGGGGATCCGCGGAGCGAGCTGAGCCGGGTGCCGGCGCAGAAGGCCTTCATGGACAGTGCCACGTTCGTCCTGGGCAAGAACACCTTCAAGTACCTGGTCACAGCGGAGCGGAGTTGGAAAGCCGGTGTCGCCTTTGCCAAGAGCACAATCTTCATCAAGTCGGTGGTGGTGCCGCTGGCGAAAGTCGGATCGAACTTCCTTCAGCCCATGCATCAGGGGATGCCGGACAGGAATATCGCCAAGGACATGACGGCAAAGCTGGCCTAGTCGCACTTGTCCGCGAATGGCGGCTTAGGGGTGGCTGCAATCGATTCTGCCACAACGTCAGTGCCGCTTGCAGAAGGTGTCGCGCAAGACGGCGACGATAACCGCCACTTCCTCGCGCGCCAGATGGTAGAATACGCTTTTGCCCTCTCGCCGGGGCTGGACGATACCCTCGGCCCGAAGTCGCATCAGTTGCTGCGAGACTGTGACAGGGCTGGTCCCTAGCGCCTCGGCCAGTTGGGTGACGTTCAGGTCACCATCGACAAGAAGGCAGAGTATCTGCAGCCGCCCTTCATGTGAGAGCGATTTAAGCAGGGCTACCGCCCGCGCTGCCTGTTCGGGCGTGCCACCGAAGCCTTCAAGCATCCCAGTCATTCTCACCCTATTCGAAAGCACAGCCCTTCCTGACACCCATCGCCCGGAACACCATGGCCGCGGGGCAGAAGCCGGTGAAGGACGACTGGACCAAGTTCAGGCCGATGAACGCCGTAAACCAAATGAACAGCGGCGAGACGTAAGCGGTGAGCAGGACGCTGAGAAGCACCATAAGCCCGGCGAACAGCATGACGGCACGATCCAAAGACATGATTGACCTCATCCATGGGTGGTTTGTTTGAGTTTGTCGATCCCCAGCGTCTTGAGCGCGAGGTTTTCGTAGCAGGGTTGGCTCTGGCCCTTGCGGAGCTTGCGCAGGAAGTTTTTCTCAAAGCCGTACTTGGCGAGATGGCCCCATTTTCCCGACGAAGACCAGTTGACGTTGCGCGGCGGAATCTGCGGCTGCGACACAAAGGCAATTCCCCCGTTGCCGAAATCCGCAAGACAGACGGCTTTCCAGCTGCCCACCCGGTCTGGCCCTTGGCCGCGGACCAGCGCGCCAATGTTATGGGCGGTCGCGGTGACCATGCTCTCGATCTTGACGTCCGTATTCGGTACGCCACATGGCACCGGCGTCGGCCCCATCGGCGGGATTGCCACGCCGACGCCGACCGCGAAGATGTTGCGGTCCTTCGGGTTCTGCGGGTGTTTGTCCATGACGGTGAAACCGCGTGGACTGCTCAACCCTTCAATGCCGGAAACCGGCTTGATCCCCCTGAACGTCGGCAGCATCATAGAGAAGGCGAACAGCAGGTCCTTTTCTGTCTTCACACTGCCGTCGCCGTTGATTTTTTCAACGATCATATGGCCCTCCTCAACCCGTTTCACCTTGGTCGACGTGGCAGATGGACTGGGTGTGCCCGCCGTCCGGGCCAAGTCCCTGCACCTCGTCGAAGGCCAGTTCCGGCCCGGAGGCGATGAAGAGATAGTCGTAGGCAACGGAGGGCCAGTCGACGAGCGCGATACGGTTCTCTTCAGGCAATAGCTTCTCGGCCGCGACGGAAATGAAGTCGATCCCCTTTTTCGCCATTGTCGGTGCCAGATCGACCGTCATGTCCTTGCGCGCCCGCCAGCCGGCGGCGATCCATGGGTTCGACGGTAAGAAATGATATTGCGGGCCCTTGGTCACGACGGTGACCTTGTCCTCAAACCGAAGCTGGTCCTTCGAATCGCAGGCCATGATGGCGCCGCCAGGTCCGGCGCCGAGTACGACGACATGTGCCACTTCAGTCTCCTCCCTGGTGCGGCGTGGGCTTTCCGGTCATGTGCGGAACACGCGGTAGATGGCCGGGATGACAAGAACAGTAAGGAGCGTCGAACTGAGGAGTCCGAACAGCAGTGAGATCGCGAGACCCTGGAAGATCGGGTCGGCCAGGATCACCACGGCGCCGATCATGGCGGCGATGGCGGTCAAGAGGATCGGCTTGAACCGGATCGCCCCGGCTTCGATCAAGAGGTCGACAGTGACCGTGTCGCCTTTGCTGTGGCGGATGAAATCCACCAGCAGGATCGAATTCCGCACGATGATCCCGGCCAGCGCGATGAAGCCGATCATCGAGGTGGCCGAAAACGGGGCCTTGAAGAGCCAGTGGCCGATCATGATGCCGAGGAAGGTCAGCGGGATCGGGGTCAGGATCACCAATGGCAGCTTGAACGAACCGAACTGCGCGACGACAAGGATGTATATCCCCAGCAGTGCCACGCCGAAGGCCGCCCCCATGTCGCGGAAGGTGACAAAGGTGACTTCCCATTCGCCATCCCAGAGGAGGGTGACCTGTTCCTCGTCCGCAGGTTGGCCGTCGAAGGCGATGACGGGTTTCTGGCCTTCGGGCCAGTCCATCCGGTCGATCTCGGCCGCGACGGCGAGCATGCCGTAAAGCGGTGCCTCGAACGCGCCGGCCAGTTCGGCGGTGACCATTTCGGCGTCGCGGCCGTTGTGGCGGAAGATGGGGAAGCTGGCGGCCTCTTCGGCAACGCGGATGACGTCGCCCATTTCGACCACGCCGCGCGCGCCGGGCAAGGCGTTGGCCGGTATCGGTGTGGTCAGGAACCGTTCGTCCAGCACGCGGTCGGCCTTGTCGCGCCCGACCACCAGCGGGATCGGCAGGCGGCCCTCGCCTCGGTGTGAATAGCCTACGGTCTGGCTGCCGTTCAGAAGCGCAAGCGTGTCGAACACATCCTGCTCCTGCACGCCGAAGAATTCCATGTCATCGGTCGAGATGGTGGCGCGCAGACGACGAGCCTGGGTGCCGAAGCTGTCGTCCACATCGACGATGAAGGGCACGGCCTCGAAGGCCTGCCGGATCTTTGTCGCGGCGGCGCGGCGGGTGTCGGCGTCGGGGCCGTATACCTCCGCCAGCAGGGTGGCGATGACCGGCGGCCCGGGCGGTGGTTCGACGACCTTCAGGCTGGTGCCGTCAGGCACCGCCAGCGAGGCCAGCCGCTTCCGCAGGTCCAGCGCGATGTCGTGGCTGGCGCGGTCGCGGTCGGCTTTGGGCGTCAGGTTGATCGCGACTTCGCCCAGCTGCGGTTCGGTCCGCAGGTAGTAGTGCCGAACAAGGCCGTTGAAGTTGAAGGGCGCCGGTGTGCCTGCGTAGGTCTGGATGGAGGTCACTTCGGGCAGCCCAAGCGCGCTATCGGCCACATCGCGCGCCACGCGGTCCGTCGCCTCGACCGAGGCGCCTTCAGGCAGGTCAATGATTACGCTGAGTTCTGACTTGTTGTCGAAGGGCAGCAGTTTGACCGTCACATCACGGGTGTAAAGTGCGGCGAGGGAACCGAACGACAGCGCGGCGGTGAGCAGTAGAAAACCGAGGCTCCGTCCCTTCGATTTCAGCACCGGGCGGGCGGCAATGGCGTAGGAACGCTCCAGCCAGCCGCGGTGGATTTTGTCCTGCGCTTGCTCGTGCATGTGGGCACGACCGGCGATCTTCACCATCAGCCAAGGCGTGATGCTCACCGCGACGAAGAAGGAAAAGATCATAGCCGCAGAGGCGTTGGCGGGAATGGGCGACATGTAGGGGCCCATCAGTCCACTGACGAACAGCATCGGCAACAGGGCCGCGACCACGGTCAAGGTAGCAACGATAGTGGGGTTCCCGACCTCGGCTACCGCGTCGATGGCTGATTGCAGGCGCGACTGGCGCTTCTTCATGTGCCAGTGACGGTCAATGTTCTCAATCACCACGATAGCGTCATCAACTAGGATGCCGATGCTGAAGATCAGCGCAAACAGAGACACTCGGTTCAGCGTATAGCCCATCACCCAAGCCGCGAGGAGCGTCAGCAGGATGGTGACTGGGATGACGATCGCCACCACCATCGATTCGCGCCAGCCAAACGCCACAAGAACCAGCACGATGATCGACACCGTGGCCAGCCCCAGATGGAACAACAGTTCGTTAGCCTTTTCGTTGGCGGTCTCTCCATAGTCGCGGGTCACTGTTACTGTAACAGCTTCGGGAATCAGCGTTTCCTCCAGCGCCTCCACCCGATGCAGAACATCCTCAGCCACCACCACGGCATTGGCTCCGGCGCGCTTGGCGATGGCCAGCGTCACCGCCGAGCCACCCGTAGGGGGGCCGTCCTCAACCTTCAACATGCTCGCGACGATGGGCTGGCGCGTGTTCTCGACATAGCGCACCCTCGCCACGTCCGAAACATAGACCGGCCGACCGTCGCGTGTTGTCAGCAGAAGGTTCGCCACGTCTGAAGGAGCGGTCAGCGTTTCGCCAGCGACAAGATCGATCATTTCGCCGCCATCGCGCAGGCGCCCGGTGTTCAGAGTCCGGTTCGCCTGCATCACCTTGCCCGCCAGCTGCTGCAGCGTCACGCCGTAAAGTGCCAGCCGGTCCGGATTGGGTTCGATCCGGATCGCATCCTGTGCATCGCCTGCCAAATAAGTCAGGCCCACATCCTCGGTCTTTGCGACCTCGGTTTGCAGCGCACGGCCAAGCCTGGTCAATTCACTCGCCGACAATCCCCCGCCGGAAAGCGTCAACGTCAGGATCGCCACATCGTCGATCCCTCGGCCCACGATCAGCGGCTCGAGGATGCCCACCGGAATCCGGTCGATATTTGCCCGCAGCTTGTCATGCACACGCAAGATCGCATCTTCTGACCGTGTACCAACCATGAACCGCGCAGTCACAATTGCTGAATCGTCGCGGGTCCAGGAATAGATATGCTCGACGTCGCTGATGCCCTTGACGATGGCTTCCAAAGGCTCGGTCACCAGCTTGACCGCGTCTTCGGCCTTCAGCCCTTGCGCCTGAACAAGAATGTCGACCAGCGGGACCGAGATCTGTGGCTCTTCTTCGCGCGGAAGGGACACAAGCGCCACCAGTCCCGCCGCAAGGGCAGCAAGGATGAAAAGCGGCGTCAGCGCTGAGGCGATTAGCTTCTTCGTCAGGCTCCCGGCGATGCCCAGCGGCAGCTTGGTGCCGTCAGTCATGGCTCACCTCGGTCGCGGGCACCACCATGTCCCCAGCCGCCAGACCGCTGATCAACTCGACCATCGGGGTGCCGTCGATCAGATACGTCGCACCCGGAACGACGCTGCGCAGTGCCACGCCTGCACCGGCCTGAATCCCCACGAAATCTAGTCCTGCTTTGGTGACAATAGCGCTTTCCGGTACGAGCAGCGCCTTGCGTTCGCCAACCGGCAAGCGCACCAGCATGCGGGTACCGACAAAGCTGTCGGGCAGGCCCTTTAATTCGACATCTGCCACGACGCGGCCACCCTCAACCAGTGGATAGACCCGCGCCAGAGTGCCCTCACTATCACCTTCGGCACCGGAGATATGGATCGTGTCGCCCGCATCCATTGCGGCCGCATGGCGCTCCGGCACCGCGATTCGCAGGAATGTGCCACCGCCGCCGATGATTGCTACCACCTCGCCCGGCATCACCACCGCGCCCTTGGTCACCGGCACATCCAGCACCCGTCCCGCAACCGGGGCCAGCACTGTGCCTTCCTTGACCTGCTGCGCAATCACCGCGGCCTCAGCCTTCAGCGAAGCGATCTGTCCGTTCAGCACATCGACCAGTGTGCGCAGGGAATCAACGCGCTGGGCGGTGGTAACGCCGTCTTTCAGAAGCTCTTCGCCACGGACAAGATCTGTCTCGGCATTGGCCAACTGGGCCGCAAGCGCTTCATGCTGGGCGGCAATGGCGGAAAACTGAAACTCCAGCTTGTCATCATCGATCTTCGCCAGTTCCTGCCCGGCACTGACCTCGTCGCCTTCGGTGACAGAAAGTGCAACCAGCGTGCCCCCCAGCCGCGCCCGAGCCGGAATGCGGTCCCGTGCCTCAACCGTGCCGTAGACAGCTTTCCATTCGGTGACCGTGACGGCCTTGACCGCGACCGGCTCCGCTAGTGCCAGATCGGCATTGGCACCAAGCAAGCTGAACGTCAGAAGTGCGGAAGGAAGGCGGAACATGGGACTCGGTCTCCATATGGGATCAAGTGATATATAAAGATTTATAGCTATCAATAACAATATATAAAATCCATAAACTTCCGCTCTGCCGGTGCCGGAGATTCTGCCTGACCGATTGCCCGTCGCCGTGGCCGGCGACCCGGTTCTGCGATGAGAGATCGTTCGCCGCCCAGCGCTGACCATGAAAGTGCTGCAGACAGTGGTACTCTAGGCTCCAACCCTGCAGGGGTGCAGCTTTGGACAAAGCCGTTGCAGGATGCAGAAAGAGGGACGCGACACAGTGGAAGGGGCGGCCGAGCCTCGCGACATCGAGATCGACGCCAGTGAAATTGGTGTGTCAGGCTGCCTCGCTGCCCCCGACCTGTTCCGAGCGGTTCGTCTTTGTCCCCCGTGTCGCTCGCGAGTGTTTCTACCGCTGGCCGCAGTTGGATGAAAGACCCGTGGCAGGTCAGTGGCACAAGACCATCAGCACGACGCTCCGGTACGCCCACCTGGCCCCGGATGATCTTCAACTCGCAGCACAGGCCTTGGTAGCATGAAGAAGTACATCAAAGACAACTGGCCCATCCTCCTGATCGGCTTGGCCGGTGCCCTCATGGCGGGGCTTGGTAAGGCCTTCGGTTCCTGACGCATCGGTGACCAGCCCCTATCATCCGGGCTGGCATCCCTTGCGCCACTAGCACGACCATCAACAACATCGGAGAACTACCATGAAGCGTATTCTTGCGCTCTCTACCGCTATCGTCGGTGCGCCCTTCATCGCGGCTTGCGTCCCGGAAGCGGACGTCGATGTGAAGGTGGGTGCCAAAGAGTTGACCGCCGATCGGTACTGAAAAAACCGCAAAACCACCTGTGACTCGACTGTGCCACGGGTGTGACCAAACCTGTGCCATGTGCCACATCTAAGGTTTTGCGTGGCAAGGCGTCCGAAGTCTAACTCATTGTTTTCTATGAGTGATTTGGAGGCGGGTACCGGAATCGAACCGGTCTTCACGGATTTGCAATCCGCTGCGTAACCTCTCCGCCAACCCGCCGGATCAGCGGCTTCGTACCTGTGGCAGGGGCGCATTGCAAGCGGCTTTGACGGGCCGGGCGGGGTCGGGGCTATTCGCCGGGCTTGACCGGGATACGCTGCCTGAGGGCGCCGGAGGTGGCGTCGAAGATCAGGAATTCCTCGCCCGCCGCCCCGGAAGCGACGACGCCGACCCAGCCGCGGCCCATGGTGACGGCCTCGGCCGTCAGCTCCGCGGGCATCTGAAGCGCCTCGGGCAGGGCGGGGCGCGGCTCCGGCGCCTTCGGCAAGCGGATGACAAAGAGCGTCACGATGGTTATGAGGCCGATAATCATGGTCCCGGCGAGCGCCGTGACCAGCCATTTCAGGAAGCGCAGTTCCGGCGGCAGGGTTGCCGGGTCTTGCGGGGCAGGGGCCATGTCGGACATATCCGCATCCATCGTAAGGGTCGAGATCGGGCCGAACCCGCCCGACCGCCTTGATAAGGCGCTGGCGCGCGATGTGCCAGAAGAAGCGTCCCTGTCGCGGTCGCGGATCACGCGGCTTCTGGCGGAGGGCGCGGTCAGCCGCGCGGGCCTCGCCATCACGGACGCGAAGGCACGGGTGGCCGAGGGCGAGGTCTATAAGATCGCCGTGCCCGAGGCGGCAGAGACCCATACGCGGCCCGAGGACATTCCGCTAACCGTGGTCTATGAGGACGCAGACCTTATCGTCATCGACAAGCCGGCGGGGATGGTGGTCCATCCGGCGCCGGGTTCGCCTGGCCAGACGCTCGTCAACGCGCTTCTTCATCATGCCGGCGACAGCCTTTCCGGCATCGGCGGCGAAAGGCGTCCCGGCATCGTCCACCGGATCGACAAGGACACCTCGGGCCTCCTTGTCGTCGCCAAGACCGACCGCGCGCACCATGCCCTTGCCCGCCAGTTCGAGAAGCACACGGCGGAGCGGCGCTATCTGGCCCTCTGCCACGGTGTGCCGGATGCCGCCGATCCGCGCCTTCACGGCGTCCGTGGCACCAGCTTCGAGCCAGGAGGCGTTCTTAAGATCACCACCCAGCTTGCCCGCCACCGGACTGACCGCCAGCGTCAGGCGGTGACCTTCGACGGCGGGCGCCATGCGGTGACGCGGGTGAAGGTGCTGGAGACCTTCGGCAAGCCCCCGGCGCTCGCGCTGGTCGAATGCCGGCTGGAGACCGGGCGCACCCACCAGATCCGGGTCCATTTGGCCCATGCCGGCCACGGACTTGTCGGCGATCCGGTCTATGGCGGGCGGCGCAAGCCCTCGGTCGCAGCCCTTGGCGGGGCGGGCGCCGCCGCTGTCACCGCCTTCCCGCGCCAGGCGCTTCATGCGGCGACGCTTGGCTTCCTGCATCCGGTGAGCGGCGAAAGACTGAGCTTTGACAGCCCCTTGCCGGCCGATTTTCAGACGTTGATCGAGGTTGTCGGCAGACAATCCAGCTGACAATCATGTGATTTGCGCCTCCAGCGACCTCTCCGACTCGTGATGATTGCCGAAAGGCTCCGCTTCGCATAAATTCTGCGGGTGCAAACGAGTCTGCACATGGAATCGCGTATTTGTCTCCGCCCTTGCAGTCGGAGTGGAGCCTCTGGAAGCCTGCGCCACCAAGAAGCGGATCGAACGCCGATCGCCACTTTCCCCAACAGATCAAAGGATGCGGCACCATGAGCGCCGGCAAAACTCCGTCTTTCGAGCAGTCCCATGTACCGCTGCCGGATGACGACGCGCTTGATATCGCCGACTACCTGAAAAGCGAATCCGAGGTCGAAAACGACATCCACGAAGAGGCCGGCAAGGGGCAGGGCTTCCTTGCCCTGACGATGGGCGCCATCGGCGTCGTCTATGGCGATATAGGCACCTCGCCGATCTATGCCTTCCGCGAGGCGCTTCACGCGACCGGCGGATCGCCGGGGCGGCCGGAGGTCCTGGGCATCCTGTCGCTTCTCATCTGGACGATTTTCCTGATCGTGACGGTGAAATATGTCTTTGTCCTCCTGCGCGCCGACAACCGGGGCGAGGGCGGCATCCTCGCGCTTTACACGCTGGTGCGCCTTGCAATAGGCCGGCGTTCCCTGCCGATCCTGGTCCTTGCCATCGCAGGGGCGGCGCTTTTTGCCGGGGATGCGATCATCACCCCGGCAATCTCGGTCCTGTCGGCGGTCGAGGGGGCAAAACTCGTTGTGCCGGCAGTCGAAAGCTATGTGGTGCCGGCGACCATCTGCATCCTCTTCGGGATATTCATGGTGCAGCGGCATGGCACCGCGAGCGTGGCGCTGCTTTTCGGCCCGGTGACGGCGGTCTGGTTTCTGACCCTGCTGGTGCTCGGTCTGGCGCATATCAGCGACAACCCCTCGGTGCTCGCCTCCATCAACCCCTATTGGGCAGTGGCCTTCCTGATCGAACATTCTGGCGTCGCCTTCGTCGTCCTTGGCGCGGTGTTCCTAGCCGTCACGGGGGGCGAGGCGCTTTATGCCGATCTGGGGCATTTCGGCCGCAAGCCGATCGTCATGGCCTGGTTCGCGCTGGTGCTGCCGGCTCTCGTCATCAACTACCTCGGGCAAGGGGCGATGGTCCTGTCGCAACCCGACAGCCTGGAGAACGTGTTCTTCAACATGGCATCGCCCGGTTTCCTGCCGTTCTTCGTCGTGCTGGCGACCATCGCCACCGTCATCGCTTCGCAGGCGGTGATCTCGGGCGCCTTTTCGATGGCGCGGGGCGCGGTGCAGCTTGGCTTCCTGCCGCGACTGGTGATCCGTCATACGGCGAGCGACCAGAGCGGCCAGATCTATATCGGCACCGTCAACTGGTTCCTGTTGGCCGGTGTCGTCTGGCTCGTTGTCGCCTTCGGCAGTTCCTCGGCCCTCGCATCGGCTTACGGTATAGCCGTCACAGGGACGATGCTGCTGACCACGACGCTGGGCATCCTCTACTTCGTGCGCTCGGGGAAGCTCTCTGCTTCAATGGCGATCCTCGCCGCCGCGCCGATCGCACTGATCGAGCTGACTTTCCTCGCCTCGAACCTGACGAAATTCACCGATGGGGGCTATGTGCCGGTGATGGTGGCGGCGCTCCTTGGCTTCCTGATGTGGGTGTGGTGGCGCGGAACGCAGGCGATGCTTGCCCGTGTCCATGCCCTTGCCGTGCCGCTGTCCGGGTTCATCCCGGCGATGACGCGCAAAAGCTCGGTCCACAAGATCCCCGGCACCGCGTTCTTCCTGACGCCAGATGCCGACACGGTGCCGTCCGCGCTTCTGCACAACCTCAAGCACAACCGTGTCCTGCACGAACAGACGGTGATCCTGACGGTCGAGACCCTGCGCGTCCCCTATGCCACGGCGGAAGAACGTGTGACGATCACCCCGCTCGGCGGACCCTTCGTCCAGCTCATCCTCCGCTTCGGTTTCATGGAAACGCCGAACATCTCGCGCGCGATGGCGCATGTGCGGCGGGCGGGGCTGAAGTTCGACGTGATGGCCTCCACCTTCTTCCTTGGCCGTCGCCGTCCGGTGCCGACGGGATCGGGCATCGAGCTTATCCTCGACCGCATCTTCGCCAATCTGTCGCGCGTCGCCGCCGATCCGTCCGAATATTATCACCTGCCGCGCGACCGCGTGGTCGAGCTTGGCGAGCGGATTGCCATCTGAGCGGCCTTTCGCGCACGACTTCTGACAACCGCGTGAAATCGCCGACACAGAGGGAACCCGGCGACGGGAACGCGCGTATGGTTCGTTAAACTTGGTGATCTACTGGACGGGCTTGCAGGACGTTATCCTGCAACCTAAGTCACAGGGTCCGGACGAGGGAAGGAAACCATATGGCAAGTTACGCAAATCTTCCGGCGCCAAGTCCCGAACAGGGGCTGAACCGCTATCTTCAGGAAATCCGCAAGTTCCCACTTCTGGAACCGGAAGAAGAATACATGCTGGCCAAGCGCTGGACCGACCATGAGGACAGTTCCGCGGCGCACCGGCTTGTCACCTCGCACCTCAGGCTCGCGGCCAAGATCGCCATGGGCTACCGCGGCTACGGATTGCCGCAGGCCGAGGTGATCTCAGAGGCGAATGTCGGCCTGATGCAGGCGGTCAAGCGCTTCGATCCCGAAAAGGGCTTCCGCCTTGCCACCTATGCGATGTGGTGGATCCGCGCCTCGATCCAGGAATATATCCTCAGGTCTTGGAGCCTGGTGAAGCTTGGCACCACCTCGGCGCAGAAGAAGCTCTTCTTCAATCTTCGCAAGGCGAAGAACCGGATCGGCGCTCTGGAAGAGGGCGATCTCAGGCCAGAACATGTGCAGAAGATCGCCCATGCCCTCAGCGTGACCGAGGATGAGGTCATCTCCAT
>DJUV01000112.1 GCA_002440625.1 Rhodobacteraceae bacterium UBA6273 | reverse complement strand
TGGCAGACCGAAACCGGCTGGCCCATCGCCGGCAACCCGCTTGGGATCGAGGAACTGCCCGTCAAGATCGGCTCCCCTTCCGTACCGATGCCCGGCTATGACGTGCAGGCGCTTGACGAGGGCGGCCATCCGGTGGCGCCCGGCACGCTTGGCGCCATTGCCATCAAGCTACCCCTGCCCCCCGGCACGCTCGCCACGCTCTGGAATGCCGAAGAGCGCTTCAAGAAGTCGTATCTCAGCCACTTCCCCGGCTATTACGAAACCGGCGATGCCGGCTACATCGACGAGGACGGCTATCTCTACATCATGGCCCGCACCGATGACGTCATCAACGTCGCCGGCCACCGCTTGTCCACCGGGGCGATGGAGGAGGTTCTCGCCTCGCACAGGGATGTCGCGGAATGCGCGGTGATCGGGGTGTCCGACCAGTTGAAGGGCCAGATGCCGCTCGGCTTCCTCTGCCTCAACAAAGGCACCAACCGCCCGCATGAGGATGTGGTCAAGGAATGCGTTAAACTCGTCCGCGACCAGATCGGCCCGGTCGCGGCCTTCAAGCTCGCTTGCGTCGTCGACCGGCTGCCGAAGACCCGGTCGGGCAAGATCCTGCGCGGCACCATGGTCAAGATCGCCGATGGCGAGGCGTTCAAGATGCCCGCGACCATCGACGATCCGTTGATCTTGGACGAGATCGCGGTGGCTCTGAAAGCGCTCGGCTATCCCGCTGGATGAACGCTCTGTGAACCCGGCCCGGCCGGTCCGAAACAATCAGGCTCGGTTGCGCCCTTTTTGCAGCGTGACCGACTTGTCGTTTCAGACATGTTGGAGGAATGCGCGCACTCGAATACAACTTTGTCATGATGCAACCTCCACTTGTATTCCAGATGAAGACGCATTCAGCGCCAGGTAAAGAGTAATGCGGGTCAACGATACGCCCAGCACCAAGGACGCCAAGCCGGTCGATGCCGGCGGCATGACACTGCTTGGCCATGACCTGCGCGCCGCAGTCTCCGACATCATCGGCGGGCTGCGCCTGATCGACCAGGAGGGGACCGACCCCGCCACCCGGCTTCAGCTTGAGCGCGTGCGCACGGCAAGCGAAACGCTCGCCCGCCTTCTCGAGGAAGCGATGGCCGCGATCTTCGGCGAAGATGCCGTGGTGGTGGCGCAGCGGTCGAACGTCCAGCTTGAGCGGTTCCTCTACGATGTCGAGATGCGCTGGTCGGGCCGGGCCAGCGAGAAGGGGTTGCAGCTGACCTTTCGGCTTGAGCCAGACCTGCCACAGGTGCTGATGGTGGACCGCGTGGCGCTGGACCGCATCCTGTCGAACATCCTGTCGAACGCCATCAAATACACCGATCGCGGCAGCATCTGGCTCGATGTCGGCCGCTCCCCCGAGGGCGCCTTGCGCTTTTCGGTGCAGGACCAGGGCCCCGGCTTCTCGCCCGAGGCGCTGGCGCGGCTCTTCCAGTATCGCGGCCGCCCCGATGGCACCGGCAAGCCGGGCCAGGGCCTCGGCATGCACATCACCAAGAACCTGTCGGAACTGCTCGGCGCCACTATCTCGGTCGAGAACCTTGCCGAAGGCGGTGCTCGCGTCACGCTGGAACTGCCGGTATCCGCCCTGTCGACCGGGCTTCGGGGTGACACGCCGGACCTGCCCGACCTGAGCCGGACCAAGGTTCTGGTGGCCGAGGACAGCGCCACCAACCAGTTGCTGATCGGCCAGATGCTGTCGAGCCTCGGCGCGGAATACGAGGTTGCGGCGGACGGGGTTCAGGCCCTGAACTGGCTTGAGCGGGAGGAGTTCGACCTCGCGCTCATCGACATCGAGATGCCGCGCCTCGGCGGGATCGACGTGATCCGCGCGGTGCGGGCCAACGACCGGCTTTATTCGCGGATGCCGGTGGTCGCGATCACCGCCTATGTGCTGCGCGCCAACCGGGACGCGATCTATGCCGCCGGGGCAGATGCGATCCTCGCCAAACCCTTGGGCAGCGTCGAGGCCTTCGGCGCGGCCATCGGTAATGTCCTGCGTCGCGCGGCACTCAGCCCCGAGGAAGTCATCGCGGAACCCTGCGCCGAACTGGCGGAGTTTCACCGGGAGAGCTTCGATCGCCTGCTTGAAGTCGCCGGGCCGGAGGCATCCCGGGAACTGTTGCAGCGCCTCTGCACCGATCTTCGCAATGCCGAACGCGGGCTGGTCGCGGGGCTTGCCGAAGGCAATCTCGCAGCCATCCGGTCGGAAACCCATGTCCTGATCGCGCTTGCCGGAGCGGTCGGCGCGGAACGGCTCTGCAAGCTGGCGCAGACGCTGAACGCGGTGGCGCACCGGCGCGAGGGGGGTGATCTCAGCCTTCTCGGGGAAGAGTGCCTCGCCCAGCTTGACCGGCTGATCCATTTCATCTCGAAGGAAAGAGCCAGCCGGGGTGACGGCTGATGCGGAGCGAACCGCTGCTTCTGGTCGAAGACACGCCGTCGCTGCAGCTTGTCTACGAATCCGTGCTGAAGACTGCGGGCTACACCGTGCGCTCGGCGGGCGATGGCGCTTCGGGGCTTGCGGCGTTTCGCACCATGCGGCCGGCGGTCGTGCTTCTTGACCTCATGTTGCCGGACCGCGATGGCCTTGATCTTCTGCAGGAAATGCTCTCGATCCGGCCGGACACCCATGTCATCGTCATCACCGCCAATGGCTCGATCAACAAGGCGGTCGCGGCGATGCGGGCCGGGGCACATGATTTCCTCGTCAAGCCGTTCGATGAACAGCGGTTCCTGAACGCGATCGACAATGCGCTGGCATCGGCGGAGACCGGCACCGCCCCGGTTCCGGGGCCTGACCGGAGCATCGACGCACCCGGCGAGTTCATCGGCGAGTCGCCGGTGATGCATCAGGTCTACGAAAGGATCCGTTCCGTCGCGCGGTCGATGGCGACCGTTTTCATCACCGGCGAAAGCGGCACCGGCAAGGAGCTTTGCGCGCAGGCGGTGCATGACCTGTCGAACCGCGCCAATGGCCCCTTCGTACCGATCAACTGCGGCGCGATCCCGACGGAACTGATGGAATCCGAGGTTTTCGGCCATATCAAGGGCTCCTTCACCGGTGCCATCGCCGACAAGCCCGGCGCGGCGGCGGCGGCGGATGGCGGCACGCTCTTTCTCGATGAGATCTGCGAGCTCGACCTCAATCTGCAGACCAAGCTCTTGCGCTTCCTCCAGACCTCGACGATCCAGCCTGTCGGCGCGGCGCGGCCGCGCAAGGTAAACGTGCGGATCGTCTGCGCCACCAACCGCGATCCGATGCAGGCGGTGCGGCGCGGGCAGTTCCGCGAGGATCTCTACTACCGGCTGCACGTCGTACCGATCCACATGCCGCCGCTGCGCGACCGGGGCGAGGATGTGAACGTGATCGCCCGGTCCGCGCTCTGGCGCTACGCGCGCGAGGAAGGCCGCGCCTTCGCGACGATTGATGACGAGGTCAAGGCCTTATTCCGTTCACTGAACTGGCCCGGCAACGTCCGCCAGCTTCTGAATGTCGTGCGCCATGTGGTAGTGCTGAACAATGGCGATACCCTCACAAGGTCCATGCTGCCGGCGGAGATTCTGGGGGATACCGCACATGACATCCCGGCCCGGCGCATGGAAATGGCTCCGGTCCTGACGCTTGACGCGCTGGTCGGAAAGCCGCTGGCGGAAGTCGAACGCCTGGTGATCGAGGCTACCATCTCCAGCCACGGCGGCTCGATCCCGCGGGCGGCGCGGGTGCTCGATGTCTCGCCCTCGACGCTTTACCGCAAGATCGAAGGCTGGAAGACGCCAGGCCGATCCTGATCTCAGGAATTGGCGTGACCTCAGACGAACTGTTCGCGCGTCAGCCGTTCCTCAAGCCCGTGACCGGGGTCGAAGAGGATGCGGTGGCGGACGGCGGGTTCCGAGCGCACCTCGACCCAGAGAATGTCGCGCGCCGAACGCCCGTCCGCATCCGCCATCACCGGCCGCTTGGCGGCATCGAGAACGTCGAACCGCACCTTCGCGGTCTTGGGCAGTAGCGCCCCGCGCCAGCGCCGGGGCCGGAAAGCCGCCATCGGCGTCAGTGCCAGCACCTCGGCGCCGATGGGCAGGATCGGGCCATGAGCGGAGTAGTTATAGGCGGTCGATCCGGCGGGCGTCGAAATCAGCGCGCCGTCGCAGACCAGTTCCTCCATCCGCACCTTGCCGTCGATGGTGATGCGGAGCTTCGCCGCCTGCGGCCCGGCGCGCAGAAGCGACACCTCGTTGATGGCGAGCGCGCTGTGCTTCTTGCCGTCCACGCTCTCGGCCTGCATGGCCAGCGGGTTGACGACCTCTTCCTCGGCTGCCCCAAGACGGTCGGGAAGGCCGTCTTCGTCATACTCGTTCATCAGGAAGCCGATGGTGCCGCAGTTCATGCCGTAGACCGGCACGTCCATCGCCCCAGTAGCGTGCAGCGTCTGGAGCATGAAGCCATCGCCGCCAAGCGCCACGATCACCTCGGCCTCCCCGATCGGGCAGGAGCCATAGCGTGCCACAAGCCGGGCCTGCGCCGATTGCGCCACCTCGGTGTCGCTGGCCGTGAAGCAGATCTGGGGCATGTCGCGGTCGGTCTCCTTGCCGGGCGCATTGATCCATTCCGGCACGGCGAACGCAAGCCCCGTCGGGATAAGCGCCGGGCCGCCGCGCCGGGTCACGAAAGTTTCCCATGGTGAACCGGGATTCGTGAGTGGCGGCAAACATGTCGCATTCTTCCTTTCCGCAACCCGTCCGCTGCGATAAAGAGCCTGCAACCTATTCATCAGGAGACGCCCATGAACGCCCCGCAGCGCGACGCCGG